>DKEX01000071.1:0-15031 GCA_002452295.1 Firmicutes bacterium UBA6811 | reverse complement strand
GATCGCTTTGTTGCAGTTGACAGGAGGTTCGACGCGCTCCTTGCCAAGATCGATGAGCTGCACAGGGAGATGCACAGCACCGTCCGATGGATAGTCGGCACTATAGTGGCGGCGACCGGGGTAGCCGTGGGCCTGGCGTCGTGGTTGTTCGGATAGACGACGCAATCGGCCCCGTTCAAAGCCCGCCGGGGTTTACGGTCTACGACTTGCCGCCTGGTGGTTGATTTCGTCGAACATCTCGAATAGAATACATGTGAAGGGGTGCACAATCGATGGATGCCTGACGACCGGGGTGCCTGCCGGATGTTGGCAAGGCCCGGGCCGGAGGGCGCGGCGTGTGCAGGGGTTCGTTAAAAGAGGTTTTCGCCATCCCTGAGTGGAGGGGTTGCCTGAGCGCAAGGGGAGGGTCGCGATAGTGTCGCCACCAGTCACCCGGCTCGATCTCAGGAGCCCGTCTCCCACAGGGAGACGGGCTTTTTGCATGCAACCCGCTTTCGTTGGACGGCTGCCAATGGGTGTGCCGACGGGTGCCCGGGCCGTGCCCATACCGGTTCCAAGTCCAGCGTCGGCGCGGCCGGCGGCGGTCGCAAAACCCGGCGATGCCCACCCGTCACGCGGGCACGATGCCGCGCCGACGGGACGGCCGCAGCGCATAGGGCGGCGCGGCCAGTCGGGCGGACACGGCGGTCGGGCGGGGGAAGATGGGAACCCGCACCTGCCCGGGAGCGGTAAGGGGGTGTGCACGCCCGACGTGCGGTGCTGCCGGTCCGCCGGCTCGGTGGCACGGTGAGAAGAGAGGAGTGCGGATGAGCGAACACATCTTGGCGAGTGCAATCGGGAAGGTCCAGGACGCCCTGGCATCCAAGCCGCCCCGAACACAAGGCGCTGGCACCGCCCGGGGTGCGCCCCCGCCCCTGGGGGCGGGCCTCACCGAGGGCGACATCGTTGCCCTGCTCGAGGCAGGTCCCGGGGAACAGCGGACCCTCTTTGCCCTTGCAGATGAAGTGCGACGGGGGTTCATGGGCGACGCCGTGCATCTTCGCGGCATCATCGAGTTCTCCAGTTACTGCGTGCGGAACTGCCTCTATTGCGGCCTCCGGCGCGACAACAGGAGGCTTGTACGCTACCGGATGAGCATCGACGAGATCCTGGCAGTTGCAGCAAGAGCGACCGCGGCGGGCTACAGGACGATCGTGCTGCAGTCCGGCGACGATCTTCACTACCGCGCCGAAGACATCGCGCGTATGGTCGAGGGCATCAAGCAGGCAGCCGACGTGGCGGTGACGCTCTCCGTGGGCGAGCGCTCGCGGCAGGAATACGCGATCATGAGGCGAGCTGGGGCCGATAGGTTCCTCCTCAAGCACGAGACCGCTGATCCCGGCCTGTACAGCCGCCTTCATCCGGGCATGACCCTGGAGGACCGGCTCGAATGTCTCGCGCACCTTCGCGGCCTCGGGTTCCAGGTTGGGTCGGGCAATATCGTCGGCCTTCCGGGTCAGACCGCGCGTACGCTCGCGAAGGATATCATGCTCCTGCGCAGTCTCGACGTGGAGATGGCGGGGATAGGGCCATTCATACCCCACCCGGACACGCCGCTTGCCTCCCACCCGCCAGGGGACCTCAGCATGTCCCTCAGGACACTCGCTGTAGCAAGGCTCGTGCTGCCGCTTGCGCACCTTCCCGCGACCACCGCCCTTGCCACGTTGCACCCTGACGGAAGGCGGATGGGCCTTGAGTGCGGTGCTAACGTTGTCATGCCCAACGTCACGCCGCTGGAATTCCGGCGCCTGTACGAGATATACCCTGGGAGCATTGCGCTCGCCGCACCGGACGACGGTGGACTCGCCCAGATCCACGCCCTGCTTTCAGGCCTCGGCCGACAGGTGTCGCACACCTGCGGCCACAGCCCGAAGCCTGCGTGGGCTGCCGGACATTCGGCGGCTTCCGTCGGCCGTCGCGGCCTGCCACCGGAGACAGCCCGAGGTGGCGGTAGGGGCGGCCACGAGGGCGGCTGCAAATGGCAGATAGGGTAGAGGGCAGGGTATCACCCCCGGCGCCGCATACGCCCGGGGGGTAGGTCCCGGGCAGCGTTCCCACTTCGGGTTCCTAAGGACGCGTTGGCTCTCCGGCACGTTCAGGGTTGCCGGTCCGGGGACCTCGTGCAGGTCCCCGGCCGGGGGCCGTCGCCGGAGTGCGACGTGGGCAACTCCCAGAAACGGGAAGGGGGTCAAAGGGGTCTAAGTATGGCGCCATAAGTTTGCGCCACTTCTCCTGACGCTGTTGTGGTTGCCGGTGTTGCCCTCCGGGGACGGCGCGCTTGCGGCGCGCCCCGTTCGAATTTGGCGTACAGGCTAGCCAAATTCCGGGCGCCCCGTCGTGCAAGCACCGGCAACCCTGGACAGGACTTGCGCGCTGAAAAGTNNGCGCGAATCTGTGGCGATCTACTTAGTCTCTCTAGTCTCTATGTGCGCCGAGCGTGGGTTGGCAAATCCGTGCCAATCCGGCGATGAGGCCGGGACCAGCGTTTGCGGACTTGGCATTTTGAGGGAGGGCCGCGCAGAAGAGCGGCCGTGATTCCTGCAGTTGCTCGTGTGCGGCGTTCGCTGCGATCGCGCAGCACACTCAGGTCAGATAACAGAGCCGGAGGTGACATATCGTGAAGGAAAGAGTGACGTGTGACTTCATCCCGCACGACGAGATTATGGGCCTTCTCGAGGACGCAACCGAACCCGACGTCCGTGAGGTCCAGGACATTGCTGACAAGGCACGCGAGGCCAAGGGTCTCTCGCCGCGCGAAGTAGCGAGGCTTCTCAATGCCACGCGCGATGAGGCTCTCGAGATTCTCTACAGGGCCGCACACGAGGTGAAGGAACGAATATACGGCAAGCGTCTGGTCCTCTTTGCGCCGCTGTACTTCTCGAACTTCTGCGTGAACAACTGCGTTTACTGCGGCTACCGGCGCGATAACGATTTCGCCCGGCGCAGGCTCACGATGGACGAGGTCGCTGACGAAGTCAAGGTCCTCGAGTCCATGGGGCACAAGCGCCTTGCCCTCGAGTGCGGCGAGCACCCTGTGAACTGCCCGATGGACTACATCGAGGAGGTCATCGAAACCATTTACGGGACAAAGCTGGGCAACGGGAGCATCCGCCGGGTCAACGTAAACATCGCCGCCACCACCGTAGAGAACTACAGACGCCTCAAAGCCGCGAAGATCGGCACGTACGTGCTGTTCCAGGAGACTTACCATCGGCCGACCTATGAAGCGATGCACCCGTCCGGCCCAAAGGCCGACTACGACTGGCACCTTGGTGCCATGGACCGCGCCATGGAGGCGGGCATCGACGATGTGGGCATCGGCGCCCTGTTCAGCCTCCATGACTACAAGTTCGAGGTCCTGGGCCTGCTCTACCACGCGATGCACCTCGATGCGACGTTCGGCGTCGGCCCGCACACGATTTCCGTCCCGCGGCTGAGGCCGGCCCGCGGCGTTACGCTCGAGAGGTTCCCGCACCTCGTGAGCGACAGGGATTTCAAGAAGCTTGTCGCCATCCTGCGCCTGGCCGTCCCGTATACTGGAATGATCCTCTCGACCCGGGAGCGGCCGGGGTTCCGCGACGAGGTCTTCGCAGTAGGGATATCCCAGATCAGTGCGGGGTCGCGCACAGGTGTCGGGGCTTACAGGAAGGAGGACCACGATGGCGGCGACGAAACGTCCTACAATGCAAGGGACGCCGCTGCCACTGCTACCGCCACCGCCACCGCCACGGCGGCCGACAGGGCCACAGCCACAACGCAAGACGGGAGTGACGACAGCGTCCAGTTCGCCGTGGACGACCACCGCAGCCCGGACCAGATCGTCGCAAGCCTCGCCCGTTCGGGCTACATCCCGAGCTACTGCACGGCCTGCTACAGAAAGGGCCGTACCGGCGACAGGTTCATGCAGTTCGCCAAGACCGGCGAGATCCAGAACCTCTGCCAGCCTAACGCCATCCTGACGTTCAAGGAGTATCTCCTCGACTATGCGTCAGACGAGACCAGGCAGGCGGGGGAGAAGGCCATAAGACAGCACCTCGGCATGATCCCGTCGCCGAAGGTTCGGCAGGAGACCGTGGCGCGCCTCGCCAGGCTGGAGCAAGGCGAGCGAGACCTCTACTTCTAACCCTGAAGGGGGAGTATCCGTGGAATCCACTCCTCGCAGCAACAGGCTGCATATCGCCATATTCGGCCGGCGGAACGCGGGCAAATCGAGCCTCATAAACGCCCTTACGAACCAGGACGTCGCCCTCGTGTCTCACGTCCCCGGCACCACCACGGATCCCGTGTACAAGGCCATGGAGATCCTCCCCGTAGGACCTGTGGTCATCATCGACACCGCCGGGATAGACGATGCCGGCGAACTCGGTGAACTCCGGGTGCAGCGGACCAGGCAGGTGCTGGCGAGGTCGGACCTTGCCATCGTGGTGGTGGACGTGACGCGTGGTGTCAGGGATTACGAGCGCTCGATCGTGGCCGAGATACGCGAGCGCGGTATTCCGGTGATCGGGGTGGCGAACAAGATGGACCTCGTCGACTTCGGCGGCGCCCGCGCCCGGGACGCCGCCCCCCTCGACCTGTGGGGCGCTGAACTCGGACTTGGTCTCGTGCCCGTAAGCTCGAGAACGGGGCAGGGGATAGGTGCGCTCAAGGAGCGGATCATAGAGGAAGCGCCGAAGGACTGGGAGGGCCCTCCCATAATCGGCGACCTCGTGGCGCCCGGGGACACGGTGGTCCTCGTGGTCCCCGTGGACATCGAGGCGCCCAAGGGCAGGCTCATCCTCCCACAGGTCCAGACGCTGCGGGACCTCCTCGACCACGACGCACGCGCCGTCGTCGTGAAGGAGAACGCCGTCCGCGCCACCATCGAAAGCCTCAAGACTCGCCCGGCGCTGGCAGTGACCGACTCGCAGGCGTTCGGCACCGTCTCGGAGCAGGTCCCGCGAGACGTGCCCCTGACCTCGTTTTCCATCCTCTTCGCGCGCCACAAAGGCGACCTCGCCACGCTCGTCCAGGGAGCGCGCCACGTGGCGCGCCTCGAGCCCGGAGCGAGGGTCCTCGTCGCCGAGGCCTGCACCCATCACCCCATCGGCGACGACATCGGCAGGGTGAAGATCCCGGCATGGCTCGAGCGGAAGGTCGGGGGTAAGCTGCGTTTCTCCTGGGCGGCGGGCACAGGGTTCCCAGAGGACCTCGCGAGCTTCGACGTGGTGGTGCACTGCGGAGGGTGCATGATCAACAGGAAGGAGATGCTGCACAGGCTCGCCCGGGTGAGGTCTGCCGGGGTGCCGATAGTGAACTACGGCGTGCTCATCGCCTACCTCCACGGCATCCTCGAGAGGGCGCTCGAGCCCCTGGCAGCCGCCGGCACGCTGGGTGCAAGGGGCGCAGCGGGCGCAGCGGACATCTCGATCTCGGGACAGGCGGGCATACCCGCGCAGGGAGGAGCGCAACCTAAGTGCGGGTTGCAGCCATCTCTCGACCCATGCTCAGGAGCAAAGCGGGAAAGGCCAGCACAGAAAGCGCCTGGGCCGCCCAGTATGCCATTGCCACGTACGGCTGACATGGATGCTCAATTCTGTGGGGAAGGGCAACCGAAACGCGGCGGGAAGGGTGGCAAGAAAAGCCGCGCCGGTGTCGAGGTGCAGGAATGTTGCGAGACAGGGTCCGGGTTCTTCATGTGATGAGGCCCTCCGAGGGCGGCATGAGGACACACCTCATGAGCCTGGTGGAGCGCACGGACCGCGACAGGTTCGAAGTGGTCGTGGCGGCGCCTGAGGATGCCCAGATCGCAGAGTGTCTTGAACGTTGTTGCGGCAGATATGAACGTGTCGCCATACACGGCGACCCCGCCCTGCACAGGGACGCCGCCGCGACGCTCGCGCTCGCCCGCCTCATCCGCCGGGTCCGGCCGGACGTATGCCACCTCCACGGGTTCAAAGCGGCGGTGCTCGGCCGGGCGGCTGCGCGTTTCCTGGAGCGCACCTCTGGCCTCTCCCGCTGGGCGCGCCGGGTGGCGCGCGGGCCGAACTCCGGCCCCGGGGGAAGGCCGGCCATCGTCTACACTGTCCACAATTCAGTCCTCTCGAGAACGCGGGGCACCCGGGAAGGACGCCTGTGCGGCTATCTCGAGTGGTCCCTCGCGCACGTTACTGACCGCGTGATCGTGGTGTCGCGCGCGCTCTGGGACGAGTATTCGCGCATCCCGGGCCTCGGACCCGACAAGGTGAGATGCGTCCCGAACGGCGTGGCGCTCGACCGCTTCGTAGGCGGCGCGTGGCCGCCCACACCCGAAAAGGTGGCGGAAGCTCGGGGCGCCTTCGGGTGCCGCCCCGAGCGGGCAGTGGTCGGCACCGTCGCGCGGTTGATCCCGGATAAGGGCGTGGGCGTGCTGCTCCACGCTGTCACGCATCTCCGCAGATGGGGCCTGCGGCCCGATGTCCTCGTGGCCGGAGACGGCCCGGCGCGAGGCGACCTCGAGGCGCTGGCAGCCACGCTTGGGGTGTGTGACGAGGTGCGCTTCCTGGGTTTCGTAGAGGACGTCGTGCCTTTTTACAGGGCCCTCGATGTGTTCGCGCTCCCGAGCCTTTCCGAGGGTATGTCCCTGTCGCTCATCGAGGCAATGGCCGCTGGAGTCCCTGTCGTGGCCGCGCGTAGCCCGGGGATGGAGGAGATCGTCGCAGCCGGGACGGGCTGGCTCGCAGCGCCGGGCGACCCGCTCGCGCTGGGCGCCTGCCTTCGAGATGCGCTGCTCCGGCCGCATGAGGCGGCCCGCGTGGCTGAGCGGGCGAGGGCCGAGGCCCACCGGGAATTCTCGGTGGAAGGAATGGTGCGGGCAACACAGGAAATATACGACGAGGTCCTCGCTTGTCGCAGGACGCTCGCCGCGCGCTTGACTTGAGAGGGTAGGGAGGAGAGCTGCGTGCCAGGCCCGCGCAGGTCCCGTTTCGCGCTGCGGTTAACCGGAGCCGGGCAGCGCCGCCCCGGGCCCAGTGCCACAAGACGGTTCGAGGCGCCCGCGCAACGCGCGCCCGGCGCACCGCGAGCACTGGGTCCCCTGCGAGTACTTTCCTTGCTCTTCGTGGTTGTGGCATTGCCGCTGCTGGCCCCGTTTCCGGGAGCGTCGGCTTCAGGCGTTCCCGGCACGCGCCGGGTGGTCATCGTGCTGGTGGACGCGATGTCGCTTCGGGACATCGACCCCGCGCTTGCGCCCAACATGTGGAGGCTCGCCTCGACCGCCGCGGTCGGGCTTGCGAACGCGCGGACTGCGAAAACCCTGGAGCCCGAGCACACATACGTGACGCTCGGCGCAGGCACGAGGGCGCAGGGGCCGCCCGAGGCCGGGCATGCCTTCAACTGGGAGGAACCAGTGGAGGGCGCTGCGGCCGCCGTCACACTCGCCCGAAACACGGGAGCTGCCCCGCCGCCGCCCGGAAGCGTCGTGCATCCCTATATCGCCGTTATCGCCCGAGCCAACTGCGACTCAAGCTATCGTATCGTGCCCGGCGCGCTGGGCGAGGCCCTCAGGCGGGCGGGGAAGAGGACTGCCGTCTTCGGCAACTCCGATACCCCCGCCCGTCTCGGCCGGCACGCCGCGGCTATTGCCATGGACTCCGGCGGCGTCGTTGACCTTGGCGACGTTGGGCGCGCGATGGTCATCGGCAGGCAGGATTTCCCCGGGGGCGTCGCAACCGACAACGAGCTTGTCGCAGCGCATGTGATGGACGCGGTGACGATGGGGAAGGCCGATCTCATCGTGGTCGAATCGGGCGACACGGCGCGGGTCGAGAGGTACCTGGCGGCGGGCCTTCTCACCGATGCGGCGTACGAAAAAGCAAGGCGCCTCGCACTCTCGTCGGCCGATGCGCTCGTCGGCCGCCTGCTCCGGTTCATAGACCTCACCGACACCGTGCTCCTCGTGCTCGCCCCGACGCCGGCCGCAAGGGAAGTCGCCTCAGGGCACAGCCTCGCGCCGGTCATCGCGGCCGGACCGGGTGTCTCGGGCGGGCCAGCGCTCCTGACATCTCCTACGACCAGACGCCACGGCCTCGTGGCGAGCACCGACGTGGCCGCGTCTATCCTCTCTTGGCTCGGGGTGGAACAGCCGCCCTGGATCCTCGGGACTCCGATGCGGGTTGAGCCTGAGGCAGCACCCCTTGCCCGCCTCCTGTCCATGCATGACGAGATCGCCTCCACCTACCTGATGAGAGCGCCGCTCCTCAAGACCTTCGTAGGCCTCCAGATCGTCGTGGCCCTCACGTCGCTCGCCCTCATCGCACTTGCCGCGGCGGGGCACAGCCATCTGCGGCACCTCGGCCCGTCTCGGGGGCTCTCTGGCACCCCGGGCGGCGGGCACCCGGCGGCCGTGGCAGTGCGGGTCGCCCACGTGGTGTGGGCGCTCCTCCTCGGTCTTGGTGCCGTGCCTCTCGCCATGCTCGTCCTGCCGCTCGCCTACCCGACAGGCCTGGTTGCCGCCGCGCGGCTGACGGCCCTCGCGGCCACCACATGCATTGCTGCAAGGGCTGTGTTCGGCCCGGGGCCGATGCCCTTCGCCGCGGTGTACCTCGTCACGGGGCTTGCAATCATTTGCGACGCGCTGCTCGGAGCCAAGCTCATGCAGGGCTCGGTGCTCGGCTATGACCCTATAGGAGGGGCCAGGTTCTACGGGATAGGCAACGAGTATATGGGCGCCCTCGTCGGGTCGCTCATCACGGGGAGCGGGCTGCTTTTCGACGCACTGGTCGCTCGCGGAGCGCGGCCCGCGGCGCGCGGCGCGGCCCTTGCAGGCACCGGGGCGGTCTTTGCCGCAGCGCTCCTGGTGCTTGCGTCCCCGACGCTGGGCGCCAACATGGGAGGCACTTTGACCGCCGCGGCCGGGTTCGTAGTGGCGTATACGCTGTTCCTGGGGCGACGGGTGACCCGCCGCGAAGCCGCCGTCGTCGCCGTGCTCGCGCTGGCCCTCATTGCTGGGATCGCCGTCGCTGACGCGCTGCGGCCCGGCGGGCCTGTGTCCCACTGGGGACGGGCGGCTCTCTCCGTGCGCGCAGATGGTCTTGCGGCGCTCGTCGATATCGCCCGGCGCAAGGCGGCGATGAGCCTCAAGCTCATCCGGTACACAGTGTGGACCCGCGCGCTCTTTGCATTTCTCGGCGCCGTGGCGCTCCTGTGGGTGCGACCGGTAGGCCTTGCGAGGAGGCTCATGAACGCTCACCCCGGTTTCGCGTCGTCCCTGGCCGCAAGCCTCGTGGCAGCAGCCGTGGCCGTCCTTGCCAATGATTCAGGCGTGGTGGCCGCGGCCCTGCTTATGCTGTACCCCTCTCTCGTCCTCCTATACCTCGCCGGCCGTAAATCAGCGGGCGATGCGTAGGTTTTCCCATTCTTGCGGTGTCCTGCATGGTCCTGCGAACTCTTCCATTTCCTGCAGAACTGTGGTATCGTTTGGATGAACATCATTCCGGCGAGGTGATGGAGCGTGCTCCGGTGTCTCCACCTTGCAGACCTGCACCTCGGCTGGTCCCCGTCTGACCTTCCCGGCGACAGGGCCGAGGTCCGGCGACATGAACGGGACCTGCTTCTCCGGAAAGCGGTGGACTTCGCCCTTGCCCCGGAGAACCACACCTGCATGGTCATCATCGCAGGCGACCTCTTCGAGTCCCACAGGCCCGACCCCGCCGTGGCGGAGGAGGCCGTCCGGCAACTCAGGCGATTGGCCCAGGCAGGCGTGTTCCTTGTGACCGTCCCCGGCAACCACGACGAGATCACCTACCATGACTCCGTATACAGGCAGCGGGGGGACTCCTGGCCCGGCGTGCTCGTGCGAAACCCCATGCCAGACCTCGTCGCGTCGCACGACCTCGACGGCACGCGCATCTTCGTATATTCACTCGCCTATACGGGAGGTCTTACCCGCACGGACGAGCTGGGAAGCCTCCCACGCGCAGGCGATGCAGGGATACACATCGGAGTCTTCCACGGCTCGCTCGACTGGAACGCCGGCGACAGAAGCCTCCCCATAGCGTCGCAGGCGCTTGCCGCAGCCGGGTACCACTACGTCGCCCTCGGGCACATCCACAGGCATGGGGAGTCCAGGGTCGGCAGGGGCCTCGCGGTTTATCCCGGCATGGTGGAAGCGAAAGGGTTCGATGACCCCGGCACGGGAGAGCTCACCGTGGTCGAGTTCGACGGGACGGGCGTGGCCGTAAAGGCCTCGCCCGTCCCTGTGCGAAAGCACGTGTCAGCCGAGATCGATGTGTCGGCCGTGCCGTCCCACGACGCGCTGGCCGATGCGTGCCGCCGCACGGTCGCCGCGGATGGCGATGCTCTCGTCAGGATGACGCTGAAGGGCGTGCCGCCCTTCGCCATAGATGTAGACGCCCTCGCCGCCGCGCTGCAGAGCGAGTTCTTCTACGTCGAGGTCCTTGATGAAACCGCCTTCCTCAGCGAGGAACTCGGCAGGCAGCTTGCTTCGGAACCCACGGTCCGGGGGTATTTCGTGAAGAGGCTCATGGAAAGGCTCGAGCAGGCGGCGGACGAGCGCGAGAAGAAGGTGCTGGATCTCGCCATGCGCAAAGGGCTCGCGGCGTTCCAGGGAAGGGGTGGCAAGCGGTGAAGGAGGTCTCCTTCAGGAGGCTGGCCCTCACAGGCTTCGGGCCGTACCGGGATAAGGTCGAGGTGAGGCTCAAAGACAGCGTCAACACCCTCATCGCCCCGAACGAGCGCGGCAAGTCGTCGCTGGTCATGGGTCTCCTCGCCACGATATTCGGCCTGCCTGCGAGGACCGACCCGGCTGCGTTTGGACAGGCGCGCTTCAGGAACTGGGATAACCCCCCGCGCTTCGAGGGAGAAGTCGAGTTCGAGGCGGACGGGGCCGTGTACAGGATCCGCCGCGATTTCAGCACGCACCGAGTCTCCTTGGCGAGGCTCGAAAACGGCAAGTACGTGAGCCTGATCAGCGGCGAGCATAACCCCGGCGCAACGAGGAAGCCCAACGTGACCTACGAGAAGAAGCTTGCAGAGATCTTCAGCATGACCTCGCGCGACCTGTTCGAGTCCACCTTCTGTGTCAAGCAGCCCGTTCCCGAAGCAAAACAGCTTGATAGGAACGTCCAGGAACTCCTGTCAGGCGCAGGAGCGGGTTTCGCCCAGGCACTGAGTTCCCTCGTCGAGGAGCTTTCGACGCAAACGAAGGCCACCAGAGATAGGGGCGTGACCTCGCACAACCAGACAAACGACCGAAGGCTTGAGAAGCTCTGCTCGCGCATAGCAGCCCTTCAAGCGGAGATCGAGTCTGCCCGACATGCGGTTGACTCACTCCAGGCGGTGCTCAAGAGGCTTGCCGACGTCGAGCGCGACCTCGACGAGGCTCGGAGGGTCCTCAAATCGAAAGAGTCCATCCTGAACGCCTGGTCCGAGTGGAGGCGGCTCGCAGCAGAGTACCGCCAGGCCTTGAAGGAGCAGTCTGGCCTCGGATCTGCGCTGGACGAATCTCGCCGCCTCGTCGCCCAGATCGACCTGGAGGCAGGGAACATTCAGGAGACCTATCCCGAGTTCGAGGGCGCGCCAGACGACATCGAGTCGAGGCTGGCCGATCTCATATCCATCAGGGAGAAGCTGGCCGAGGCAGCCCGGGGGATCTCAGACGTCGAGAATGCCGTCAAGAGCAAGCAGGCTGAGCTCGAACGGCTCACGGTTGAGCTTCGCACGCTTCGCAACTGGGGCGATCTGGGGCCTGGACCCGAGGCCGCGGTGCGCAGTATGAAGCGCAGGGCGGCCGAGCTGCTCCAGCGCTGGCGCGATTTCACCGCAGGGCGGAGAGAGCTTGCCGCATGCGAGGCGAAGCTTTCGGAGAAGTTCAGCGTTTTCGACGAGGCAAGCCCTGACGAACTACGACTCGCCGAGTCTTACTCTGCCAGGCTCGCCGAGCTCGAACGGGACATGGACAGGGCCCGTCACGAGCTGGAAGCCATGGACGAGCGAATCAAGGCGTTTGAAAGAGACCGACAGGACTTCGACAGGCGCCATGCCGAGATCGCCGCTTTCGGACCGGGAGCGGCCGATACGCTACGACGGAAGCTGGACGCGCTCCGCAGGGAGCGGGATCTCAAGGCTGCCCTCGCCGAGCGCGAGCGGCTGCTCGTGGCGCCCCAGGGCGCGCGTGCCGCAGCAGGCCTCGCGTCGGCTCTCGTGGCAGGCATCATCGCATGGCTGGCATGGGGTCGGACGGCCGGGCCGCAAGGCATGTGGGTGTCCCTGGACGCGGCCGTCCTCCTTGGGCTGGCGGCATACGTGGCATCGGGTGCGCTCCATGCCCGCAAGGTCAGCGCCACAAGGCTCGAGGCGAGGAGGCTTGAAAGCGAACTTGCCACCTGTCGCCAGGAACTTGCGTCCCTGGGCCAGGCTGTCGCAGGCGCCGCATCAAGCGATGAAGCCGCGCTGGGAGCCCTATGCGCGAAGGCTGAGCAGCGCGACGAGGAAATGAGGACGCTGACAGCAAAGAAGGCGCTCCTCCCGACAGAGGAAGAGAGGAAGCAGGCGGGGGAGGCTTTCGAACGCGCACGCCAGGAGCGCGAGACGTTCGTCAAGGTTACCGATAAGTTCTCCCGGCGCTTCCAGGACGTCGAGGCTGCGTTTTTCGAATGGAAGGACGCCGTGGAGAAGAAGAGCCGGCTCGAGACCTTCATCCGCGATTTCGCTCACGAGTCTTTCGGTTGCGCACCTGAGATAGTTGCGGATGCTTCGCCGGCCGCGCCCGACGTAAGCGACGCGTGGAGGGAGGTTGCCGAGTTCGTCTCCGTGGCTTCGTCGCCTGGAGATGCGAGGACCGTCGGGGACCTTGTTGCTTTTCTCGAGGAGTGCGACACGTCGTGGTGGGAGCGGGCAACCACCGAAGCTGCGGAGTACGAAAAGATCGCAAGGGCCATTCAGGCCGCGCACGCTGCTATAGAAGCCGGCACGGGGCAGATTGGCACCCGGCGAGTGCGTCACGGGGAGTTCGAGGCTAAAGACCAGGCTGCGTCGCGCCTGCTCGAGATCGTTCTGAAGGCGTCGAACGGCGATCCCATCGAGGCTCGGCGAAGATGGTCTGAGAGGCGCGGGCGCATCGAGAAGCTGGAGCGCATGCGGGCTTCCTTCACCACCCTGCTCAAGCAGCACGGCGCCTCGTCCGTTGATGACCTCCGCGAGAAGAAGACCGATGCAGACAACAACGCAGCCCAGGCGCTTTCGGACTGGAAGCGGCTCGTGAACCAGAACCCGGGGCTGCCTGAGGTCGATGAGGCGGACGGCGTGGAGAGAATCGAAGCGAGGTGGAGGTCTCTGAACAACGACGTAACGGCCCTACGTGACCAGGTTGCAGGGATCGAGAAGGAGAGAGGGGACCTCTCAGCGGAGCAGGGGCGCCTGGCAGGGCAAACCCCCGTGAACATCGCCCAGGCCGAGGTGGAACTTGCAGCCCACAAGCGACAGCGCGAAGAGGTGGAGCTCCTGGCCGACGCCCTTACTGTCGCTTGCGTGGAGCTTGCAGGCGCAGTCACAGACTTTCAGGAGTCTCATCGCGGGCGGCTGCAGGACGCAGCGACTGAGCACTTCAGGCGGATAACCGGCGTGGGGGGACGCGCGGTGGTGATCGACGATGACTTCAGGGTCCACATCGACGACGGCGGCATGCCGTGCGACCCGGCCCAGCTCAGCAAGGGCGCCCAGGACCAGCTTTACATTGCGCTGAGACTCGCCATCGCCGACCTTCTCGCCGAAGATCACTGTCTTCCGTTCATCTTCGATGACCCCTTCGCAAGCTGCGACAGCGCAAGGCTTGCCAACCTCGGCGCGAGCCTGAAGCAGATGGCCGGCGACCGCCAGATCCTGGTTCTTTCCCATATCGAGGATCTGTCGTCATGGGGGGCTCCGGCAGAAGTGCAACAGACGTGAGAACCCTCGCCGAGCAGTCTGTAAGACTACTCTGCAGGGTTTCGCGTGCAACTGACGAACATCTATATCCTTGAACGGTGGTGGCAGCGTCTGGTGAACCACTGATTGTGGAAGGATGGCCGCTCTCCTATGCAGGATGATATGGTGATCAGAAGCACGCAACAAGGCACACACGTAGCAGTCCGCAGCCTCGGGATTCCCGGCCCGACTCTGGGATACGCCATGGCCTTCGCTGCCGCAGTCATCTGGGGCACCCTCGGGGTATTCGCGAAGTTCATATACAGATATGACGTGGACCCGGTGGTGCTGGTGACCCTGCGCGGGTCTATCGCCTTTGTCACGCTGCTGGCGCTCCTCGTGGTCGGCGACCGGAGCAGACTGCGCGTGCATCGGGAGGACCTCTGGTTCTTCGCCCTATTCGGACTTATCGGTGTAGCCCTGAACTACACGTTCTATTTCGAGGCTCTCAGGCGCACGACGGCGACCACCGCAGTCATCCTCCTGTACACGTCTCCCGTGTACGTGACGCTGGGCGCGGCGGCCTTTTTCAAGGAGCGCCTCACCCGGGCGAAGGTGGTCGCTCTTGTCGTAACGTTCGCCGGATGCTTCCTCGTAGCGGGAGGCTACGACCCCGGGCTGCTCGCTCTGAACCCGACCGGCACCCTCTTCGGCCTCGGGGCAGCGGTTACCTATGCATCCTACACACTCTTCAGCAAGCAGGTGCTGAAGAAGTACTCGTCATGGACTTCGGTCGCGCCCTGGCCGAAGGGTTCCGGAAGCGGACAGGGGAGCTCGGGGTCAAGATCCTCTGGGAGAGCCTCTATCCTCTCGGCGAGAAGGATTTCACACCGTATATCACGAAGCTGAAGCAACTCAACCCCGACGTGGTCTTCACCAGCGGCTACTACAATGAGGCTGCCCAGTTCTGTAAACAGGCGAAGGACCTGGGCTTGAAGGTGCAGATTCTCGGGGAGGAGGGGTTTGATTCCCCGAAGTTCATTGAGATAGCCGGAAAGGCCTCCGAAGGCGTGATAATCGTAACCAACCTGAACAGGGACGATACAAGGCC
>DKEX01000139.1:195-4231 GCA_002452295.1 Firmicutes bacterium UBA6811 | reverse complement strand
GCACACCGGCCGCGCGCGCTCGACGGGGACGAGCCGGGAGGGTGGCCGACAACCTGGCGTCGTCGACGAGAAGGTGACAACTCAGCGTCGTCGACGAAGAAGTGGCCACGATCTAGCTGCCTTCCGGACACCCTCAAGGGGTCATGTCCTGCTTCGGCTCCAGGGCGATGTCCACCACACCGCGAAGCTGGGGCTCAGCGAGCCTCAGCAGCCTCAGCCTCCTGCCCCGGCCACCCCAGGCGATGAAGCGCCCGTCGCCAGGCTGCCCAGCATCCCCTGTGGTCCCGGCATCTCCTGTGGGCAGGAGCAGCAGGTAGGCGTCCTGGAGCGAGCCGCGCACCTGAGTCCCCCGGAGGCCCTCGTCTGTGGGGGAGAATCGAAGCACGTTTCCCTCGTCATCGCGGAATGTCCAGTCCTCGGCAAGGCACCCAGTTACTAGAAACGTAAGATGGTTGTATGCCGTGCCGCGCGCCCCGGTAGGGCAACCCAGCGCGAAGCGATCGCCCAGGTTGAGCGGGATGATCGCGCCCTTTCGCACGAATACGGGGACCGTATCGATGTCGCACGGGTAGCGCTCGTGCCACCCGCAGCGGACCTCGTCCAGGGTCCAGAAGTCCAGCCAGCCATCGCCGGGCAGGTAGAGGCGCCTCTCCCGTGCGTGCTCCGTAAGGACAGGAGCGACCAGGATGTCCCGACCGAACATGTACTCATCGTCCAGTCTGTAGCACTCCGGGTCGTCCGGGAAATCCAGGAAGAGCGCCCTCATGAGCGGCTCACCGGACGTCGCGGCATGGCTAGCTTCGTTGTAGATGTATGGCAGGAGGTTCATCCTGACCCACGCGTAGTGCCGGTAGATCGGCACAACCCGTTCATCGCCGGTGCGAGCTGCCACGTTCCAGGGGGTGCGATCGCGGTTTTCTCGCCCGCGGCTTTCAGCGTGGTACTGCATGATTGGGCTGAACGCCGCCATCTGGAACGCGCGGATGAAGAGGTCCGCCGTGGGGACATCCCCGGAAAACCCACCGATATCGAAGCCCCAGCACGGGTTTCCGGAAAGGCCGAGGCTGAGGCCTGCCGTGAGGACCGCGCGAAACTCATCGTAAGTCGAGATCTGGTCCCCTGCCCAGTATGTGGGGAAGCGCTGTCCGCCGGTAAACCCTGAGCGGCTGAAGGTGATCCGCCCTGGGCCCATAAACTCGTGGTAGGCCTGTATGTACGAGAGCGGATACCGGTTCCTCATGGCAGCTCCATCGCTCCCGTCGTGGAACCTGACGGTCTCGTCCAGCACGAACTCGCCGCCGTCGGTCTTGAAGCCATCGACCCCGAGCTCGTCGATGAGGTAGCGACGCCTCGAGAACCACCACCTGCGGGCCTCGGGGTTCGTGAAGTCCAGGATGAGACTGCCCGCGAACCAGCCGTCGGGGATCCGGTAGGGAGTGCCGTCCGCGTTACGAACGCAGTAACTGCGCTCGATCGCGTAAGCCTCGTCCATCTCGTGCTGCCTGTTCTCGTGCTTTGCGAAGCCTTTGAGGACCGGGATCTGCCACAGAACGAGGCGGATGTCGCGGGTATGGAGCCGTTCTATCATGCCCTTCGGGTCGGGCCACCTTCCGTCCTTCGGGAAGGTGAAATCCCCGAGCCTGAACTCGTGCTCTCCTGCCTTCGGATCGTATAAGACGTCGTTGAAGGCGTAGAAGGTCGCTTCGTCGGACCACGCCTCGAGCACGAGGACGGTGGCGGGGATATCGAGGCGAGTCGTGGTCTCCACCTGTTCCTCCGCTTCGCTCTGGGTGTTCCACGGGTTGCTCGACATCCACGGACCGAAAGCCCACTTCGGCGGCAGCGCCGGCTGGCCTGTGAAGAGGGTGAACTCCCTCACCACCGACCTGGGGCGGCCAAAGAAGAGCACCAGGTCGAGACGAGGGTCGTTTGGGTCGGCCTGCGCCGAGATGGACAGGGTGCCTGGCAGGCGCTGCGCCATCCCAAAGCGAACGTAATGGTCTGACCTCACATAGAGCCCGTAGCCGCGCTCCGTGACGAAGAACGGGACCGGGATATAGGTGCGGCTACCCTGGCGGGTGTAAGGGTTCGCCACGCAGATGTCAGGCTCGCGGCCGTTCTGATCAAGGGAATCGAAGCGCTCGCCGAAGCCGAAGTAATGCACGGCCGCGCTCTCGATGCGAAGGTCGAATGAGCGGGCAGCGCCCGAAGGTGTGCCCCGCCAGCCGATGAACCCACCCCCCGGCGGCGACCCGAGGAGCACGCGGCCCTCCGGGTCCCTCACCACGAACGTGAACGGGCGCGCGCGCACCTCGACCTTCACTCCTCGAGCCTGGTCGGCGAAGGTGTATGATGCCGCGTCATCGCCCCCGGATACCGCATCCACGATGCTGGCGCCGTCCAGGTAACACGTGGCATGGAGGCGCCCGCCAATGAATGCGAGTTCGAGGGCGGGGTGGTGTGGGCCCGCGGGGCCGAAATCCGCCACGAGGCCCCTCGCGGTAGGATAGAGCGTCGCGTCCGTGTCGGCTGAGCACACGCCGTCCACCGTGAACCTGAATGGCCCGCAGGTGGCCTTTGCAGCATCGGTCCCCGCCTCAATCACGTACTCCACCTCGTCGCCCGCAGCGAAGCGGCCGATCTCAAAGAGGAAGTATTCCACTGACCCCCGGTCCTTGCCCGGCAGGTCGAATAGTCCCGCCCGTGTGGCATGGTGGTCGCGGATCTTGCGGCCTGGCACCTCCCTCTCCCGCCCGTTGTGGACGCACCGCAGCGCTACCCGCTCCCGAGCGAGGTCCTCCCGGACCTCGGCTCTTACGAGAACGAACTCGCCGCTCACAGGCAAGCGCGGGGATCGATCGCAAATGACTCCGTCGCGCGGACAGTATCCCGTTGGAACGTGGCAGATTGCAGGCAAACTTCCGTCCGGCATTCCAAGCACCTCTCTTCAGGTAGCCCCCGAAACCCAATCGATTCGATGTCATGAAGCACTGCGGCACAGCCAGGTGCATGGGCTCGCGAGTCTCACCGGTCTGCCCGTGCGTGCCGGGCTACTGGCGCTTGCCCGGCGCACGGTCCCGCGAGCGCAACAGCGGCAGCCCCTGACACGGCAGCAGACATGCGCAAACCTGCACGTAGCGCAGTTGCGGCCCAGGCCGCCCTGGACTGGACCGTATGATTGCCCCCCGGGCACGACCAGGCTCAGCCAGCGGCTAACAGACGGCCATGGCGCAGGCCCGGCTCCGCCGCCCGCAGTCAGGCGACGGAGCCAGCAGGTGATGCGCCTGGTCTGTCGCCCCAGACCCGCGCCACTCTTGTGACTGTCACCTACGGTCAGGATTGCCGGCGTCTGCACGAAGCGGCATCAGGACGCCGCTGCCTGCTTATGTGCCGAGTGGACTCCGCCGGAGCATACTGCCGTAGGCGTCGTCCCGAACACGTGGCACCGCTAGCCTCCGGCCATGCCTCCTCCTGGGAATGCGACAGGGACCTCAAGCTCACACTCAAGATGTTCCCTATCCAGCATGGCGTGCCACCGCTCGGCCGCGCTGCCACGCTGCTGCTGCGTTCCTCCAGCACCCGCCCTGCGCCGTCGCGACCTTTCGCCCGGGTCCACGGCCTACAGCTTGATCTTCTGCTCCAGTTCCTTCTGGGCGTCATCCAGGGCCTCCTTGGGCGTCTTCTCGCCGTCGCGGGCCTTCTGCAATTGCACGTCGATGATCTGCGCCATTTCGTTGAACTGCTCCACCACCGGTGGCGTTACAAGGTACTTCAGAGACTCAAAGACGGCCTTGCGGTTATCGGGCGGCGTCTGCGACGTATACAGCTTGATTATCTCCGGGTCGGATATGGGCGGGGTCTCCCAGGCAGCGTTCACCCGAAGCGTGCATGACTCCCTGCTGGAACTCAGCCACTTGATCCACTTGAGAGCAGCATCCTTGTTCTTGCTGGCCTTGTTTATCACAAGTCCGTTGGAGAAGAAGTGACAGGCCTTTCGCTTGTTCCCGGGCTCCACCACCACGTCCCAGGGGAACTT
>DKEX01000139.1:0-190 GCA_002452295.1 Firmicutes bacterium UBA6811 | reverse complement strand
CCCTGCCTGCGGAGAACAGATCCCAGTCGCCCTGATTGGACTTCTGGGCCTGGGTCGGCTCGATGTTGTACTTGATCACCTTGTCAACCATGTATTGCAGGGCTTCCACGTTCTCCGGCGAGTTCACCGCGAATTTCGTGTGGTCAGCGTTGAAGAGGCTTCCGTTGTTCTGCTCGATGACCTTGTAGAA
>DKEX01000049.1 GCA_002452295.1 Firmicutes bacterium UBA6811 | reverse complement strand
ACGAGGTTCTTGCCGATGTCGTGGAGGTCGCCCTTGACCGTGCCGATGACCAGCTTGCCGGCCTTCTTCACGCCGCTCTTCGCGAGCAGCGGGCGCAGGACGTCGAGGCCCGCATACATGGCGCGTGCGGCCACGAGCACTTCGGGCACGTATACCTCGTTCCTCTTGAACTTGTCCCCGACCACCGCCATTGCCGCGATCAGTCCCTCGTTCAGGATCTCCTCGGCGCCGACCCCCTCGGCAAGCGCTTTCTCGGCGAACTCCTTGACCTGCGCGGCCCTGCCGTGCTCGAGAGCAGCCTTCATCTCAGCGAAATCAAACACTTCCCATACCCCCTCCAGATATTGCGTGAAAGCACCCTGCGACGCTGTGGCCCGGCGGCCGGCACCACAGAAGCGAACGGCCAAAAGACGAACTGGGCGGACGAAGTGCGCGGCTGTCATCGTTACGATGACGCGGCGCCGCGGACGCCGTTTCTTGAGGCATGCGCGGAGGCAAGCCCTCCACCGTAGAGTCTACATGCGCGGACGCGCAAATCCATGGCCTGGCCTGCTTTTTCATGTCCGATCCTGCGGAATGCTCCTGATAGCGGAGGCGAGAAGTGAGTGAGAGGAGAAGCGAATGAGTGAGTGAGTGAGNNNGGCAAGGGCGGGCGGGTGGTGGGTGAGTCGGTGGGCGGGTGGCGGCGCTACCCGGGGGCGGCGCCGGCAAGGGGCCTACGCGGACGAGCGCCGTCTGAAGTCGCTGGGCGCGATCCCCTCGATCCTCTTGAAACACTTGCTGAAATGCGCCGGGTCACTGAATCCTGCCTTCTCGGCAACCTCGGCGACATTGTAGCGGAGGTCCGAGAGAAGGCGTTTGGCCTCTTCGAGGCGGATGAGGGTGAGGTTCTCCATGACCGTCACGCCTGTCTCCTGCTTGAAGACGTGGCTGAGGTGGGAGGGGCTGACATGGACGGCGGCGGCCACGTCCTCGAGGGTGAGCTTTCTTGCGAGGTTCTCCCTCATGTAGCGGACGGCGTCCCTCACCAGTCTCGAGCTGCCGCTGGAGGCTTCGCGCACGCTATCCATGAACTGGTCGAGCATCTGCACTATCCAGAAGCACAGGCCGTCGAACGTGTCGAGGCGAGAGAGATCCTCGATGCAGTGGTAGTTGAGCCCGAGCAGCCGCTCGAGGTCGGCGCCTGCTTCAACGGCTGCCCTGGAGAGCACCACCGTCAGCTCGAGGAGACGGGCCTTCAGGATGTCCAGGCGCTCCGGCCTTGCCATGAAGATGTCCACGAGGATGTCATTGAGGATCCCCCTGGCCTCGGTCCTTCTGCCAGCGCGGACGGCGCGGAGCAACTTCTCCTCCTTTTCGCGGGAGTAGATGGCCGGGGCGGCCACGCACATCTCCTGCTCGAGGCGCTTGCGCTCCTGGATCGCCTCGCCGAGGAGGGCCTGCTGGCGGGAGATCTCCTGCCGCTGCTTGATGGCGAGGTCCTTCGCCTGCACCATGTAGCTGGCGACGGCGAAGAGGAGCTCCGCTGCAGCCTGCACCTTGGTGGTGGATACCTGCTCCAGCTCGAGCACCGCGCGGCGGAGGGCCGATGGCTCGATGCCGAGGTCGCGGGTCTTGTCCGCCACCTCCTTCACGAAGAGGTCGTCCACGTCCCACATCGTGACCTGGCCGCAGATGACGGAGCCGATGTGCGTTGAATCGGCCACGAGCGGAGCGGCCCAGTTGACAAGCCCTGCGTGGCACTGGAACACGTAAAGGTTGCCGAGGCGGACTGCCCGGCGGCCGGCGTCGGCGTATGAGGCGCCGCACCTTGCGCGCCCCTCGGATGACGCGCGCACGAGGCGGCAGACCGAGCAGTTCTCCCAGGCCATCGGGGTGAGGACTGGCTCGCCGGACACGTCTATTACGATTGCGACAAGCCCCGTGGCCTCCCTGAAGGACCGCAGTATACGCCCCAGCGATCCATCGCTGAGCAATTCCTGCAAGCCGTTCACGATAGTGCGTCCACTCCTGCTCCTGCACTCACACCCGGCAATGCGGCGTGCAGCGCGGGGTGCGGCGCCGCTGCGCAAGCTCGAGTATTGCCGCCGGGTCCAGCCCGGCGAACCCCGGGATCACGTGGTCCGCCTGGCGCAGCACGTCCGGGCTGCCCACCCCTACTGCATACATGCCCGCCCTGTGGGCGGCCTCCACCCCGGCCTCGGCGTCCTCGAACACGACACAGCGGCGCGGGTCTGCGCCGAGCCGGCCGGCAGCCACCAGGAATACCTCAGGGTTGGGCTTTGCCATGGACACGGTGTTGCCGTCGACTATTGCATCGAAGAGGCTGGTGATCCCGAGGTTCTCGAGGATGATGGGCGCGTTCTTGCTCGCCGAGGCGAGAGCCGTCTTCACGCCGAGCTTTCTCAGGCCGCCGATGAACTCCGGCACCCCCGGCAGGATCTCGGCAGGCGAGATCGTGCTGATGTACTCAATATACCACCGGTTCTTCTTTTCGGCCAGCTCAGCCTTCCTGTGCTCGTCGAGCCGGAGCCCGGCGATTTCCAGCAGTATGTCCAGCGACCTCATCCTGCTCACGCCCTTGAGCCTCTCGTTGTCCCTGGGCGAGAAGTCGAACCCCAGCTCGTTCGCGAGGCGCTTCCATGCCATGTAGTGGTACTTCGCCGTGTCCACTATAACGCCGTCCAGATCGAAGATGGCTGCTACGATCCCCATTGTCGTACTCGCCGTGATGTCCTCTGCGTTCTGCATTCTCGTGCCGTCTCCTCACACCAGGTCCACGTCGCCCATCCCGTGCGGCAGGTCGCTACGGTATTCGCGGCGGAGGGGTCACATTCCTCCCACGGTGCCCTGTCGAGGGGATGGGCTCGTCGGCAGCCCACCTTGGCGTGGCGACCGGAAGCCGCCGATGGGGAAACGGCGGTGTTTTCCCGTGGTCTGCGCAACATGGCGCGTGCTGTCATAACGGGTGGGTGTAGCGATCGTGGCGCCTGAGGGTTGCCGCCGCTTCCTGGTGCCACGCCGACCGGCGTGGCACCGCTCCTGGTCTGTGCGCGACCACCTCCTTCTGGTCGTCTGTGAGGCCGGTCTTGCCGCGACCAGGTCGCGAGGCCTGGTTGGTCGGTTGGAGGCCACCTGTGGGCTGATCCTGGATCGCTATGCACCACCCCCGCGGTCTCTACGACCGAACAGGCGGTAAGGTGGACGGTTTGCGACCAGGATTCGCAGACGGTTGGCCGTGTGGCTGCCAGTTCGGGAGACATCGTGGCCGCCACCAGACCAGTTTCGGTCGCGCGGCGGTGAGGGTGGTCGCCACGAGCATCCCGATGATGTCGAGGTGGTCGTGGAGGACGACGGGAGAGGCTTCGACCCTGCTTCGCCGGACGGCAGCCGGCTTGGCGGCACAGATAGGGCGGACGGGGAGGGTCTCGGGCTTGCGATCATGCGCGAGCGGGCCCAAGAGGTCGGGGGCAGCTTCGAGATACGCTCGGCCCGCGGACGGGGAACACAAGTGGTGGTTCGGGTCCCGATAAGCAGGGATGAAGCTTGACGCGTCCGAATTCGAGGTGTCGACCGACGGCAGAAACGAAATATCGTAGTACAGTATTGACTGGCGAGGAGAAATCTGGCATAATGAAGGCGTTACCGAATCTACGTTCGCCAATTCCGGCGTGGCCGGCACGTCATGCAAGGGGAGGAGATGCCCGGTGGAACGGATGATCGCGTACTGTGGCCTCGTGTGCACGGAATGTCCGGCGTACATAGCGACGCAGAAAAACGACGGGGAAGGCAGGCGGAAGACGGCCGAGAAGTGGTCCCAGGAGCTCGGCATTCCCGTCAGCGCCGACGACTGTATCTGCGACGGGTGCAGGGCGTTCGACGGAAGGCTCGGTGGGTACTGCGGGGAATGTCCAATACGGGCGTGCGGTATCCGCACGAACGTGGAAAACTGCGCGTATTGTGAGAGCTACTCCTGTGAGAACCTCGAGAAGTTCCTGCAAAACGTGCCGGAGGCGCGGGCGACGCTGGACTCCATAAGAAGGGAACGATCCGGGGCATAAGCGCCCTGGGATGCCGGGGCCGGGTAGGCCTCGAGCGTTCGCGTAACCTCCATCACCGGGGCGGCCGTCTCATCAGAGGGAGGCCGCCCCCTGCCATGTCGTGCACGCCGGTGTCCAGTCCGTCCTGCAACTCGCCTTGCTTCTGGCCGTTTCTCTCAGACACGCCTTCCCCTGCATGCCGCGCCAGGAACCCCCACCAAAATGTTTAGGGGGCAAGAAGGAGTTTGCGAAGAGGCGGAGAATACGTCCGTAGCGAGTTTGGGCATCGAACAAACTATATGGGAAGTATGCGGATGAACAAGGGATTCGACGAGAAAAAGAGCCCCACAACGGGCAACCAGGACCTTGTCAAAGAGCTGAACCAGGCGGTCATCCTCAACATAATCTGGCGGCACGCTCCTATCTCGCGGGCGGAGATCGCGCGGGTTTCGGGGCTCACCCGAGGCACGGTATCGTCGCTGGTGGACGAGCTCATCGGCGAGAGCTACGTCAAGGAGATGGGCGCCGGCACGTCGGCCATGGGGCGCAAGCCCATAATGTTGCAGCTGAATGCCGGGGCCGGCGTGATCGTCGGGGTGGACCTCGGCGTCAACTACATCCTGATCATCCTCGCCGACCTTCGGGCGGAGGTGCTGGCTCGAAAGAGGCTTGCCATCAGCCCGGAGATGGGGGAGAAGTGGATACTCGACAAGATGCTACGCGGCATTGAGGAAATCCTCGCACAAGCGCCGCCCACGCCGCGCGGCCTCCTTGGCATAGGCGCGGGCGTTCCGGGGCTTGTGGAGATGGAGCACGGGATCCTCAAGTTTGCTCCGAACCTCAGGTGGAAGAACGTGCCCTTGAAGGACATCCTCCAGGAGAGGTTTGACGCCCCGGTCTACGTGGACAACGAGGCTAACGTCGGTGCTCTCGGTGAGAAGTGGTTCGGCGCAGGGCAGGGAGTGCGGCATATGGTTTACCTCAGTGTAGGCATGGGCCTCGGCGCCGGCATCGTTCTGAACGGAGAGCTTTATCGTGGTGCTACCGGGTACGCGGGCGAGCTCGGCCACTTCACGATCCTGCCTGACGGGCCGCTCTGCGGCTGCGGAAACCGGGGTTGCTGGGAGGTTCTCGCGTCCGAGAACGCCACGTTGCGCAGGGCCAGGGAGGTGCTGTCTCCCGCACCGAGGACCGGGAGCGAGGAGGAGCAACGGCACAGCCAGGGGCAGGGGCAGGGGCAGGAAGGGCAAGAGGAGCAGGAACAGCGGCCACAGCAGGAAGAAGGGCAGGAGGACAGGCAAGAGGAGAAGCGAGGACAGGAATGGTTTGAAGCTGGGGACCTGTCGGTCGATGTCCTGTTGGACGCATGCGAGCGCGGCGACCAGGCGGCGCAGCGAGTCCTGAAGGACACGGGAAGGTATCTCGGGATCGGCATAGCGGGCCTCGTCAACGCGTTCAACCCCGAGGTCGTCATCGTGGGGAACACCATCGGCCGGTGCGGGCACTGGGTGCTTGACGAAGCCACGAAAGAGATGGAGGCGCGTGGCCTGTCCCAGCTCATCAAGGGAGTTAAGGTGGTGCCTGCGATGCTTGGTCCAGACGCATGCGCCATCGGTGGGGTGTCGCTTGTGCTGAGCGACTTCCTGAGGCTGCCCAGGATCGCCTTTTGACTTCACTCGGCGGCTTCTGCACGAGACCGTTGATTTCCGCCGATTGCGCCGATTCCTGGCAACGCTGCCAGGCGCGGTCGAGCGGAAATGGCCACCCGGCATACGCGCATCAGAGGCTGCTGGGCAGAGCCAACGGTCTCCTGCGCCGGAACGCAACGTGGGGGGCATCGACATGAAACGACGACTGAAGAACTCTGTGGGTATCTGGGCTTTCGGACCCAACGCGACGAGGTTCATGCCCGGGGGCTACCATCCCGAGGCGATCAAGGAGACCATGGCCGAGCGCACCGCTCGCGCCGCAGAAGGCCTCGCTGACTACGTCGACGGTTTCGAGTTCCACTACCCCAACGAGCTCAACGAGGACAACCTCGACGCTGTCAGGAAAG
>DKEX01000105.1 GCA_002452295.1 Firmicutes bacterium UBA6811 | reverse complement strand
GACATGGTGGGTATGTCCGGGTGCCTGGCGAAGCCCCGTAGCAGCACCATGTTGGCCGGGTGCTGGTCGCGGAGCACCTCCCTCGCCCTGTCGAGCCACTGGTTCATGATCCGGGCGGTGCGCTCGGCCCCGGCGTCGGGGGCGCGGGGCACGGCGGGTTTGGGCCTCTCGCCCACGTGCTGCGGGTCGGTGTCCTCGATGTCCCCGGACAGGCCCTCGCCCCGGAACACCGCGACGAACCTGTGCAGCTTGCCGGGTTTCAGGATGACCTCAGCGCCGTCCACGCGGATCCGGCGGAGCAAGCCGACAAGCTCGCAGTTCTTCTCGGTGGGAATCCGGCCGGCGCGCCTGTCGGTGATGACTCCGGACTCGTCCACGGTGCAGAAGTNNGCGCGGCGACGTCTCGGCGCTCGAGATCCAGCCCGACCCCGAGGGCCTCCAGCACGCCTCTCCCTATCTCATGCTTCAACGGGTCGTAGCCGAAAAGGGCCAGGTGGGACGGGCCGCTGCCGGGCGTGATCCCGATCCCGACAGGCTCCACCAGCCCGCAACTGGACTTCGCTGCAAGGGCATCGAGATTGGGCGTGCGCGCCGACTCGAGGGCGGTGCGGCCCGTGTCGGGATGAGGAAGGCCGCCGAGGCCGTCCACTACGGCCATGACGATCCTGGAATCGGTCTTCTCGGCAAGGCTTTTGATCACTTCGATGTGTACCACTTCGACATCTCCCCCCGGATCAGGGTCTAACAACTACGTGCCAATCTACCTCTGATTCTATACGTGTCGCGGTTTTCCTCCCTCGAATGCGAGGATATACTAGCTTTGCACGGATGGTCCGGCTCGCGCCGGGCAGACATCTCCCGGCGCGTCATCCCCCTGGTGCAAGTAGGCAAGCGAGAGAGGCGCGGAGCTTGCAGGACGAACATGCTCGGCGACATGCGGGCAAGAGAGCGAGAGCAAGGGGCACGAGCGCCCGGTGGCGGTCCATCGTCTTGGGGGTGGTCGCCGCCATTCTGGTTGCCTTCGGCCTTGCCCGGGTCATCCCGGTCCCGGGGAAGCAGATCGGCAGCGTGTTCTACGACATCCGGGGCGAGGCCATCACCTCGACCGTGGCGGGCGACCGCATCCAGGTGGCGCTGTCGGCCATCGCCCCGGTGCTGCGCGAGGCGGTCATCGCCGTGGAGGACGAGCGCTTCTACAAGCACCCGGGCATCGACCCCATCAGCATCGCGCGGGCCCTCGTGAGGAACATCCGGGCGGGGCGCATCGTGGAGGGCGGGAGCACCATAACGCAGCAGCTTGCCAAGAACATGTTCCTGCCGCCGGAGCGCACGATAGGGCGGAAGATCGCCGAGCTTTTCCTCACGCTCTACCTCGAGCTCAAGTTCACAAAGGACGAGATCCTCGAGCGCTACCTCAACCTCGTGTACCTCGGCCACGGTGCGTACGGGGTCGAGGCCGGCTCGCGGCTCTACTTCGGCAAGAGTGCGGCCGACGTGTCGCTGGATGAGGCGGCCATGCTCGCGGGGCTCACCAGGGGACCGTTCTACTACTCGCCTTACCGCGATATGAAGGCAGCCCTCAACAGGCGCGCGGTGGTGCTGGGAAGGATGGTTTCGGCGGGATACATCACAAGAGCCCGGGCCAGCGCGGCGGCGAAGGAGCCTCTGCGCCTCGTGGGGCTCGGCACCCGCGAGATCAGGGCGGCGCCCTACTTCGTGGACTACGTCATGGAGGAGGTCTTGAGGCGCCTGGGCGACGGCGGAAACCTACTGTACTCGGGCGGGCTCAAGGTATACACCACCCTCGACATGTCGATGCAGAGGGCGGCCGAGACGGCGTTCGGGGCGGGGCTCGACGCCCTGACCCCACCGGGGGCGGGGGCGGGAGAAGGAACGGGAGCGGGAGCGGATGCGGGAGCCGGGGCAGGGCGAGCAGCAGACCCGATCCAGCCCCAGGGGGCGCTGGTGGCCATCGACCCCAGGAACGGCCACGTGAGGGCCATCATCGGCGGGAGGAGCTTTCACGAAACCCAGTTCAACCGGGCCATCCACGCAAGGAGGCAGCCAGGCTCGGCGTTCAAACCGTTTTTCTATGCTGCGGCGCTCGACAGCGGCTTCACTGCGGCAACCACGCTTACCTGCGAGCCTCTGACGTTCTGGTCGGCCGGAGTGCCTTATACCCCCACTGACTATGGCAGGTTCGATTACCACTTCCGGCCGCTCACGCTACGCGAGGCCCTCGTGGTCTCGTGCAACGTCGTCTCGGTGCACCTTGCGAGCATCCTCGGGCCGGAGAAGGGCGCCGAGCACGCAAGCAGGCTCGGCATCAGGAGCCCGCTGCGTCCCCACCTGTCGCTGGTCCTCGGGACCTCCGAGGTCACGCCGCTCGAGATGGCGGCGGCGTTCGCACCGTTCGCCAACGGCGGAAAACGGGTGGAGCCCATGTTCATCGTGTCAGTGAAGGACAAACGCGGACAGGAGCTTCTGCGCGACAGGCCGCGCGTAAAGCAGGTGCTCGACCCGAGGACCGCTTTCATCGTGACGGACATCCTGAAGCAGGTCATCAGCAAGTGGGGAACGGCTGGGAACATAGCAGGAAAGATCACACGGCCGGCAGCAGGCAAGACCGGGTCCACGCAGAATTACACCGACGCCTGGTTTGTGGGGTACACCCCGGATCTCGTGTGCTCGGTATACGTCGGTCACGACGAGCCTTCCACCCCTCTGGGGAGGTCCGGGGGAGCCGCCGCCGCGCCGATCTGGGCCCATTTCATGGAGCAGGCGCTCGCAGGCAAGCCGAAAACCGGCTTTCGCCGCCCCCCGGGGCTCGTGTCGCGACAGATCTGCAACGACACGGGCTGCCTGGCGACGCCGGCATGCCCCAGCACCCGCTGGGAGATCTTCAAGGCAGAAGCAGTGCCGACGGAGACCTGCCCCTGGCACGGCACGGCGCCTGTCATGGGCGGCGACGGGAGAACTCCCCCCTGGGGCGCCACCCGGGCAGGGAGGCCGCGGCCAGGCCTCCCCGGGACCTCGTGAGGGGGTCCTACAGGGCACCATCCTCGCCGTGATCCTCAAGCAACGCCGCATGCTCGCCGGACTCTGCCGGCATCGCAGTCCGCACGAGGTAGACCTGCCGGCCCAGGCGCGTATCGTACTGACTCCATTTCGCGCCCGCGGAGCTGCCGGACCTGGCCGACCTTGCGATCTGCGAGAACTGGGCGACGCTCGCATCGAGGTTGTCGGCGTAGTGTAGGGCGCAAGCCTCTACGGTTTTCGGCCGCTTCGGGGACCCCCACTCGAGCTCGCCGTGATGGCTGAGGATCATGTGGCGCAGCCTGAGAGCAAGCTCGGGAGGAAAACCGACGATCCGCCCGATGCGCTCGCCGAGCATGTGGTCGCCGATGACGATATGCCCAACCAGCTTGCCCTCGTCGCTGAAGTCGATGGGCCCGGTATACGTGTACTCCACCGTCTTGCCGATGTCGTGGAGCACGGCACCGGCAAGCAGGAGATCGCGATCGATGTCGGGATAGAGCCCTGCGACGGACTCGCAGATGGAAACGACATTCGCCGTGTGCTCCACAAGCCCGCCGATGACCGCGTGGTGGATGGTCTTCGCGGCGGGCGCATCGATGAAGGCCGCAGCGAACTTTGGGTCGTCGAGGAAGTCGAGCAAGAGCCGTCGGAGGTGGGGGTGCGAAAGCGAGCCCGCAAGCTGGCGAAAGCCTGCCATGAGGGCGTGCACGTCCTTGGTGGTATGCGGAAGAAAGTCCGAGAGCACGTACTCCTCCCGCCTGCACTTCCGCAGCGTCTCGATGGTGATCTGGGGTAGACGCCTGAAGGAGGTGACGCTTCCCTCGACAGAGACGATGTCGCCGTCCTCGAAGGAGCCGTAGATGGTCTCCCCGTCATCCCATGCAACGGCCCTGATCTCGCCCGTGCTGTCGAAAAGGGTGAAGGTCAGGTAACGCCCGGGCTTCGACGAGAAGTCCGCAAGCTGCCTGTCCTTCGCCATGAATACTCCCCTGACCGGCTGCCCTACGCGGAGCTCGGCCACGCGCGGCCTTCTGTGCGTCGCCCGGTGCTCTCCCACGGCGGTCCCGCCTTCCACCTGTGATGCCGGGGCAACAGGCCGGTCTAGCCGACCTGCTGTTCCCTTCTGGGCCTGATTCTACGTGGAAAGGCAGGAATCCTCCCGGGTCACCATTTTCTGGGGACGGAATAGACTGCCAACGACCCCGGGCGGCGGCGTCAGGCGCTCGCCTACGCAAATGCCCTCACACTCCCCCACCGAGCACAAACCGGGAAATGGCTTCCACCACGCCATCGCCGCTCTCGCCCTCTGCGACGTAGTCTGCCGCCCTCTTCACCTCGTCGGCGGCGTTCCTGACCGCGACGCCGATCCCGGCGAACTCCAGCATCGATACGTCGTTCTCGCTGTCGCCCAGGGCCATCACCTCGCCCTGTGCGACGCCGAGGTGCCGCGCGAGGATGTCGAGGGCGGACCCCTTGGACACTTCGGCGGCTGTGAACTCAACATAGCGCGGCATGGAGCGGACCACGTGGAGGCGGTCGCCGAAGCGCGCCTTGAACTCCGGCAGGCGCCGGTCTACGTCATCCTTCGAGGCGATTATGAGAACCTTTGTGGGCGCGCAGGCTACAAAGGCAGCGAGGTCGCCGACAGCGGTGGCCTGCACCTTCGCGTGGGCCATGTACGAGAGGGCCTCCTCGTCGTACCGCTCGACGTACAGCGTGTCGTCGATGTAGACGTTGAGATGAAGGCCCTCCCCCCTGGCGTAAGCGATGACCTCCCTCGCCTGCTCCAGGGGCATGGGCCGGTGGCTGATAACCTGGCGCGTCCTGGCGGTCTTGATCAGGGCGCCGTCATACGTGATGAGAGGCGCGTCGATGCCGAGATCCTCTGCGAACGGCGCCGTGGCCCGGAACATGCGGCCGCTGGCGAGGGTGACGATGCAGCCTGCCGCGGCCGCCGCCTGTATGGCCTCCCTGGTGCGTTCGCCGATCTCCAGGTCGCTTCCTATGAGAGTGAAGTCCACGTCTATTGCAGCGAGCCTTATCCCGATGTCTATCACCCCATCCACGTGACGCCGCCCCGTCGCGGCCGTGCCCCTCTGTTCACCTTGTCATTGTCATCGCTCACCTGTCGTCGTCCCGGTCGCGCACCAGGAAGCTCAGGATGCTGCTGCCGATGGAAAGCAGGATGGAGGCCAGCACGGCAGGCCAGAAGCCCGCTACGTAGAATCCTCCCACCAAGCTTGCGACGAGCCACAGCATGAGACCGTTGATGACGAAAGTGAAAAGCCCCAGCGTGAGGAGCTGGATCGGTAGCGACAGGATGATGAGGACCGGTCGTATCAGGGCGTTTACCACGCCCAGCACGAACGCGGCAACGAGCGCCGGCAGTACGCCGCTCACCTGGACAGCCGGCCCCATGACGTACGGAATCAGCAGCAATATGACTGCGTTTATGAGCCATCTCATGAGAAAACCCTTTGCGCGCAAAACTCTCATCCCCCCTATGCAGTATGGGCTAGACGAGCCGCACTGCCATCTCGGTGCCGCTGGACCCCTCTAACACCTCTACCAGGGTGAACCTCCCCTGATGCCTGAGAGTCCTCACGAGGCGAGCCAGGGCGAAGAGCCACGACAGGCTGAACCCGATCGAGCCTCGTTCCTTCGCCCTGGCGTTCCCTGTCGAGACGCCCGGCGCGCACGCGCACGCGGACGCACGGCCGCCCAGGTCCACCCGCGCCCTGCGGGCGAGCCCGGGGCACACGAAGAATAGCGCGGATGCGAGATAGCCTGCCGATTCCAGCAGATCCTCGACCGCGAACAGCGGGAAGGCAAGGGGAATGGCTCCTCGCCACCCCGGTAGCCGGAAAGTCACCACAAGAAAGAACGACGGGAATCGCGCATCGCGGTTACTCGACATAGACCTCCACCTTCGCCTCGTCGCTGTCCACGTCCACGATCTTCCCCATCGTGGCATCGGTGATGCTCGCCAGGACCTCGTCCAGGTCGATGTCCTGCTCCCTGATCTGCGCGGCGACGTCTTTGGGTATGAACTTCATCGCGACCTTCGCAAGCGCAAGAGGGATGTTCACGTTCACCTTGGTGTTGTCCTCAGCATCGAACACGCGCACCCGCAGCATCCTGGCAGGCCTGCCCGCCCCTGCCCTTGCCCCTGCCCTTGCCCCTGCACCTGCACCTGCCTGACCCTGCGCGGAGCTTTCCAGGGCCTCGAGGAGCTTTAGCCCCTCGTCCACCGAGATCTTGCCTTCCTGCACCATCGTCAGTATCTGTCTCTTCTCATCGATCATGGAGATCGTCCTCCTCAGTCGTCAATTCTCATACGCGGATATACACTGGATCCCCGGGGCGACCTGGCACGGGAACGTCTCGCCCCCGACCGACGCGGCCCGGCCGCCCGGCATCCGGCGCCTACCCGGTGGCCCGGCATCTAGCGCTGGCGCGGCGGCTGTCCCCTCCCCCTTGTGTCGCGGATTTCGGGGAGCCCCTTACTTCTGCCTCGAAGCGCCGGTGATGGTTATCGAGCCGTTCGACGTTTCCGCCTTGACCTGCAGCCTGTTGGCCTTTTCATCATACCCGGGGGTGCTGGCCACGATCTCCTTGTGCCCCACACTCCTGGTGTTCACCTGGTATACGAGGTTCGGCAGATCGACGTGAATATCCCCCTGTGAGGTCTCCGCTTCTATAGAGTAGCCCACATCGTCATCGCTGGCAAGCTGGACCTCAATAGAGCCATTGGAGGTCTCCAACTCATACGCGGCGTCTCCCGTGACTCTGGCGGGGGCCACGAAGATGCTTCCGTTCGAGGTCTCGGCGACGAGCCTTTTCGCGGCTCCCATGCACTGGATCCGGCCGTTCGAGGTCTCGAGCTCGGCGGCGTCCGCGCTCTGGCCATCGAACGAGATCCGCCCGTTGGAAGTCTCCACTTCGACCCTGCCACACTCCAGCCTGCCGATTTCGACTTTCCCGTTGGAGCTCTCGAGCTCGAGGTCATACTGGAAGCTCCGGGGGAGCTGTATCACAAGCGAGGCCCCGCTCACCACCTTCGCGCCGCTGCAATCGATCCTCAGGCGGCCGGGCGTGGCCTCGTAATCGATGGCCTCTTCCAGCCTTGCCTGCGCAACGGCGGGGTCACCCGTGGTATTCCTGACGCGCGCGCGCACCTCCACGCGGAACCCGGCGCCGTCCCACGGCTCGATGGTGATGCTGCCGTTCGACGTGGTGGCCTCTATGTCGATGCTCTTCAACTGCTCGTCGAAGGCCCCTTCAAGCACCTTCTTCACCCTGAATCCGGGGGCGAAGGCCCCCAGAAAGGGCTCGGTGAAGCTCTCGATCCAGGCGGCCGGATCGTGCACCCGATAGTGCCGGTGCGCCTCACTGATGCCCTCCTTGAGCTTCTCCATGGTGCGCTCCTCTTCGCGGCGAGCCTGCTCGACCACGCGCTCCTTCTCCCTCATCGCCTTTTCCACGGTCTTCTCGATGCGCTCCGCCAGGCTCTCGAGGGCCGGCCCGTCGGCGATCTCGGCGAGACGCGACAGCTTGTCGGCAAGCATGCGGATTTTCGTGAAGTCCGGCCCGTGCCTGCCGGCCTCGCGCACCCTGCCGCTTTCGCCTGCCTCTCTCGCCTCTCCGGTCTCCCCGGCCTCTTCGGTCTCTCCGGCCTCTCCCGCCTCCTGGGCCCCTTCAGAGGGCGCCCCCGCGGCGCCGGTGCCGCCTGCGGCACTATCCGTGGGCCCTCCGCTCTCACCTGCGGCCCCCTCGTGCCCTTCAACAGGTCGGGCAGCCTCCCGGTCTTCGCGGCCTTCGCCGCCCTCTTGAACCGCTTCCTCCTCGGCCTCCACCGCTTCCTCGAGGGCCTCGATGAGGGCGGCGGCCTCTTCGCTCGTGATCTTGCCTTCTTCGAGCATCTCCAGGATCATCATGTGCTCTTCTCGCATGATGCTTTCTCCTCCCCAGATTCCCAGATTGGCAGAGCCTCATCGCTGCTTGAGGAGCTTGATCGCTTCATCAGCCGGAATGTCGCCCTTTGCCAGGGAGTCCAGGACGCTCTTCCGCCGCGCGGCGACCTCAGCCTCGTCCTCCCTATCCCGCTCCCGCTCCACTGGGTAGCCGAGGGCCTGGATGACGGCGTCGAGCCGCCCCCGGACTGTAGGATATGATATCCCGAGCTCCCTCTCCACCTCTTTGATGTTGCCGCGGGACTTGATGAAGATCTCCACGAAGTCCTTCTGCTCGTTGGAAAGCTGGCAGAACTTGCACATCTCGAACCGGCCTTCTATGGAGGTCTCGCACCTCAGACACGACAGCCGCGTCACGTCGAGAGTTTCCCCACATACAGGGCATCTGCCCAGCGCTCTTCGCCTCATGATCTCACTCCCTTCAACATCGTCAATGCCACCCTTAATAGTATTAACTCATCTATTAACATCATAAACCCGCCTGGTTCACCTGTCAACAAGCCAGCCGATCTTTTCTCGTAGTTCTCGAACTCCCTGCCGTGGCCGTTTGTGACAGGTCAGGCGTTGCTGTATCAGCAACATGGCCCCGCCCGCGGGGAACGTGTCATGTCAAAGACGCGAAGACGCGACTGGGCTTATGATATAGGCTGCTAGCATAAGGGA
>DKEX01000100.1 GCA_002452295.1 Firmicutes bacterium UBA6811 | reverse complement strand
CGCCCCGTCGTGCAAGCACCGGCAACCCCAACACCGCCAGAAAAAGTGTCGCAAACTTATGGCGCCATACTTAGTCCCTATGCTCCCCACGTCCCCATGCCGCCATTTCCCGCCGCGACCTGCGTAAACCCCTTCCACATCGGGCTTAGCCGTGATATCATCATCATAAACCTCGGCTGTGAGGTGATAGCGCCCACGTGCAACGCGGGTGTCTCCGCTGGCCGTGAGTTCTGCGGGATCGCGGATCCTGTTGCCACCTTGCCTGGCTCGTGCGACGAGGCACCGTACGATACGGTACGGTACGCGACATGCGACGGCGAAAGGATCGGTCAACCATGCCGAAGATGTGTTCCGTCCCAACCCAGCACACCGGAGATGCGAGGCGAATTGCAGCGCTCGCGGCGATCCTGTTCACGACCGTGGTGTGGGGGCTATCCTTCATCAGCACCAAGTCCCTCCTTGTAGGAGGTCTCGCGCCCGTCCAGGTGGCGTTCGCAAGACACGTGCTGGCGAGCGCGATCTTTCTGGCCCTGTATGCGGCACGACATGGCGCCCGGCGGGCCGAGGCGCGCCGATCCCGGCGAGAGAACCAGAACCCACGCCCAACCGTGCCTGCGTCCGGCGCCGTCCGCGTGCTGATCGGCGGCGTCCTTGGCGTGACAGTCTACTTCATGCTTGAAAACGGCGGCCTTCGTCTCACCTCGGCCAGCACCGCCTCGCTCATCACCGGAACCGCGCCGGTCATCAACGCCCTTGCCGTAGTCGTGCTCCTCCGCAGCAGGGTTACTGCCCTGCAGTGGGCGGGCATCGCCATGTCGTGCGCTGGCGTCTATGCAGTTGCCCAGGCCGACCTGGTGTCGTCGCTGTCGGGCAAGGCGATGCTGGGAAATGTCCTGGTGTTCCTGTCGGCGTGCGCCTGGGTGGCATACACCATGATCAATAAGCCGCTCCTGGACCACTACGACAACCTGACACTCAACACATACCAGACCCTGGCAGGCACGCTGTTCCTGGTGCCGGCGGCGCTCCACGACGGGCTACCCGTCGCAACGTGGGGCCTGGTGGTATGGCTCAACATCCTCTATCTCGGTGCAATATGCTCTGCGCTGAGCTACATCCTGTACCTGTTTGCCCTCGAGCAGCTGGGGTCCACGGTGGTCACAAGCTGCCTCAATCTGGTGCCGTTCTTCGGAGTGCTCGGCGGCGCCGTGCTCCTCGGGGAGTCACTATCGTGGATGAAGGGCCTCGGGGGGCTGCTGGCCATAGGAGGCGTATACCTGGTGACCACCCAGGATGCCACCACAAAGCCCCGACCGCGGTCGCCGAAGGGATGGCCTCACATGCAGGATGATCCCACCACACAGCAGGCCCGTGTCTGCCACCCGTAAATTCTGCCACCTGCCCCAGCCCCGGGGCTGGGGCAGGTGCTCCGGGCCCTCGCGGATCCGGAGTGTACTGCCGGGGGGGTGACATTTTCTCAGACCGCTTACAGGGTGACATTATCACAGGCCGACGACAGTCGGCCGCGCCGGTCTTGACACTGGCGCGCCTCTTGTGATAGCATACGAAGTGCCTGTAGGAGGGCTGATAGAAGTTGCGCTCCCATCGTCTAGGGGCCTAGGACACCGCCCTTTCAAGGCGGCGACGCGGATTCGAATTCCGCTGGGAGCGCCATTTGTTTTGTACGCGTGTTTTGGCTCGCTATTCCGGGGAGCGGTTCCGCGCACTGCGGCAAGTGCGGCGTCATGCGGTATCGTGTGGCATGGTGTGGCGGGCCGGGGTGAGGCACGGCGCGCTGAACCCCCTCTTGCCTTTCGAGCCGGCCTGGGGTATAATAACAGTGCCCCGGTAAACGAGGCAGCTCAACACTTGAAGTGGTCGCTTAGCTCAGTCGGTTAGAGCGCTACGCTCACATCGTAGAGGTCGCTGGTTCGAGTCCAGCAGCGACCACCATTTTAGATTCGCCTGCAACCCGCCCGTGGCCCGCAAAGTGGCGTTGGGCTTAGGATGCCGAGTAGTGGTTGACGCAGGTCGGCGTTGGGGATATACTAGAGGCAGGCGGAGACCTTCAATAGCATACGGAGTTTGACGAGCGGATGTGGCTCAGTGGTAGAGCATCGGCTTCCCAAGCCGAGGATCGCGGGTTCGAATCCCGTCATCCGCTCCATTTGTATGCCCCGAAAGCCGTCCTCCCCGCATTCCCTGCATTCCCTGCATTCCCCGTGCAATGCGCATCAACCATTCTGAGCCCCGCCCGCACCTCGCTGGCTGGCACTGGCCAGGAGCTCACATGTCCTGCGGGCCGCAAACCGCACGACCGGACAGCATTTCTCGGTGTGGGCATGCTCCTTATACTCTCTCTGCCCTTCCTCGGTGAGGAAATCAACGCCGGAGATCTCCTTACACATGACGGTCCCGAACCTCTGGACGAACTCGTCCAGGAAACGACCCATCGTATCGTAGGATGGGGCCCTTGGGTCGGACGCATCCGTGCGCCCCAGTGCCAGCCCGACCGCGAGCGCCGCAGCGCTCACGGCTCCGCACGTGTAGCCTCGCCGCGCGATCCCGCCTCCGAAGGCCGTAGCCATTGCGGGCACGCGGTCGTGCTCCATCCCAAGAACCTGGCACACCGCCTTCAGTGTGGCTTCGGCGCAATTGAACCCCCCATCGAAGTAGGACACAGCAAGTTCGTCTGCGTCCGCTTTCCCAAGCGCCATCTCGAATTCCTCCTCGTCCCGATTCAGTCCCGAGCGGCCAGGCTGCAAGGTTCGCCCGATTCGCCCTATCAGACTTATTTGTCCCGACCCGCCGGATTCCTGCTTCCAGCCTGCTCTGCGCAACGAGATCTATTGATCCCACTTCCCACGATAGAAGCGCAGCCAACGGGGAGACGTTTCTACTGCGGAAAACGGACTGAGAGTGCCCGTCGGCTGCAAAGAGGTGCACGCATTGCCGCCTGAGCCGAATGGGGACACGAATGACCACAGCGTACGAACACATATTCCCACAAACGGGTGATTGCGTCTACGTCGGGAGAGGATGTATGATGGAAGTGAGGCGGGGCTATGGCGGGGCTGCGCGGTCGCAGAAGGAGAGGACGCTCGGTGCGCACGTCTGGCACGCGGGAGACCCGACCCGGCGCGGGTCCGCGAAAGCTGTGCGAGTGTGCCGGTAGGCGTGAAACATGATCCTGGAAAGCACTGCCATGGCATAATACTTGTTGGTATTGGCAAAGGAGGGGCAGCGTGTGGATTCGGTGTTACACAGATTGCCGCTCAGTGGCGAAACCGGAGACGCGGAGCGCGTCATCAGGGTACCGCGGAAGCGGCGCAAGATCTGTTTCGGCTGGTACGGTGGCAAATACAACCACCTCAACTGGCTGCTGCCGCTCCTTCCCGCTGCGCATCACTACTGCGAGCCGTTCGGAGGATCGGCCGCCGTCCTTCTCAACAGAGAGCCGTCGCCGGTCGAGACCTACAACGACCTTGACGGTGAGGTCGTCAACTTCTTCCGCGTGCTTCGCGACAAGACCGACGAGCTTGTCAAGGCTATCGCGCTGACGCCGTTTTCGCGAGAAGAATTCCGCCTGGCAGTCCAGGCGCCGCCAGACAACCTGTCGGATCTAGAGAAAGCAAGACGCTTCTTCGTCAGGGCAAGACAGGTCAGAACAGGTCTGGCACAGACGGCTTCCCTTGGCCGCTGGGCAAACTGCAAGAGAACGAGCCGCGCGGGAATGTCCGGCGTCGTGTCAAGGTGGCTCGGTAGCGTCGAGGGTCTGCCCGAGATCGCCGAGAGGCTTCTCCGCGTGCAAATCGAAAACCGTCCGGCAATTGAGGTCATCGCACTCTACGACGACGTAGATACTTTGTTTTACTGTGACCCGCCCTATCCCCACGAGTCGCGCGGCGATGCGAAGGCGTACAGGTTCGAGATGACGGAGGATGAGCATCGGGATCTCGCGACGGTCCTCGGGAGCGTAAGAGGTAAAGTTGCAGTATCGGGATACCGCTGCCCGCTGATGGATGAGCTCTATGCCGGGTGGCGCTGTGTCGAGGCTCCTGCCAAGAACTGCCACTCCGTAAAGAAGCCGAGAAGAGAAGCTTTGTGGATGAACTACTGATCATCGCGGGTCGTGCGGAGTCTCCTCCTGACCACGCGAGATGTAGGTGAGATCATGAGTCCTGCTGAATTCGAAGGGCGCTGCCGCGACATTATGTCGCGGGCATGGGAAGAAATCTTTTCCAAAGCCTCAGAAGGTCTGGTGCCCAATTTCATCGAAGACGGGAGTTCTCCGCTGGACAGAATATCTACGTGCTGTTCGACGCGGCGGATTTCATGACGAGTATACTGGCATTCCTTAGAGAGGATGGTCGTCGCAAGTTTCTTACTAACGTGGGGGAAGCCCTTGATTCGCAAGGCCTTGAGCTTGCCGACCGCCGCGATTGGAGCAAGCTGCTTTCTTCAGTCTAATGTATGATGCCCCTCTCAGTTGGTG
>DKEX01000058.1 GCA_002452295.1 Firmicutes bacterium UBA6811 | reverse complement strand
CGTCTCCGTCTCCGTCTCCGTCTCCGCATGCTTATCACGTTTTCCAGGACTGTTATCCATCGCGGGCCGCCATATCCATCGGGCCTCTACGGCTCCTGCCCGCACACACAATACGTGGGTGATGGCTGCATTGCCACGCCCAGCCGTGCTTTTGGTACCGCCTGCTACCTGACGTGGCGTCCGTCCGCGGGTCCACCGAGGTCCGCCCGGGAGGCCCGAAGGAGCCGCGCGGACCGCACGGCCGATGAGGTCCGGGAAACCTGAACTGCCGGGCCAGGATATCGCGTGAGGACTACTTGGACACCCATCCGACCATCCCCCTGACATAGTACCGCTGTAGGAAGGCGAACACGAGGATCGGGGCCAGCATCACCAGCATGGTGCCGGCGGTCAGGATCCCCCAGTCGATGTGGTACATCCCGCGGAGAAGGGGGATGCGCTGCGTGGCGAGGAGCTTGTCGGGCGAGTATATGAGGATGAGGGCCAGGAAGAAGTCGTTCCAGACCCACATGAACTGCAGCACCGCCGACGATACCAGCGCAGGGATGCACATCGGGAGCACAATCTGGAAGAACACACGGAGGTCCGACGCCCCGTCCACTCGCGCAGCCTCCTCGACCTCGATGGGCAGCGTGGTGAGGAAGTTCCTCATGAAGAAAAGGATCCACGGGATTCCCCATGCGGAGTGGACGAGCACGAGCCCAAGGGGAGTATCAACAAGGCCGAGGTTTCTCATGATCTGGAAAATCGGCACCGCGATCATCTGCTGCGGTATGGTCATGAGCATCACGATGGTGAGGAATAGGTAGGTCTTTATGGCAAACTTGAACCTGGCAAACCCGTACGCCGCGATAGCCGCGACGAGCAGCGGCACAACGGTGCCCGGGACGGCGACCTTCAGAGAGTTGACTATCCCCTGCGAAAGCGGGGCGGCCGGGTGGTTCCACGCGGCGATGAAGTTGCGCAAGGTGGGGGTGAAAGACTCGAACCTCCACCAGCCGTGGATGATCTCGCCGAGAGGCCGTATCGCCGCCATGAAGATGCCGAGGAACGGGATTATCCACACAAGCCCGATGAGCCATGCCAGCGAGTCTCTGGACACCTGTGTCAAGCCTTTTCTTCGCATTCCTCGATCACCTCGCTTCCCGGGCGGACCTTATCATCATCGGGGCAGCGACCGCTGTGGTCAGCAACATCAGAACGCACGCGACCACCGCTGCGCTGTTGAAGTCGAACTTGCGGAAGGCGTAGAAATACATCTGCAGCGCCAGCACGTTGGAGGCTCCGCCGGGGCCTCCCATCGTCGCGGCGTACACCACGTCGAAGATCTTCAGGTCCCACAGGAAGGTCATGGTCACAACGACCTCGGTGATGGGCCGTAGAAGCGGAAAAGTGATATTGAAGAACATGGAAAGGGGCTTTGCCCCGTCAATCATGGCCGCCTCGTATACTTCCGAAGGGATCGTCTCCAGCCCGGCGGAGTAGAGCACCATTCCAAAGGGGACCCACAGCCACAGGGACCCAAGGATGAGCGAGAGAAGGGCGGTCTCCGGGTATGCCGTGAGCGTCTCGGGAGACCCCCCGAACAGCCTCGCGATGCCTGGCACTATGCCTATGCTTCCGTCGAACATGAAACGCAGGATGATTCCGCCTACGATCATGGGCGTGACCATTCCCAGGAACACTATGGACTTTATGATGGAGCCGCCTCTGACGCCTCTCAAAAGGATCGCAAGGGCGAGCCCCGCCAGCACGGTCAGGGGGAGGTGAATGACCAGCCACATGAAGTTGTGAATGAGCGCTCCGTATGGAAAGCCCCTCTGGAACCCCCGGAGGTCCACCATCTCCTGCTGGCTCAACACATCGGCGTAGTTGTCAAGAGCAACGAAGTTGCCATCCGGCGAAAGGAAGCTCAGCCACACGGTGTTCACCACGGGGTAGATCACGAAGGCCGCGAGCAACACCAGGGCCGGCACAAAGAAAAGCGGGCGGAGGAATTTCTCTTTCATGTCCAGAGCTCCTCTCCTGACCCGTGGCAGGGTGCGCGATCCTCTTTCTCTTCCATGCGTACTTCCATGCATGCTCCGGGCGGGCGCAGCCGGGCAACCGGCCGCGCCCGCACACGTCGCCTGTTACCTGATGGTCCGCATGCGAGAGGAATCCGTCTGTGTCACGGAGCCTTCTTCTCCAGAGTCTCGAGCACTTCAGTGCACCTGTCCGGCTTCACCCACAGGAGTTTGAGCTGGTCCCAGAACGTCGGCTGGAACTCTCCGCCGATGGTGTCGTCCATGTCAGATAGCGCCACGCGGCCGGTGAGAAGCTCCGCCACGCCCCTGTCAACAGGCGGGTAGGCATCCAGCGGCACCTTCGTGTATGTGGCAATGTGTCCGCCCTTCGTCACCTGGATCTCCTGTCCCTTGGTGGCGAGGAACTGGATGAGCTTCTTCGCTTCCTCGGGGTGCTTGGTGTACGCCGGCACGAAGGCGTAGTCAGCGCCGAAGACTATGCCCCGCGCTCCAGGCAGCGAGAACACGCCGAGGTCGCTCGGGTCCTTCACCATGCCGGTTATCCAGCTTCCCATGAAGTAGAGACCGTAGTCGCCCTGCCACCACAACTCCAGAGCCTGGGTCCACTCGATGGGCTCGCTGAAGCGCTTCGCCTTGAGGAGCGGCACGAGCCTGCCCTCGAAGATGCCCTTGACGACCGGGTCGGTCCACGCGATGGTGCCGGCGGTCAACTCCTTGTGCAACTGCGGGCCGCCGAACGTCGCGATGAAGTGCTCGGTCACGTCGGAGAGCGGCCAGCCAACGCTGTCACCGCTCACGATGGGCGCCTTGATGCCGGGGATCTTCGCTATCTTGTCGAGAAGCGCGACGAACTCCTCCCACGTGGTGGGCGGAGTCAGGCCGTGCTTCTGGAAGAAAGACTTCCGGTACCAGAAGCCGGGTTTCACCTTGCCCGTATACGCTATGCCGTAGAGCTTGCCTCCTACCTTGAGGCCATCGAGGGCGCCCGGCAGGTAGTCGCCGTCCTTGATGAGCCCTGTGAGCTCCAGGGCATGCCCAGCCTCTCCCTGCTTGGCGATGAACCACGACCACATGAAGATGACGTCGCCGGGCGTGGTCTTCGCCGAGAACTGCGCTGGCAACTGGGCAGAGAGATCTTCACCACGGTAGATGCGGTAGTCGACCTTTATCCCCGTCTCCTTCTCGAACGCTTGAAGGACCGGCACGAACGCCTCCATCTCCGCTCCGGACCACGGGCCTATGCACGTCAGGGTCTTCGCGTCAGCAGCAAACGCCGCGCACGTAGCGACGAGCAATAGCGCGCACGCCACGAGCAGAATCCTCTTAAACACGGTCTTTCGCCCTCCCTTTTCGTTGTGAGATGTCGCAAGTCTCCCCAGCCATCAGCTCAGGCACGATTCAGCTCCACCGGGTAAATGGTACATGCAGTTTCTCCCGCTGTCACCTCCCCGGCCGGAGGCCCTCGAGGACCCCCGTCGCTCTGTCGACGCAGAATCTGGGGAACCACCACTTGGTCAAGAAGCTCGGCTCACAAGCTGCTTTCCCCAGGCCCCTCCTGGGGCGTGCAAGCGGTTGCACGAAGAGCGTTGGAGCCGAACGCAGCATCGTCCGAAGCCAGTAGTCCATTCATGCCGTGGCGCAGTGCAACCGGTTGCACCCATCGCGTAGTATTGTTTCGCCGTTCATTCACAAAATCCTGCCTTATGGGGAAATCTTGGGAGGTGATTTTTGAGGAGGCGTCTCGCCGGCGAAGTCACCGCGCCGGCACCTTCGAGCGCGAAGTGTTCACTATCGCAGGGCGCCCACTCTACCAGACGATCTTCAGAAGCCAGAACACGGTTCCCCTGTCCCAGCCGAGATCCCATGGCACGTGATAGCGGTCGGCGGTGTGGGAGTTGACCACCACGTAGCCGTGGGAGTCGGTGCCGGTCACCACTGCCATGTGCTCGATGCGTCCACGTTCCTCATAGGCTATGACGTCACCTGGGTGGAGGGCGCCGATGGGGCCGTGTGGGAAGTTTTCCGATGGTGCGACCACATCGGGGTATGTGCCGCGGGCGATCCTGACGGCGCGGCCGCTGTTGATGAGGAACCCGGCGAGCGCCTCGGCCTGAGCCCAGGCGCGGCTTGCCCCTGCCCCGGAGCCTCTGAAGGTGTAACGCCAGGTCCAGTCCATGGGAAGGCGTCCGGCCTCCGGGTCGCCGAGCACCTGGGACACGAAGTTACTGCAGTCCCCGCCGAGGCCCGTAAAGTCCTTGTACATGGGGTTATACTCGCGGTTGTTGCCACAGCCCCAGGCGGACCCGCAGTATTCGTCGGCGTACGCCACCGCTCGATCCCTGTCGTAGCGGGGCGTTGAGGGGAGACCCGGGGGGCTTGTGCCCTCTGGCTCTCCGGCTGACGCACTGGCGCCTGCCTGAACGATCTGGCCCTGGAGTTTGCCGTCTTGCCCGTCCCTGTGGGCCACCGTTGGAGGGAGGATTCCGTCTGACACCATGGCCGGCCTCACGTTGCCTACGACAGAGTCCTCGTCGAGGGGGTCGGTGTACCAGTCGCGCCTTATGACCCATGCGCCGTCCCGCCGCACGAGTTCGGTGAAATGGCGGGTGCCGATGCCGAAACGGTCGGGCGGGGCCGTCGGATCGGCGTCGTAGATGTACGCATACTCGGTGCTCTGCCTGAGCCTGAGCCATGCCGCGTCTCCCTTGACCTCCGCGGAGTGCACGCTGATCTCCACTGTCGTGCCGACAAACCGTACCGCCCGGGCTCGGCTCCAGGCCTCAACATACCTGATCCGCCGCTGCTCGCGGTCGAAAGCCCAGCGCCCGTACCTGGACTCCAGGTCGTAATGGGACGCCAGGCCCTCGGCGTCGCCCTGGATGACCGACTGGGCGCGGTCGGAGAAGATCATATTGAGCCTCGTTATGAGTTCCCTGTCCAGTACTATGGAAGGGCTGCCGACGGTCTGGACCAGCATGGACGCGGCCACAGATGCGCACGCCGCGAACGCGAGAAGACACACCATAAATCTCCTGCGGCTCAGGACATACAGCCTCATGCGCCACACCCTTCTTCCCGGCAAGGCCCATCGTTTCGCTCTCTCCCTGATGTATATGCCCCACGCACTGCGAATAAGAGATTGACGGGGGACGGAAGCGGCATGTGGACTGTGCTCGTGGCGCTATTTGGCGCGTTGTGCTGGGGGATAGCGCCAATCTTCGGGAAGATCGGCCTTGCACGGGTGGACCCCGTTGCCGGGCTGTGTCTGCGCACCCTCATTGCGTCCGGCATAGTCACAGGCTGGCTCCTCGTCAGCGGGGAACTGCGGGCGATGGAAACGGTGTCAAGCAGGGCATGGCTCTTCATCGCCCTGGAAGCCGTCCTGGCGACGCTCGTGGGGGACCTTGCCTATTACGCGGCGCTGAAGTGGGGAGGGGCGGCGCAGGTCACGCTCGTGATGTCCACCGCCCCCCTCTTCACGCTGATGATAGCTGTGGTGTATCTTCGTGAGGTCACCACGTGGGCGCAGGTGATCGGCGCCGTGCTCATCGTGTGTGGGCTATTCCTTGTGAGCCTCGGCCCGCAGGTCTAATACTGCTCTGTCACATATGGAGCGCCTGGTAGTGCCGTCACTTGAGCCGACGGCTGACGTACGTCACGGGTCCGTCCTCAACCGTTCCGTACGTCATCTTTGAGAGCCATCCACTGATGTACATCACTGGTCAGGGCCTTACCCGTTCCCTGTGTCACGCATGCAAGGAGAAGGATGACGCACGTCACTCCTCTGGCTCTTCCCGTTCCATACGTCACGCATCGGAAGCGAATCGGTGACGTACATCATCGTTGCCGCCTCACCCGTTCCCTGCGTCACGGGTTCTCCATGAATCGTTCCATGCGTCACTCGTCGAAGCGGGACCAGTGACGTACATCACGGGTTCCTCCTGAGCTGTTCCCTACGTCATCATTGAGGGCCATCCGCTGATACACGTCACCGGTCCCGGCCTTACCCGTTCCTTGCGTCACGCATAGAAACCGACTGCTGACGTACATCACTCTTTCTGCGGCACCCGTTCCGTACATCACGGGTTTCCTGGGAACTGCACGGTCAAGGGTCACCACGGCCAGGAGTCGACCTGCCAGGCAAGCCCGCCAGGCCCCCCAAACCGGATGGCATTTCGTATCTGACAGAGCAGTATTAGGGACGTGCTCTCCCTGCTGCGCGCGGTGCGCAACGGTGCGCAACGTGCCCGCGAGCGCCTGCGCGAGCGTGCCTGCGTGGCATGCGTCCTCTATTCTTCCTGCTACACTGGCGTTCTTGGGTACGCAACGAATGCGAAAAGAATTCCGTCCGAAAGAAGGAATCTGGCACGTGACGTAGTAGTACATAAGTAAATGGGCAACGATTGCGCAGGTTTGCGCAACAACATAGCAGCGTGATGGTGATCGTCACTCCGCAGCGAGAACGCGGCGACCGCAGCAAGACGATCGCCGAAGCAGCAAGACGATTGCCGAAAAGGAGACGACTCCTGAGTGGACACGACCATTCGAGAGATCGCGAGGCAGGCCGGGGTCTCGCCGTCCACGGTATCACGAGCCCTCAGCCGGAAAGGGCGGATCAGCGAGCGGACCCGTTCCCGCGTCCTGAACGTCGCGCGGTCGCTGGGCTACCGTCCACGCGCGGAGGCGGTGGACGCGGCTACGGGGCCCAGGACATGGCACGGCGCCAGCGGCGGCCGCAGTAGCAGTGGCAACGGCAGCGGCAACGGCGGCGCCAGTAGCAGTAGCAGTGGCAGTGGCAGTGGCAGTGGCGCAGGCGCGAGTATGGCCGCGGGCGCCGGCGTGTTCGGAGGCGGGAGCGCAAGCATCGGCATCGTATTCAATAGGCGGCTCTCGTCCCTGGTGACCGACCCGTTCTACGGCGCAGTAGTGGCGGGCATCGAGGAAAGCCTGCAGAACCTGGGCTACCGGGTCTTCCTTCGGAGCATAGACGGCGCCGGCGATAACAGCGATCTCTTCGCTGATCAGGCAGGCGAAAATGGCTTCAGTGGCTTCAGAGGACTCCTCCTCGTCGGGTGCGACGTTCACCCGCAGGTGGCCCGGACAGCCCGCGAGCGCGGGATCCCGGTGGTCCTCGTGGATAACGAGCTTCCGGGCGATCCCGTGGACTGCGTGGTCTCGGACAACGAGGCCGCGACCAGGTCTGCGATAGAGCACCTATACCGCTCCGGTCACCGCCGGATCGCTTTCATCGGTGGGCCGCAGTCGCACATCTCCCTTGCGCAGCGTTATGCTGGTTATACGAAGGCCCTGGACGAACTTCGCCTGCCGTCCCACCGCAAGTGGGTGGTGTTCTCCGAGTCCGTTGACAGGCACGGCCCGCAGATCGGGTACGAGGGAACGCTCCGGCTGATGGACCTGCCTCAGTCGCCAACCGCCATATTCGCGGACAACGACATGACCGCGCTCGGTGTGCTCAAGGCGCTCCACGAGCGCGGCATCAGGGTGCCGGACGAAGTGTCTGTCATCGGGTTCGACGACATACAGGTGGCGAGCCACACCCACCCACCGCTCACAACGATGCACATCCCAAAGCAGCAGCTTGGTTCCATCGCCGCCCGCAGGCTTGTGGATATCATCAACGGGGTCGACCCGGCCCCAATCAAGATCGTGATCCGGGCGACGCTCATGACGCGCGGTACGGTGGCCATGCCTGCATCCGCCGCGGGCGACACAGCGAGCGGCGAAACATCCGAGCCGACAAACGAAACGGAGGCATGACCCCATGGAAGACCGCGATCTCCCAGGTTTGTCCGAACACGACACAGCCATATACGACACGCCGTCCGGGCCGGTCGTCACCGCGTCAGGGCAACAGATGATCTTCAGGCGCGGGGACGACGGGAGACTGCGCTTCACAACCCGCGTCCACGACGGAGCTGGGTGGACGGTTGTCGCCGGCCTTCCCAACGTCCTCGTGGGCGGGGCCAGCTTCGACCTTGCGCCGTCTTCATATACCATCCCTCCCTCGCGCGGCGACAGACGGCAGGCCGTCCTCTTCTCAGGGACCGGAACGGGATGCGTGCCGAAAAACGCCGCCACCCTGCGCAATCCCGAATACTGCGCCAGGGATGCGGAGGGTCTCTGCGATGTCGAGAAAGTCCAGTACCCGTTCGACGCCGAAGTCTCGGTGACGCCCGGCGACCCGTGGATCCACGTGTCCGTCGCCGTGCACCTCGAAAGGCCGCTGGTCCTTCAGCCCTCCCCGTCCATCGAGCCGGAGATAGTCCTCTGGATGTCAGAGTACGCCACCATGAACGAGCGCCAGAACCATGAGTGGCGCAGGGTCGTCATCTCGAACCCCACGAGGAACTGCACCGGCGTGCGGGGCAACGACTTCCCCGCCGTGTATTGCTACGACCCCGTCCGCCGCGCCGAGGTCGTCCTGTACTTCGACATGACCTGTATGACATGGATGTCCCGGGCGAATCTCGCAAGGTTCGAGGATTGCCTGTGCTCGAGCAAGCTCGACGGGGCGCGGAAAGAGCGGTTTGGCGTGGGGCTCTGGGCAGACCACTACCACGGCCGGATCTTCCCGGCAGGCGACCACGTCTTCCGATACTCAATCTACCAGCGCCACCGCCAGGATATCCCCTCGCAGTGGGATGCCCTCGCAACGCTCATCGACAGCACCTCGCTGCTCCTCGGCGGCGATGAGAAGCCAGAACTCGGGCCTCGGTCGCAGGAGCGCCGGAGTGGCCACGTTCCACATGGTTCCTGGGCGGAGGTGGCCGGCGCTGCGCTGGACGAGCTCATGCACGACCCGGCGTGCCAGACCGAGGTGGAGGGCGTCTGGGGCCACCCCGCATACGTGCGCTCGAGCTCGCGTCAGTGGGCGGAGCCGCGGTCGTTCGAGCTCATGACCCAGGCCGACGTGCTCTGGCCGCTCCTGCACTACGCCCGCGCAAGCGAGCCCGGCAGATCCGCCGCCGCGTCCGAAGAGGCGGCCGCGCCCGTCCGCCGGGGCGAGCCCGCTTCCTGCCTGCAGTACCCGTGCGAGGGAGGCCCTGGACCCGACGCCTCCCGGGGGGTCAGTGCAAGCCCGGATTCGGCTGTGACCGAGTACCTTCGCCGCCTGACGGCCACCCTCCCCCACTTCTTCCGGGAGGACATCGGCTTCATCGGCAACAACTACCCGCACACGCGCGGCCAGGAGAAAGTGGACACGTGGTACTTCTTCGAGAATGGCCTCATCAAGTGGCCGTGGATTGTGCACCTTCTGGAGATGTCGCAGGCAGCGCAGAAGACGCACGAGCGGGCTGTGCAACAGGCAGCGCAGCAGATGCCGCCTTCACCGTGCGCACTCCACGCGCCGCATGCACCGCGTGCGCCCCACACGCCGAACACGCCACAGACATGGCAGGCACCACAAGCATCGCAGATACTTCAGGAATCGCACCGCCTCGCGCCCCCCGCGGCCGATACGGCGAAGCTCGCGGACATGTTCATGACAGCTTTCGAGGGCGCCAGGCGTTATGCCCACAACGTGCGCCACGTCTTCCCTCTCTTCTACGACCCTGCGACCGGCATGCCGGTAGACTCGGGGACGAACTACTCCGTGGCTGGGCTCTACGCCTACGGCGCGGTCCTCGCGTTCCGCCTCAGCGGGCGCGAGGAGTTCCTGGGCGAGGCGAGGGACGCCCTCCTGACCATGACTCGGCTGCCCCTCGACCTCCTGTACCACGAGCCTCAGCAGTTCGCGTTCGGGGCGCTCGCGGCCTTCGAGCTTTCGTCGCTCCTGGGCGACCCGTCCCTTGCCCGCATCTCTCATGACCTTATCCGCGCCGAGCTGCGGATGCTTTACTGGTACGATGACCTGGCGCGAAGCCGCGGCGCGTATCACACGCGCGGTCTCTTCCAGGCATGCGCGTCCATTCTTTACCCTGCGTTCAAGGAAAACGTCGAGTCGGTGCTGCCATGGCTGCCGCTGCTGAAAGAAGGCGGTTTCAACCCCGCCCTCCTCAGGGTCCTGGACCTTCAGCGCCGCAACAACTTCTACCACTTCGATCCCTTCCTGCCGGAGTCGGAACGGACAGGGGCAGTCTGCCCCCACATCCCCTACGAGAACATCGGCACGCTGGAACTGCCAGACTCCACAGGTTACGTGGGCAAGGAGATATACGGCGCCGGCGAGGTCCTGTGGCTGTATCTCATGTTCGAGGCGTTCGCAAGGGCGTCCGACCCGTCGATAACCACGGTCTACCTCGACCTTCTCGACTGGGACCGCCCGTTCATGGACGAGGACGCGCCCCGGTCGGTGCTGGTGTACAACCCGACGTCCACGCGGTTCGAGGGCACCGTGGACCTC
>DKEX01000048.1 GCA_002452295.1 Firmicutes bacterium UBA6811 | reverse complement strand
ACCTGCCGCCTTCGGGAGAAGAGACATCCGGCTGTGAGGAGCTGATGGAGGTGGCTGCGGAGGCTGCTGAGGTCAGGGTGACCGTCCTGGTTGACAACTTGGCTAGGGAAAGAAAGCTGTGGGGAGAACACGGGCTTTCCGTGCTTGTTGAGACCAAAGGGCGAAGAATACTCTTTGACACGGGACAATCCGGAGAGGTCCTCATCCATAACTCAAGGGAGCTTGGGCTGAATCTCAAAGATGTGGATGCGATCGTGTTAAGCCATGGCCACTACGATCACACGGGTGGCCTAGCTTCCTTTCTCAAGAAGGCAAGGGGCCTGGATCTGTACGCCCACCCCGAAGCGTTTGAGAGAAAGTACGTTAAGACTGACGAGAATCAGGTCAGGGAAGTCGGATGCCCGCTCGCGATGGAGAAGCTGCTCGCCTCAGGAGTTAAGCTCCACCTCGGAAGGAAGCCTACCTGGCTGTGTGAGGATACGCTTCTCTCAGGAGAAATAGTAGGTACCACTGAATTTGAGGACGTCCCTCGCGGGTTCTTGGCACAACGGGACCAAGAGCTGGTGACGGATTTGCTTCTGGATGACCAGTCCATGGGCATCAGAACCTCAAAGGGCCTCGTTGTCATCCTGGGCTGCAGCCACGTTGGTGTGATCAACACCATAAAACGCATGCAAAAGTTGACCGCGACGGAAGAAGTACACGCTGTAATCGGTGGTATGCACCTTGAGAAAGCCAGCATGAGCCGGATTCATCTTACGATCCAGGCGCTCATTGAGCTTGGGGTAGAAAAAGTGATCCCTCTTCATTGTACGGGGTTTACAGCCTGCGCAGAAATGGCACGCCTGCTAGGACAGAAGTTTACACTGGGGAGTGTTGGCGCCACATTTCGGTTCTGACGCCCTCATGCTTCGTCTGCGTATATGTGCCATGTCGGAGGACCAGAAGCAAGGATGAGCTACAGTATGTTCTACAACGAGAAGGTTCTGGAGCACTTTCTCAATCCCAGGAACGTGGGCGAGATACCGGATGCAGATGGGGTTGGGACAATTGGCGATCCGACGTGTGGTGATTATCTGAGGGTTTACATTAAGGTGAAGGACGGGAGACTTGTAGACGTCAAGTTTAAGCTGTATGGATGTCCTGCAGCCATCGGAACCAGCAGTGTAACCACTGAACTTGCCAGAGGTAAAACTCTCGAGGAAGCTTACCAAATCGCCGAGGAAGACATCATCAAGGCCCTCGGCGGTCTCCCGGATCAGAAAATCCACTGTTCCGTGCTGGGCCCCGCGGCGCTTCGCCTGGCGATTCTCGACTATATTTCAAAATCCAGGCCGCAAACGCCCGATGGTCAGCAATCTGAGAACTAGCGTCCACGTCCACGCATCAGGCGGAGGGATTACATTATGTCGAGCCCGACACGCCAAGTTGTTAAGGGTGGCAGGGCAAGACGCCTTGTCACATCGGAATCGGTCACAGAAGGGCACCCGGATAAGATGTGCGACCAGGTGGCCGACGCTATCCTCGACTCCATCATTGCCGAAGACCACGATGCCCGCGTGGCGTGCGAAGTCGCTGTGACTACCGGTCTTGTGGTTGTCATCGGCGAGATAACCTCTTCCTGCTACGTAGACATCCCCTCCATTGTGCGTGACACTGTTCGCGATATCGGTTACACGAGAGCCAAATATGGATTCGACGCTGACACCTGCGGTGTCATCACCTCTATACACGAGCAGTCCCCGGATATAGCACTGGGGGTAGACGAGTCGCTGGAAGCCAGAGAGCTCGAGGCCGCGAACGTTTCGAACGGGTTCGAGCGACTCGGCGCAGGAGACCAGGGAATAATGTATGGATTCGCCACGTGCGAGACGCCTGAGCTTATGCCCTTGCCGATTGTGCTCGCCCACAAGCTGGCCCGGAGGCTGGCTGAGGTTAGGAAGACAGGGGTTTTGCCCTACCTTCGCCCCGACGGCAAGACTCAGGTCACTATAGAATACGACGGCGATACGCCCGTCCGCGTCGAAACGGTGATAGTGTCTACGCAGCACCGTCCTGAGGTGGAGTACGCTGTTTTGCGCGACGACGTCATTTCGCAAGTGATCCGGCAGGTGATCCCGCTACAGCTTCTGGACGACCGCACCAGGATCTACGTCAATCCCACCGGAAGGTTTGTAGTAGGCGGACCACACGGCGATTCTGGTCTCACAGGTCGTAAGACCATGGTCGATACGTATGGTGGAATAGCTCGTCACGGCGGCGGCTCGTTCTCGGGAAAGGACCCCACGAAAGTCGATAGGTCTGCGTCGTACGCGGTTCGTTGGGTGGCGAAGAACATCGTGGCAGCCGGACTCGCTGACAAGTGCGAGGTGGGAGCCGCTTATGTCATCGGTGTTGCCCGGCCGGTTGCTGTTGATGTGAATACCTTCGGGACGGGACGCATATCGGATGACAAGATCGCAAGGCTGGTCCGCAAGCACTTCGACCTGAGGCCTGCAGCGATGATCGACGCCCTCAAGCTCAGGCGACCCATCTACAAGCAGTTGGCTGCGTACGGCCATTTCGGCCGGACGGATCTTGACCTGTCCTGGGAGAAGTTGGACAGGGCTGACGCGCTGAGGGCTGATGCGGGCATTTGACAAGGTCCTGGACGATTTCTCAGACTTGGACCACTTTCTGTCCCGGTTGAGCGCCGAGTGCCCCTGGCCCTAGTCCTGGCATTGGCTCAAGGCTTCGCCATTGTGTCCCCAGGCACCGTCATAGATGGCGCCGGGCCCGTGAGCGTATTGAGGCCATTGAGAGCCGCCAAGGACTGCACAGGACACTACTCAGCACCGAGGAGCATGGACTCTGCAAATATCTCCTGGAATCTGGGATGCGCACCGAGCGCGACGTGCTCGATCTCATGGGCGAGCCTGAGGGCTTCATGGTAGGCGTCCCTGCTTGTGATCGCCAGCACTGCTCCTTCGCCTGCGGCGTTTCCGACGGAGGTGACGCTGGCCCTGGGAGCTGGCGGGAGGAGCCCGATAGCTGCGGCGGCGTCCTTATCAAGGTAGGTGCCGAAGGCCCCCGCGAGGAAGACGCGGGAGATCTCTCCGGCGTTGATGCCGAGTTCCTGCAGAAGGATCTCGGCTCCCGCCCGGATGGCGCCTTTCGCGAGCTGAAGCTCTCTTATGTCGCGCTGGGTGAGGGCTACAGCGGGCTCGCCTTCGCCTCTGCCATTGGCTTGGGCCTCATCGGAGCCGGGACCCGCGAGACCACCTGGTTCAGGCGAAGACAGGAGGAACTCCAGCCCTCCCCGGCCGTCCACAAGCCTGCTTTCCAGGGGGCCGGAACGGCGCCCATCCTTCCGCACGAAGGCGCCGGTCTCGTCCACGATCCCGGCGCTGCGCAAAGCAGCCACCAGGCTCACGAGGCCCGACCCGCAGATGCCAAGAGGCGGGCCGCCCCCGATGACGTGCAGGGCGACCTCCGGCGCGCCGTTGCGCTCGATGAGCCGGGCAGCGTCGATGGCGCCGGGGGCGGCCATCATCCCGCATGAGATGTTCACGCCCTCAAAGGCGGGGCCCGCAGCGGTCGAGCACGCGAGCACGCGTCCCCGTGCGGCGAGGATGATCTCGCCGTTGGTGCCGAGGTCGATGGCGAGCACGGCGGGGTTGGAACGCTCGTTCATGCCGCAGGCGACCGCGACTGCCAGAGCGTCAGAGCCGACGAACCCGGCTATGTTCGGCAAGAAGAAGAACTGCCCGCGCTCGTTCATCGCGTCGAGGCCAACCTCGGCAGGGGCGAGGGGGTGGCACTGCCTCACCACCGGGTTATATGGATATCTGGCGAGGCGCTTTGGGGGAATCCCGAGAAAAAGATGATGCATGCACGTGTTGCCGACCGCCCCGGCGAGGTAGATCTGGTCCGCGTCCACGCCCGATGGGCCTGCGAGTCTCCTGATGAGGCCGTTCGCTGCCCCAACTATCTCACGGCGCAGAGTCTCGAGGCCGTCGGGGGTTTCGGCCAAGGAGATCCGGGATATGAGGTCCGCGCCATACGATGCCTGGGGGTTCAGGACGCCCGCGACATCGACGGTCTCGCCGGTCCGAAGGTTCACGAGGTACGCCACCACCGTGGTGGTGCCGATGTCCAGGGCGACGCCGAAGACGTCGCGCTCTCTCACGAGGACGTCTAGGACGGCGCCGTCGAGAAGCACGGCGCACACGCGCGAGCGGCCCGAGCCAGCATCCGGGCTTGCTTCCGCCGCGTCCGCGCTGCCGCGAAGGGCGGCGGGCAGGCGCCGGGCCAGCTGAAGCGCCGGTGGCGCGGCAGCACCGTCATAGTCGCCGATGCTGAGCGCTGCGACGAGGCGCTCCCAGTCCGACGGCGCGCCGTCGTGCGATTCGAGGTCCACTTCCGCGGTGCGCGTCCATACCCTGGGCTCGCCGCCGCTGGTTGATGGCGCAGAGCCCCAGCACAACACCGCGTCCGGCTCAGGCGCGAGCGTAGGTCGCGCTTCAGGCGCCGCAACCGGGGTCTTCGCCTCCGTGGGCGACCCGGGGGCCCGCACAACTACATCCCCCGTGAGCACGGCCTGGCACGCAAGCCTGATACCGGCCTCGAGCTCCTTTGGGTCGAGCAGCCTCAGTTCTACATCGGATGGCGGGCTCACGTCTCCATCCACCGCGACGCGGCACTTGCCGCACACCCCGCGGCCGCCGCAAGGGGCGTACAGGCGCACGTGGGCCTTGCGGAGCGCATCGAAAAGGTGCGTCCCCGGTTCCACGTCGAGCTTGATCCCTGCTGAAGGCACCAGGAGCGTGATCAAAGTCGGCCTTCCTTCATGAAAGCGTCGATGTTCTCGAAGGGCGTCTCGTACGGAAGATCGCACCCTGTGCTCAGGATGAAGTTCTCGTAGGGCTCCATCATATC
>DKEX01000051.1 GCA_002452295.1 Firmicutes bacterium UBA6811 | reverse complement strand
ACGGATTTGTGAATCCACACTTAGCTGCGAGCTGCGAGCGGTGTGGCGAAGGGGTGATGAGAGATGGATGTCCCACGGGACGCGCCGGTCTATACCATTGGCGCGGTGCGGCGCCTCAGCGGCCTGACAGATCGTCAGATCCGCTACTACGACGAAACGGGTCTCGTCGTGCCGGTGCGCACCCCCGGCAACCAGCGCCTGTATTCAGAGGCTGATGTGGGCGCTTTGAGAGAGATCAAGCACCTTCTGGCGGAAGGGCGGCGGATCGACGAGGTGAGGGCCATACTGGCTCTTCGGAGTCGAGCGCGGGCGGCGAGCCGCGAGGACCTCATGAAATCCAGCGATGCCGGGATGCGCTTTGGCGAGGCGGCCGCGCTCAGATCCGTCTACCCGCTGGCAAACCGTCCCGAGCTCCTGCGGGCCATAGACACCCGCAGAAACGCCACCCCCCGGGACAAGAAATGAGGAGGAAGCGAAATGGCGACTCTCACGAAGGAAGACGTGCTGAGAAAGGCAGAGGAACTCAAGGTCAGGTTCGTCCAGTTGCAGTTTACCGACATCCTCGGCGTCATCAAGAACGTGGCCATCCCTGTGGAGCAGCTGGAAAGGGCGCTCGACAACGAGATCATGTTCGATGGATCGTCAATCGAGGGGTTCGTGCGAATCGAGGAGTCCGACATGTACCTCCATCCAGACCCTGCGACTTTCGCAATCTTTCCCTGGAACGGCGACGATGCGGTGACCGCCCGGCTCATCTGCGACATCTACAACCCCGACGGGACGCCGTTCGAAGGCTGTCCTAGGTATACGCTGAAGAAGGTCCTGGCCGAGGCGGAGAACATGGGCTTCACGTTTGTTGCCGGGCCTGAGCCGGAGTTCTTCCTGTTCACCAGGGACGACGCGGGCAAGCCGACGACGAGGACCCACGACCAGGCCAGCTACTTCGACCTCGCTCCTCTCGACAGAGGTGAGCGTGCGCGCCAGGACATGGTGGTCATGCTCCAGAAGATGGGGTTCGAGATCGAGGCGTCTCACCACGAGGTGGCTCCGGGGCAGCACGAGATCGACTTCAAGTACACGTATGGCCTCACTACGGCCGATAACGTCGCCACTTTCCGCTTTGTGGTGCGCACCGTCGCCCTTGCCCATAACCTCCACGCGACGTTCATGCCCAAGCCGGTATTCGGCATCAACGGCTCGGGCATGCATATGCATCAGTCGCTGTTCAGGGGCGAGGAGAATGCGTTCCACGATCCTGACGCTCCGAACGGGCTGTCGGAAATCGCGCTGTACTACATCGGGGGTCTCATGAAACACGCCCGGGGCTTCACCGCCATTACAAACCCCCTCATAAACTCCTACAAGAGGCTGGTGCCGGGATACGAGGCACCGGTGTACATTGCCTGGTCAGAGAGAAACAGGAGCCCGCTCATCCGGGTCCCGGCCGCGCGCGGGAAACACACCAGGATCGAGCTTCGAAGCCCTGACCCGTCGTGCAACCCGTACCTTGCTCTTGCGGTCACCCTGAAGGCGGGCCTTGACGGCATCAGAAACAGGATCCTCCCGCCCGACCCGGTCAACCTCAACGTCTACGCCCTGTCGGGGGCTGAACGCGAGAAAATGGGCATAGACAGCCTCCCGGGTAGCATCGTGGAGGCCATCGAGTGCCTCAGGGCTGACGATGTCATCACTGGGAACCTGGGCGGGCACATTGTGGGCAGGTTCGTGGAGGCCAAGGGGATCGAATGGGACATCTACCGCACGCAGGTTCATCCGTGGGAGATCGAGCAGTACCTGAACGTCTTCTAACGGTGTCCTTTCTGACGGTATCCCCAGACAGGCAGGCATGCAAGCGTCAGCGCAGCGGCGCAAAAGCCAGCCGGAACCCTGTCAACGCAAGGCGGCGAGGGCACGTGGATCGGCAAGGCCGGTTCCGTTGCCTCTCGCCGCACTCCGCGAGACGCGCATCGCCTGTTCCCGGCAGGTCCGCCGCTACCCTTTCGAAGCGCTGGAAGGCTGGGGCTCCTCGACGGCTATTACCTGGGTGTTTGCCCACTTGTCACCGAGTCGCCGGCCGGCGGCATCGGTTAGCACCAGCAGGAGCTCAATGATGCCGAGGATGCTGCCGACTATGGGCGCCAGGGCCCATCCCAGAATGGGTATGACGGCCAGGAGTGACCCATTTTTCCTCCACTCTTGCAAAATTCCGGGCATGCATGATAGCCTGGTCTCGCATTGCTGGCCCTTTATTTCGGGCGGGACGCCTCGCCTCGCCTCGCGTCACGCCGCGTCGTGTGAATGTGTACAATCCGTCCAGAATGGGCACATTATGGAAGGCCGAACCGTGTGGGTCCCGGGAGGAACGCAGCCCTGCGTGGAGAATTAGCCCGGTAGCGCTCCTTCCCGCGGAGACGTCCATCCTGAGAAGGGGCGCGTTCGCGTGGAGTGGATCGGTGATCCCGGAACCCCGGGCGTGCGCCCGGGGTCGCAACCTTCGGAGGTGGTTGGAGAGATGTTGTTTTGGAGGAATCCACGGCTCTGGGGGCGCCGTGCGCCTTTCATGGCCGGCCTCGCGGCGGTCGTGGTCGGTGCGGCCGCGGTCATGTCGGCCTCGTCGCACGCTGCCCCGCCTGAGCTCAAGGCCCGTTCGGCTGTGCTCGTGAGCGCTGAGACCGGGCAGGTGCTCTACGAGAAAGACCCTGACCTTCGCGTTGCGCCTGCGAGCATAACCAAGGTCATGACGATGCTCCTCGCCATGGAGGCTGTGGACTCGAAGAAAGTCAGCCTTGATGACACGGTGACAACGAGCACCGAGGCGAGCCAGATCGGCGGCTCCCAGATATGGCTCATGGAAGGCGAACAGATGAAGTTCGGCGACATGATGAAGGCCGTCGCCATCGTTTCGGCGAACGACGCGGCGTACGCCGTGTCCGAGTTCATCGCCGGAAGCGCCGGGGACTTCGTGAACCAGATGAATGAAAAGGCGAAAGAGCTTGGGATGAAGAACACGCACTTTCAAAACCCCGACGGCCTCCCGGCCCCGGAGCACTATAGCTCAGCTCTGGACATCGCCACAATGTCCCGCGAGCTCGTCACGAAGCACCCGAAGGTGCTCGAGTGGACGAGCATCTGGACGGACACGCTCGAGCGGAAGGGCCCCAGGGTCCGGCAGGAGGAGTCCTTTCTCAGGAACACCAACGAGCTAGTACTCCGCTACCCGGGAGCGGACGGCCTCAAGACAGGGATGACGGACGAGGCCGGCTATTGCCTGTCAGGCACGGCGAAGCGTGACGACGTGAGGCTGGTATCGGTGGTCATGGGGCTTCCCACAAACGAGGATCGCCTCGAGGACATCATAAAGCTCCTGAATTACGGCTTCCGTGAGTTCGACCGGGTGGCCGTGGCGAAGAAGGGCGACGTCGTCGGCAAAGTGCGCGTGCCCAACGGTCGGCGCGAGGATGTCCCGGCTGCCGCGAAGGCCGATTTCGTGGCGTTCGTGGAGAAGGGCAAGAAGGACCTGGTGGGCACGGCGATCGCGTCAGATGAGCGCCGCGCTCCAATCAAGAAGGGAGAGAAGCTGGGGGCCATCGTGGCTTCGCTTGACGGCAGGGAGGTGGCGCGCGTGGACGTCGTTGCCACGGAGGACGTGCCGAGGGCAAACATCTTCACCGTCATTATGCGCGCGATCCGCGACTTCTTCAGGGGGATCTTCGGACGGGGTAGGTAGGACGCGTACCGGCGGGGACCCCTGCGCCTAGCACTCGCGACACCCGAAGCGCCCGGCCATCCGGAGCACCGGGTGCACATGGGGGGCCGGGACTGGGCTAGCGCGTTTTCGGTGCTAGCTTCGACTGAAGCAGGAATTCCCGATGTTGCGCATAATCTATTAAGCGCAATGGCTAGGACGGAAGGCAGAAGACTTCTCATCGTCGCCAGGGCGAAGCTGAACCTCACCCTCGACATCCTGGGCCGGCGGCCCGACGGGTACCACGATCTCGAGTCGGTGGTGCAGTCCATCGACCTGTACGATGGCATCGCGCTCGGGTCCACGCCAGCCTACTCGGTGTCCAGGCACGGAACGGAGCTTGGCGTGACCCTTGCCTGCCAGAACCCTCTCGTGCCACTCGGCCACGAGAACCTCGCCTTTCAGGCCGCGCTGACCCTGTCGCGGTTCGCCGGCCTCGGGGCCTCGGTGTGGGTCGATATAAAGAAGCAGATCCCCATCGGCGCAGGTCTCGGCGGGGGGAGCGCCGACGCGGCCGCGGTGCTCCTCGGCCTGAACGAGCTATGGGGGCTCGGCCTTGACGTGGTCGAGCTTGCCAGGATCGGTGAGGCTATCGGAGCGGACGTGCCATTCTGCCTCACGGGCGGAACCGGGATCATCCGGGGCAAGGGAGAGCAGGTCGAGACGCTTCCCGCGCTCGAGAACCTGTGGTTTGTCGTGGTGGTCCCCGAGGACAGGATAAGCACCGCTGACGCCTACGCTGCGTACGATGAGCTTGACGGGGACGAGCCCGGAGGCAGGCCCGCCGGCCCCGGCGACGCCGGCGAGGCCGGTGGGGCCGGTAGGGCCGGGGAGGCTGGCGAGGCCCGCCGGGCGGGTCGCGCCACCCCGGGGATGCTGGCAGTTGTGGCCGCGCGCAACGCGGGGCGCATTGCGGCGGGGCTTGCCAACGACCTCGAGCGAGCGGCCGTTAGCATGGTTCCCGAGATACAAGAGGTGAAGCAGGCGCTGCTGGATGCGGGCGCGCTGGGTGTGGGGATGTCCGGCAGCGGTCCGGCGGTGTTCGGGATAGCCGAGGATGAGAAGGCTGCAAGGCAAATGAGGCGCATTGTGCGAGAGAGATACGATACGACATTCGTGTGCTGTTCGACCCCGAGAGGGCTCGAGCGCATCCCGGTGCGGCAGTGGAGGCCCTACAGGTAGCAGGTAGAAGGGAGACGGTATGCATGGTGGATGCCGTGATCCTGGCAGGAGCGGACAACGACGGGAGGCTTGCGAGCTATGACAGCGCGCGCTACGAGGCGCTCATCGATATTGCCGGGAAGCCGATGATCTACTACGTGCTACGCGCCGTGAAGGCGTGCCCCAGGATCGGGAGGGTCGCCGTGGTGGGGCCGAGGGAGGCCCTCCAGGTCGCTGTCCCCGCCGGGGACGCTGTCCTCGTCGAGCGGGTCGGCTCCATCGTCGACAACCTCGAGGCAGGCATCGAGGCGCTGCGACCGCAGGGGATGGTGCTCATCGTCACCGCGGACCTGCCCCTGCTCACGGTCGAGGCCATAGAGGACCTGCTGCAGAAGGCGGATGCCGACCCGGCGGACATCTACTACCCGCTCCTCCGCAAGGAGACAAACGAGGCGAAGTTCCCTGAGATGAAACGCACGTACCTGACTTTGGCCGAAGGGACGTTCACGGGCGGCAACGTTATCCTGGCGTCGCCTCGAGGGCTCGAGGCGTGTGGCAGGCTCCTCGAAGAGGCCGTTGCCACGCGGAAAAAGCCGTGGATGATGGCGACGTTCCTCGGGTTGCGGTGTACGGTCAAGTTCATCCTGAGACGCCTGTCCATCCACGATGTGGAGAGGCGCCTTCAGGAGATCGCCGGGGTCCGGGGCCTGGCGATCATCTCGGAGTTTGCCGAGATCGCAGTGGATGTGGACAAACCAAGCGACCTCGAGCTCGTGCGCAAGCTGGTGGCTTCCCCGGCCTGACCCTGGTCGGACCACGAGGAGGAAGAAAAAGGAGATTTTTGCCTTCCATAAGCAGGAATCCATGGGTGCATATGGAATATACTTCGTGCAACCCATATTAGTACCCCATTATGGAAGGTGGTGACCGGGATTGAACATCACTGAGGTGCGGGTCAGGCCGGTGAAGACTGACGGGAAGACGCGGGCGATAGCGTCCATTACCTTCGACAACGCTTTTGTCGTCAAGGAGCTCAAGGTGGTCGAGGGGCCGACAGGGCTTTTCGTGTCGATGCCCTGCCGAAAGGTGGGAACGAGCGGCTACAGGGACATCGCGCATCCCATCACTGCGCAGGCCCGGGAGGAGATCCACAAGGCAGTCATGGCGGCGTACGAAACGCAGTCGAGCCCCCAGGCGGCGGCCAACTAGGGCCGGGAGCTTTGAGCCTGGACCCGGGAGTCGAGCGCCGCGCGCCGGGTGCGTCGGCGCGGCATGCAGCAAAGCTCCGACCCGGCCCGCAAGGCAGGCGCCAGGGCGAAACGCACCCCGCGGCCTTTCGGGTCGGCCCTGGTAGTAGCGGGCGGGGGGCAGTGGAGCGGGGCCGCGGCAGGCGCAGGCACGTGCGGCAGTCGCAGTAGCCGGGGCGGCAGCGGCAGGCGTCGGCGCGGCAGCACAGCGGCGGTACGTGCCTTGACGCCGGCTGGGCCCTCTGTTATACTCGTGGTGCCGAGAGAGGCGACAATTTACGGTTTGTGCTGGGGCGTAGCCAAGCGGTAAGGCACGGGACTTTGGATCCTGCATCCGGAGGTTCGAATCCTCCCGCCCCAGCCAGATCGTTTTTTCAGAGGCTTGCCGGCGGAGGGAGCGCCCACACGCTCACTTCGCGGCGGGCCTCATGCTTTCGAGGAGCTGCAGCAGCCGCTCGCGCGAGTTGAGCGTGGGGTCCTCGAGCACGGCGTCGAGGAGCCTCGAGAGAGCCTCTCCAACCTCCGGCCCCTCCGGCACGCCGAGCACCTTCATGACATCATGCCCGTCCACCGCAAGGTTGCGCACTGAGAGTGCAGGCGCCTCCGCCATCACCCGTTCAACCCTTGCAAGGAAGGCCGCCATGTTGCCGCCCGGGCCGGGCCCTGCGCCGAGGGCGGCCCTGTCGGCTTCGCGCAGTTTCGCAAGGTCGCAGACGGCGTCGATTCCGAGGGTCGCCACAAGGCGCCTTATTCCTTTATCCTTCGTCGCGGGATCATAGGTGAACATGTGGTACTCGACGAGCAGCGCGACCTTTCGAACCAGGTCGCCCGGGTATCGGAGCCTCCCAAGCGCCTGCTCCGCGAGGTCCGCTCCAACCCTCTCATGACCGAAGAACCTCACCCGGCCATGCGCGTCACGAGCCATCGTCGCGGGCTTTCCGATGTCGTGGATGAGCGCCGCCAGCCGAAGGTGCAGCACAGGTTCGATGGCGTCCGTCGCCTTCAGGCTGTGTTCGAAAACGGTGCCGGCGCATGCCCGGCCCGCCGGAACGGCAGCGCATGCCTCGAGCTCCGGAAGAACATGTGCGAGAAGCCGGGTTTTTCGGGTGAGGTGCAGCGCCTCGCCTGGCCGCGAAGACACGAGCATGGCGGAGAGCTCGTCCCGGACCCTCTCCCACGAGATCTTTGTGATAGCGTGGTGGTTGCCTTCGATCGCTTCCAGGGTTTCGGGCGCAACCGTAAACCCCAGCTCAGCCCCGAGGCGGATCGCCCGGAGCATCCTGAGAGCATCCTCCTGGAAGCGGGCGCTGGCGTCGCCGACGGGGCGGATGACTTTCGCCCTGAGGTCGGCAAGGCCGTTGTAACAGTCGATCACTACCCTCCGCCGGACGTCGTACGCCATGGCGTTCACGGTGAAGTCCCGGCGGGCGAGGTCGCCCGCGGCATCGGACGAGAACACGACCACGTCAGGCCTTCGCCCGTCGCTGTACAGCCCGTCCTTGCGGAACGTCGTAACCTCCACGCCCTCGCCGCCCCCGGCGAGGACGGTGACCGTGCCGTAGCGTTTCCCGGTGGGCACGGTGCGCCCGCGGAACAGGCTCTCCACCTCGTCAGGGGTTGCCGAAGTGCAGATGTCCCAGTCCTTCGGCGTCCTGCCGAGGAGCGAATCCCGCACGGCGCCGCCGACCACGTATGCGCGGAAGCCCTGCGCTTCAAGCTCTTCGGCCATGCGGGCGACGTGCCCAGGGACTTCGATATTCACGTTGATGACATGCTCACAGCCGGAGTCCATCGAGATCGCCGCAGGAGACCACCGCCTGTGGGCGGCAGAGCAGTGCGGCCTGGCTCCCTTCGCACAGTGTGGTGCGCTCGCCCTGGGCGGTCGCGCCCCAGGTAAGGCACCCGGTTGCAGGATGACAGTCTGCCGGCACCCGCTGGTGCGGGAGAGGGACGAGCGCACGGCCTGTCGTCCCGCCAGCCCACTTGAAAGTATATCTGACGGCCGCGAAGGCCGTCAATCACAGGAGCCCCCTCATCGGTGCGACACTGCGCATCCGCGCTGCCTGGGCCTGTCCCGGCCGTCCGACAATGCACGAGAAGCCCGGGGCGGCGATGGTAATACTAAGTGAGGGTGCAAAAATGC
>DKEX01000009.1 GCA_002452295.1 Firmicutes bacterium UBA6811 | reverse complement strand
CGACATCGACCCTGTTGATGACCCCCCCGGCAGCCATGATCTGAAAGTCGTGTGTGGCGGTGTGCCCCGAAATGCCGAGGTCCTTCTTGCCCTGCCTGAGGATCTCGTGGAGGACCGCCGTGGGGATGCGGTTCGTGCCGAAGCCGCCGATGGCCAGGTATTCCCCGTCCTGGATGTACGTGGAAACCGCGTCCTTCACCGGCATGGTCTTGTCCGTGAGGGCCCTCGACTTCCGCCTGAAGAACTCCCTGGCTCTGTCAGGGTCAGGATCCGTGAAAAGCCTTGCCACCCCGATCTGAACTGGCAGAGTTCCAGCCATGTTCGATACCTCCCTCGTGTGCTTACGCGGGGCGCCAGAGTCGCCCACTTGCCTGCCCACTCGCTTCGTCCCCGGTTCGCCGCCAGGCCCACCCGGCCTTGTAGCGTTCTTGCCAGGTGTGGGTTCAGAGACCGTTGCCGCTTTTCCAGGGGTTACGGGTGCTGCACTCCGGGGACGGCGCGCCTGCGGCGCGCCTCGTCAGATTTGGCGCTTGAGGCTAGCCAGATCGGGAGCGCCCCGTCGTGCAAGCACCGGCAACCCGGAAGCTTCTGCCAAACTGGCACGGATCTGCGAACCCATACTTACTTAGGCAATGAGGACGGCCACTACACTCATGACGATACCGGCCCACAGGAGGACCAGCGTGGTGTAGCCCATGATGTCTCGGGCCCTGAGATTCGCCAGTCCTAACAGGGGCAGGGCCCAGAATGGCTGGATCATGTTGGTCCACTGGTCACCCCACGCGCACATCATCGCCGCCTTCACAGCATCCTTGCCCATCATCTGCGCGGCCTGAACCGTGATGGCACCCTGAGCTGCCCATTGCCCACCGCCAGAGGGGATGAACACGTTGATGAGACCCGCGGCCCAGTACTGGAGCATGTAAAACGTGGTCTGCGTGGATATGGTTACGAACCAGCCGGCGATCACGGATGCCAGGCCAGTCCCCATCATAATGCCCTGGATACCGCCGTAGAGCGGGAACTGCAGGGCGATTCCACCTGCCCCCTTGATGGCCTTGTTGACTGCGCGCACGTAGTTGATCGGAGTGCCGTGGAGGATGATCCCTGCGAACAGGAACATCCCGATGACGAGATTGAGGTCGAGGGAGAACCCCTTCTTAGCGAAGTAGTCGGCCAGGTAGATCACACCCATCGCTGCAAAGGCGTAGTTGATTATGCGCGAGTTCTCGATCCTCTGGGCGACTGTCTCGAGCCTCACCTCCCGTCTCTCCGCCTCCTCCATGGCCTCCTCGGCATCCAGCCGGGCGACGGCCTCGTCGGAGAGGGGCTTCGTCTTCTCCTTGGGAGGGATGGCTAGAACCAGGAGAACGGCTACGCTCACGATCAGGAACATAGCGGTCCAGAGGTTCCAGGGGGCGAACATCGTCTCGGTGACAGGAACGACTTTGCCGAGGATCTTCTCGATGTGATTTGCCGGGCTGCCTGCGGTTGCGATGGTGAGGGGAGCGGACCCCGATATCCCCATGTGCCAGGTGAGAAACCCCGCGTACGCGGCGCCGATGAGAAGCGGGTAGTCGACGGTGCGGACGCGCCTTGCGATCTGTACGGCCAGGAGACCACCGATTATGAGTCCAAACCCCCACTGCAGCCAGGAGCAGAGGCCGGCCACCAGGGCGACCAGGAACACGGACTTGGCCGGCGTGTTGGCGAGGTCCGCGATCTTGTTGAGCACCTTCTTGACCGCCGGAGCCAGTGCGAGACTGTGACCGGTCACCAGGATCAGAGTCATCTGCATCGCGAAAGCCAGAAGCCCCCAGATTCCGTTCCACCACGCGTTGATGGTTCCCAGGAACCCCGCCTGTGTGAAGATGAGAGCCAGGACCAGTGCTATGAACGTCAAGATGATGGCGAACAGGTACGCGTCGGGAAGGTACTTTTCCATGACCTTGGTGAAGAACCCACCGAGCCTCTTTACCAACTTCGACACCTCCGTTCCAGTCTTGTTTTTGTCCTTCTCTCTCAGGAACCCCCTCGTACTGGAGCGTTCAGTAGAGTGTGTTCAACCCAGCCATGCAAAGCGCGCCTTGCTCCCACCACCCATTGATGGGAGCAAGGTTCGTGCCAGTGCCCTTGTGTAGGGTTGAGGGGAGCGCTGAAGACAGAAGACATATGCGGAGATGCGGCGGCGTGGTGCGGTTGCGCGAAGCGGGACGGCTTGTACGGCGGGGTCGGAAGGCGGCATGGCAGGTGCGAAGCACACTTCGCACCTGTGGCTTCCCCTGCGCACAGCCCTTCGCACCTGACGCTCATGGGGGCCTTCGTCGGCGGAGCGTTTGACGCCAATTGGCCGGCTCGAGGCCGGTTGCCTGTCAGCCTGCGGCCCGTCAGCTTTGTGCAGCTCAGGCAGGTGGGCGCACGCGCAGTGCTGGAGACTGGAGACTGGTTGCCTGTCAGTTTGCGGCGTTAGTTTGCAGCGTCAGCTTGCGGCGCCGGTTTGCGGCTCGTCAGAGCTGATACTCCTTGATCTTCATCTGGAGGCTGCGCCGGGATATGCCCAGGTACTCGGCGGCTTTCGTGCGGTTTCCCCCGAATCGTCGAAGGGCCGCCTCGATCATGTCCCTCTCGGTGTTGGTAAGGATATCCTTCTTGCGCTGCTTGAGCGACCGCTCGGTCATCCTGGCCGGATCGTGAGGCTCGCCGCCCACCGCGGAGGCGATCTGGCCTGCAACCGTGCCCTCGCCTGAGGGGGCGGCTGGGCCGCTCTCGGAAGGGTCAGCGTCTGCCGGAGGCCCGCCTGCGTTGCGGTAACCGACGCGGCCGGTGAGACCATCGAACAGAAGAGGAAGATCCATCCTTGTGACCACGTTCTTGTCGCACAGCAGGCTGATCTGTTCCATTGCGTTCTTGAGCTCCCTGACGTTTCCCGGCCAGTCGTACGAGACCAGCGCCCTCATGGCCTCGCTGTCCACAGACGGCACGAGCTTGCGGCTCTTCTGGCAGGACTCCTTGAGGAAGTGCCTGACGAGCACAGGGATGTCCTCCGGCCTCTCCCTGAGCGGTGGAATGGTCATGGGGATCACGGCCAGCCGGAAGTACAGATCCTGCCTGAAGCGGCCTTCCTGTACCTCCTTCTTGAGGTCGCGATTAGTGGCCGCAACGACTCTGACATCGACAGGGACTCTCTGGTTGCCGCCCAAGCGTTCGACGACTTTCTCCTCGATAACCCTGAGGATCTTCGGTTGGAGTGAGGGGTGCAGGTCGCCGACTTCATCGAGGAACAAGGTCCCTCCATCAGCCATCTCGAATTTCCCGGGTCTCCTCTTACGGGCCCCGGTAAACGCGCCTTCCTCATGGCCGAATAGCTCGTTTTCCAGGAGACTCTCGGG
>DKEX01000052.1 GCA_002452295.1 Firmicutes bacterium UBA6811 | reverse complement strand
TCCGCTCGTCCCCTCCAACGGGGAGAGGGCAGGGGCATCTTCGCCCCTGCCCAGCGGGTTGTAGGTGCGGGCTTGACGGTTGGTGCGTGGCAGACTATCGTGCGCTACCCTACCAGAGGGGGACAAAACCCTCTTCCTTGACGATCTTCTGGCCTACGGCGCTCAGGATGAAGTTTATGAACCTTGCCGCATCGCCAGTCGGCCACCCGTTGGTGAACATGTAGAGGTTCCTCGCTATCGGATACTGGCCCGCCTGCACGGTCGCCAGGGACGGCTCGATGTAAGCCTTCTCGGTGGCGCCGATCTTGACGGCCTTCAGCTTGTCAGAGAGGTACCCAAGCCCGACGTAACCTACCGCACCAGGGGTCCTGGACACGACATCGGACACGGCGCCGTTGGAGGCCTGCAGGAGCGCGCTTGCGACGACCTTCGCGCCCTGGAGCACGAGCTCCTCGAACACCTCATACGTGCCGGAGCTGGAGTCGCGGGATATGACCACGATCTTCATGTCGGGTCCGCCGACTTCTTTCCAGTTGGTGACCTCGCCGGTGTAGATCTTCTTGAGCTGAGCAACGGTGAGCTTGTCCACGGTATTCTTGGGGTTGACGACGACGGCTATTCCGTCAAGGGCGATCCTATGGGGGACCGGGTACACTCCGTTTGCAACGGCCTTCTTGACCTCGTCAAACTTGATGAACCTGGACGCGTTCGCAATCTGGACGGACTTGTCGAGGAGAGCGGCTATACCGTTGCCGGAACCGCCGCCCCGCACGGAGATGGACACCTCAGGGTTCTTCGCCATGAAAACTTCTGCAGCCCTCTGGGCAATGGGAAGGACCGTCGTGGATCCCTGGAGCGTGATCTGCTCACTGGCCTGGACGAGGCCTGCGCCAAGACCCAGAACCAGGGTGAGCGAGAGGACGAGTGCAACCCTCTTCATCGCGGACTTCATACCCTGTGAACCTCCTTGTTTATCTCTCGAAAAACCGTGATCCGACTGCAGCCAGGCTATGTCATCAGGAGCTTCCGCCCGCCGTTCCGGGCCGGAAACCTTCATCCACGACAGCGGACCGGGGCACGAGCCGTTCGGAACTCACCTGCAGGGCGCAGATCGCGTAGAGCGTGGCCCGCCGCTTTCGTCTACCGCCTGCCCGGCTCTACATATGAGTCTCCGTTCGTTCTCCTGCAGGCGGAAGCTCCTGTTGCGTTCGGCTGCCTTCGGCCACCCTCATTATGGCATACCCTGTTTAAGTGAGTATAAAGCGCGTGTTAAAGATTGTAACACGAGGGTTAAGAGGGGATGGACGCACGGATGGGCGGTTCCTGGGCCCGCGGTCTGTTGCCCCGTCGTCTCCAGGCGGCTTGCGCCTACATCGGTTCCCTTGCGGCCCGCGGGTCTGCCACGGTCTCCGGGTAGTCCGCCATGCCGGGCGCAGGTCCGGCCAGGATGAGCAGGAGGTCCATCACGTTGGTGCGCGTGGGACCGGTTACGACGAGGTCCCCCAGCGCCTTGAAGAAGTGATACGAGTCATTGTTCTCGAGATGAGCGCGGGGAGACATCCCTGCCTCGCGCGCCCGCGCAACGGTGTCGCCGAAGGCGAAAGCGCCTGCGGCGTCGGTTGGACCGTCGGTCCCGTCGGTGCCCGCAGCCAGCACAAGCACGTCCGGCAGGCCCTCCATGTCGAGGGCGGCCGCCAGGGCAAGCTCCTGATTCCGCCCACCGAGCCCGCCCCCCCGGAGCGTCACGGTGGTCTCACCGCCCGCGAGCACACACGCGGGCTTCGCCACAGGCCGACCGCTCGCCAAGATCTCGCGTGCGACCGCTGCCATCACGCGCCCGACCTCTCTCGCTTCCCCCTGTATGGACGACGACAGCACGAGGGGATGGTATCCCAGCCCCTCCGCAGCCCGCGCCGCAGCGTCCACCGCTATGGCATTGCTCGCGACGATGAGATTGGTCACGTTTTCAAAGAGACGGTCTCCCGGTTTCGGGGTCTCTGGCACCTCGCGGCGAGCGCCTGCCTCGAGANNGGGATCTGCCCCGCCACGCCATATCTCTCGAGGACGTCAAGGGCTGACGCGAACGTGCTCCGGTCAGGGACCGTCGGTCCCGACGCTATGACATCGAGGTCGTCCCCGATGACGTCAGAGAGAATGAGCGACACCACGTGCGCCGGAGCGGCGGCGCGGGCGAGCCCGCCGCCTTTCAGGAGGGAGATGTGCTTCCTGACGGCGTTCATCTCGTGGATCGTGGCGCCGCATCCGAGGAGCACCTGAGTGGTCTTCTGCTTGTCCGCAAGCTCGATGCCCGCGGCGGGAAGCGGCAGAAGGCTGGAGCCGCCGCCTGAGATGAGGCAGAGCACGAGGTCGTTCTCGCCGGCTGTGCTGACGATGTCGAGGATCTCTCGTGCGCCCTCCAGGCCGGCGGCGTCGGGCACAGGGTGTCCCGCCTCCTTGATGCGGACCTTTTTCAGGGTCTCAGCATGGCCATACTTGACGTTCACGAGGCCTGCCGTCACGCGGTTTCCCAGGATGTCCTCCACCGCGAGTGCCATGCGCGCGCTCGCCTTCCCCGCGCCCACCACGAAGATGCGCTGGATACGCCCAAGGTCGTAAGAGCGCCCGCCCACGGTGAGGATGTCGCCTTCCCGGCGGAGGTGGGCCTTCACCGCCGCATACGGGTCCACGGCGACGAGGGCTTGCCTCAGAATGCCGAGCGCGTCGCGCCGCAGACGCTCCCTCTCACTGGCCTCTGGCCTTTCATGCGTTGCCACTCCTGAAACCCTCCCATGACAGGCTTTGTTTAGGGCAGGCCCCAGCTCCGGACGCCACGATGGCCCACCGCATGCGGGCCTGGCGCCCCAAGGGAACGTTCGCTAACCGTCCGCCCTGCGGTGCACCGTCCATGACGCCGAACCGTATTTCCGGGAAATAAGCGCCGTCGCCAGGGCGATCTCGTCCCCTGTGAGATCTCCCTCCACCAGACCTATCGGGGCGATGTGCGATCTCATCCCCGCGATGACCGCGGCCTCGACCTCCTCGAAGCCCACATCGCGGCCCAGGACCTCCGAGATGGAAGTGGCATGGGTGCGAAGATGACGGACCGCCGCCGCTCTCTCCTCGTCGGAGTTGAACTTCAGGAGCCTGCAGAGCTTGTCCGCGTCAAGTTGCATCAGGATGGAGCCGTGCTGCAGAAAGACGCCCATCAGCCTGGCCTGGGCGCTGCCGACCAGCTTTCGGCCGCCCGCGACCACCTCATACCAGGACGGCGAGTCGAAACACGCCCCCGTCCGCACGGCCCCGCCAGCGTCGGCCGCGCCGCCGCCCGCAGCCCGGCCGGGCTTCTCGGGCTCGTCGCGGCCCCGGATCTCCGCTTCCACCCCGAGAAGCCGTAGCCCCTTTATGATCCCCTGCGTCGCAAGGCTGAAGGACTCCCCGAGGCCTTCAGGCAGCACAGGGTCCTTCTCGCTCATGATCAGGCTATATGTGACTTCGACGTCGTGTAGCACGGCCCTGCCTCCAGTAGGCCTGCGCACCACATCGACGCCCAGCCTCGCGCACGCCTCCGCATCGACGTCCCGCTCGAATGATTGCACGCGGCCCAGGGATAGGGCGGGCGGGTCCCACTCGAAAAGCCTGAAGGTGGGCGGGGAAAGGCCCCTCGCCACGTGAACCATCACGGCCTCGTCCACGGCCATGTTCCACGCTCCAGCGTTGCGTCCTGTGCGAAGGAGCCTCCACTGCATCCTGCGATCCCCCATCACAGACAATCCCCCAGCACGCGCGCTTCCGAGATCGCCCTCTCTGCCTCATCGCGGGTGAGGGGCCTGGGGTAGTTGTACATGGTGCCACCCGGGCGCTCATTGTAGTACGGCCTGTTGCAGCCGGGGCAGCCCGACGTTTGGAACGGCGCTCCGCTTAGCGCTATCTCGAGCAGCTTCGCCCGGTCCATGCCGAAGCCCGCGATTAGCCCGCCGGCGAAA
>DKEX01000127.1 GCA_002452295.1 Firmicutes bacterium UBA6811 | reverse complement strand
CGGCGATCTGGAACACGCTGTCGGCGGAGGTGTAAACGATGGGGAATCCCGTCCTCATGTGCTCCTCGCCAAGCTCCCTGATGATGTCGGTGCCTGATGCGGGCTTGTTGCCGAGGGTCCCGGTCCCGATGGCCTTCTCGAAGGCGGCGATCACCTCCGGCGGAAATCCGTGGGGGTATACCGGGAACGGCCGGTCGAGCACGATACCGGCGATCTCCCAGTGGCCGGTGGTGGTGTCCTTGCCTGCCGATCTCTCGGCCATGCGGCCGTACGCGGCGAGCGGCGCGGGCACGGCCGGCACTCCTTCAATGGGCTCCCCGAACGACTCTGCGAGGTTGCCGAGGCCCAGGCGGCCGAAGAACGGCATATCGATCGCTCCCACCGCCCTTGCCGTGTTGCGCAGCGTGTCGCTTCCTTCGTCCCCGTAGGCGCCTGCGTCCGGCAATGCGCCGATGCCCACGCTGTCCATGACTATCAGGATCACTCTTTCAATGTCAGTCATCGTCATGCAGCTGTTGCCTCCAGTTCTCCGAAGGTGCTCTTTGACAAGTTCGGCGATATGTGGTAAACACTGGGCCGTGGTTCTACCGCGCGGACACGATGATCTCCTTGCCGTCCTTCACTTTTCTCAGTACCTCGGGGTTGCCATCCACCTTGCCGAGCACGTTGACCGGGCTTGCGGCGCGGATCTCGTCTTCCCGGCTTATCGGCGTCGGCCCGAAGAATATGCAGAAGGCGCGCCCCGGAGGCCAGTAACCGAGGTCGCCGGCATCAACGAGGGCTTTCCCGTTCTCCGCCGCGAGCCTGACCGGGATCTCGAAGTNNTATCTCGTCGCCCCACCGGTTCGCCTGCCCGGTGATGGGCAATGCGGCCCAGATGGCTTCAGCAGTCTTCGTGTCGTTGAGCGTGGCCTCCACCTTGATGCTGCCCGAACTTATCAGGATTTTCCTTGCCATCGATTTCCTCCTNNCCACCTTCATTGTGACGGCTGGCACGTGTATGGCCGCGACGCAGGTACGCTCCGATAGCGCGTCTATCCCCAAGCCCGATGCCACGTCACCCGGTGAATAGCGATGCGAAGTCGCGGATCCTCTCCTCCCAACCGCCGAGGACAACAAGGTGATGATTGCCCAGCGGCCTCGTGAGGATCATGTCGGTGACAGCCCGACCGCTGAGCTCTATGGTCAACTGTGTCCTGCACATGTCGTCCCTGGAGCCGCACTCGACCAGGCGCCCCCGGGCGGCGAACTCGTCTGCAAGCCCCCGCCCTCCCACGCGCGCGACCGTCACCGGCCCGGGTGTGAGGTCCCCNNTGGATCGCAGCGCCGATGCCTGACTCGAAGTGCGACCTTGCCATGTATGACCTGGCCATGGTCCTTGGGTATCGTGCAATGGGCCAGCACTATCCTTCCCGTTTCGCTGTCAACGACCGACGGGTTCGCCATGAAGCTCGGCNNCGTCAGCTCGTGCAGCAGCAACATGCCGAGAGCCGAGAGCACATCGGCCTCGCACGCCGCAGGAATGCCCTCTTCGTTGAGGCGAGCCAGCGCGTAGCAGCCGGTGTTCTGCAGAAGGGGAAGAAGGTCAAAGCACTTTACTGTTACAGCGTCGAGCCTGTGCCTCGCGACGAGGCTCCGGAGCCCCACGTAGATTCTCCCCGCCCCCATCACGGTGTCGGGGTCCGGCTCGACAACATGCGCCGCGTTCTTGCTGAACTCCGTGGATGATCTTCTCCTCAGGCTCCCAAATCCCTTCTTACAGGCAACTCCCCCCGGACGGCACCGGCTTCCGCCTCATCCCGAGGAGGAACTTCCGGCCGTCCGGCGAAATCATGGCCAAACGGGACGCGGAGGTGGGGCAGGTGACCCAGATAGACCTGATACGCGCCGTACAGTCCATCGCGAACCCGGTGCTCGACGTCGTGTTTGGCGCCATCACGATGCTGGGGGCCGAGGGGTTCTTCATCGTGATCGTGGCGCTCCTCTTCTGGACGGTGTCAAAGAGGCTGGCGATCAGAATCGGCGTCCTTCTCATCCTGTCTTCCTTCGTCAACTCGGGGCTCAAGGATCTTTTCCAGATGCCGCGCCCGTCGCCGGAGGACGTGCGCGTGATCTTCCCCGAGACAGGGGGAGGTTACGGCTTCCCCAGCGGCCACGCGCAGGCGTCCGCAGTGTTCTGGGGCTACCTGGCCCATACGATCAGACAGCGATGGTTCACCATCGCCGCTGTCGTGCTGATCTTCCTCATAGGGCTTTCCAGGATATACCTTGGAGTGCATTTCCCGGGCGACGTCGCNNGGCGGCTTCTGCTTCGGCGGAATCATCCTCGCGGCGTACATCTGGATCATCGGCCGCCTGGAGCTACGCGCCACCCCAGTCTCCATCGGCTGGCTCCTTCTCGTCGTGGCGGCTGTGCCCTTCGCCTTGCTTCTGCTATACCGGTCGATTGAGGCGTTCAAGATGGTGGGCTTCCTCGCCGGGGTCGGGACAGGGTATGTGCTCGAGGACAGGTTCGTCCGCTCCGAGGAGCGGGCGTCGCTTAAAGTGCAGGTGCTCAAGGTCGCCATCGGCCTCGCGGTGGTTTTCGCGATTCGCGCCAGCTTAAAGGCCCTGTTCGCACCGGAAACGGCCGTCCTCGCCATGGTGCGCTACGCAGCCATGGCCGCATGGGCTAGCCTCGGGGCGCCCTTCGTGTTCGCTCACGTGCTCGGCCTCTCGCGAGGACGCTAAGTCTCGGCAAGATGCCCGGACGTCGCCAACATGCGCGGACACTGGGCCAGGNNCGTTCTGACGTCACCGAGGTGCCCAGGTTCTTGGCGGTCTGCGGGCGCAAGTGGCAAGATCCTGGGCGCTTCTCGTGCCGCCGCTCCGGGTGGATCCGGAAAGCGGCGGTTTTCTTGGGCATGTCCCCAGCAAGAGCGCCAGAATTCCAGGCGCCTTCGCCGCCGTCGCCGTCGCCGTCGCCGTC
>DKEX01000006.1 GCA_002452295.1 Firmicutes bacterium UBA6811 | reverse complement strand
CTTCATCGCGTTAAGCGTGGGCTCGTTGTCTTTCCCCGCCGAGAAGTTGCCGTAGGTTATCACGACTTTCTTCGCGGCCAAGATGCTGCCGGATAAGCTCAGTACGAGCGCGAAACACACCAGAACAAGCAATGCCCTGCGGGTGAACATGTCTTTCCCTCCCTTTCATGTGGGGCGCCTAACTGGCTTCGAGTTTGGTCCAGTCACAACCGACCTCAAACGATGGGACGCACTATCGTCGCTTCCTGGACATCACCTGCCTTCCGCACAGAGGACGCATCGACCCCACTCAGGCCTTCAAGCCGCCCACGGTGATCCCCGTTTCGAAGTACTTCTGAGCCGCGAGATACACGATTATGATGGGAACCATGGACACGAGGTTCCCGGCCATCAGCATCTCCCAGTGCTCCCCCCACCTGGCGTTCAGGTTGTTGAGGGCAAGGGTGAGGGTCATCTTGCTCGGGTCCGACAGCACGATGAGCGGCCAGAGGTAGTCGTTCCACGTCCCCATGAACGTCAGCACCCCAAGAGTGGCGAGGATGGGCTTTGCCAGGGGCAGCACTATGTGGCGGTACATCGTGAACGCTGTCCCGCCGTCGACGAGCACGGCCTCAAAGTACGCCTCGGGGATGGCCTTGATGTTCTGCCTGAGCAGGAACAGGGCCCAGGCGTTATAGATGGACGGAAGCACGAGCCCGGTGAACGTGTTGAGCAGGCGCAGGCTGCGCAGCACGAGGTAGTTGGGGATCATCGTTACAGCGCCCGGGACCATCATGGTCGCAAGAAACACCAGGAACAGCTGGTCACGGTGTTTGAAGTCCAGCTTGGCGAGGGCGAAGGCGGCCATGGAGGTCGAGACGAGCGTGACGAAGGTCGCCATGATCGAAACGATGAGGCTGTTCAGGGCCGCCCTGTGGAAAGGCACCATCGTCGAGATGGAGAATATGTCCCGATAGCTCTGGAAGCTCACCTTTTCAGGTATCCAGCGGATGGGCAGGATCATGATAGCCTCGTGCTCCTTGAGCGATGTGCTGATCATCCAGAGGAACGGCAGGATCATCACAAGGGCCACCGCTGAGATGACCAGGTAGAACGAGACCGTCCTGAGTGCGACGATGGCTCTACGCATCATACGTCACCCACCTCTTCTGGAGATGCCACTGGATGTAGGTGACAACGAAAACCATCGCAAAGAGAACCCACGACAGCGTCGACGCGTAGCCCATCTTGTAGAACTGGAATGCGTAGCGGTATATCCGCTCTATGATGACCTGGGTTGCCCCGGCCGGCCCCGCGTCGGTCATGATCATGACCTGGGCGAAGACCTGGAACGAGTTGATGATGGAGGTCACCAGCACGAAGAACGTGGTGGGCGACACGAGCGGCAGAGTGATGTGCCTGAACCGCTGCCAGGGCGTGGCGCCGTCGATTGCAGCCGCCTCGTAGTAGTCAGTGTTGATGCCCTTGAGTGCCCCGAGGAATATCAGAGCGAAGAACCCGACGTCCTTCCAGACGCTGGCGAGCACTATCCCGGGCATAGCCCACAGCCTGTCATCGAGCCACGCCGGCCCCTTTATGCCCACGAACCCCAGAAGCACGTTGACGATGCCGTACCTGTAGTTCAGGATCCAGCGCCAGATGAGCGAACCCGCCACCCACGACGTAAGGACGGGCAGGAAGAACAGGACCTTGTACACCAGCACGCCGCGAAAGCGCCGGTTGAGGAGAGAGGCGACGGCGAGGGACGAAGCCAGCATCAGGGGAATGTAGAGGACGATGTACTCAGCCGTGTTTCCCACGACCCTCCAGAACTCCTCGCTCGCAAGGAGCTGGCGATAGTTCTCGATGCCGACCCACTCCGCCGGCTGGAGGATGTCCCAGGACGTAAAGCTCAAGTAAAGGGAGCGCAGGATTGGAGTGAAACTGAACAGTATAAACCCGACTATCGTCGGTAGAAGGAAGACAGCGATGGTCAGGGATCCTCTCCTGCCCCGCCCGGCATACATGCCACTACACCCCCCGTCCGTTAGCTTCGAATTCCACGTTCTGAACCCCGAAGCTCGTGCCATAGCACGAGGTACATCGCGTGCGACCACAGAAGCGGCTTGGCGACCGGGCCCCACCGATCGACCCATGGCTGGTAGTAAGCGGGTTCGATCAGGTCCACGCTCACCTGCTCGGGCATGAGGCCTTCCTCATCGGCCCGTGCCTCGATCCATTCGAGGCACGACGCGGCCTCGGCCCGGCGCCCCACGCGGCAGTAGTACCAGCCCAACCACGCGGAGAGGAGCAGCCACAGCCCGCCTCCATAGTAGGTGTCGGTGGCATAGCGCCTCACCCCATGCCCCCTTACCAGGTCACGCTCGATCTTCTCCACAGTCCGGACCATCCTTGGGTCGAGCGGGTCCAACGCATCGAAAGGCATGGCGGCCCACAACAGGCTCGCGTCCACCTCCCGGCCCAGCTCGGGCTTGCGACATTCGCCGCTGTCATTGCCGTCGCCTCCACGGGCCGAGCCCACCGCTGTTCCCCCGCGGCCAGGTCTCTCGGGTGATACGCTTTGCCCTACACGGCAGGGATGGCAGAACTTGCTCAACCGGCCTTCCACAACGCCATGCTTCAGGATGTACTCCCTGATCTCGGCCGCCAGCGCCCCGGCCCGCGCATCCCCGGTCAGCGCCGCGATTCGCCCGATGCCCCCGGCGAGGCACACCAGTGTGGAAGTGTGCACCCTGTCGCCGTGCTCCTCCCAGCAGTCGTGGTTCGGCATCCGCCAGCACAGCCCCAGGTACTCCAGGGTAAGCCTGACGCCCTCCTGCGTCTTCCGCAGGAGGGCAACATCGCCTGTGGTGAGGCCCACGTGCTCGGCCAAGCCCCAGAGCCACGTGCCGTACCCGTCGAGCTGGAAGTTGGGCCAGTCACTCAGGTCGCGCCCGCCGTCGAGCGTGAACCTTGCCGGCAGCAAGGCGTCGGAAGCGATCTTCCGCCCGGCTCTCACGGCCTCCACGGCATCCTCGAGCCTCGCGCGGTTAGCAAGGATGGTCCGGTTGACCCAGAGGTGGTAGGCGCGGGCGCTCCCGTGCTCGCCGAAGAGATCCATGGCGTACGCGGTGAACGTGCCGTCACGGAGCCAGCAGTAGGCGTAGCTCGGAAACTCGGGAGACGCGACATACGCGCCCGACGGGTGCTGGTTCCGCCTGATGACTTCGATGCTCCTCGCGACCAGGGACTGGTCGCCATTTTCCGCGTTTCGCATGTCGACTTCTCCTGACAGTTGTTGTCTTGCCGTGTCATCGTCCCCCGCCCCCGCCTCGCAGGCCCCGCGCCACGGTGTGCCCACGGGTGGCCCACACCGTCCTGCGGATGGCCGAAGCCCCCAAGGGGGCACCTCCACCACAGCCGCCGGCCCGGCCCCGCGCCGGACCATCACGACCCCTGCATGAGCTCAGGCAGCGACACCGCCGCCACGGGTCGCCCCCGCTCGTAGATGGGCACTCCGAAGAAGTCCTGCAAGACGAGGGCGGCGGCGCCTGTGACCCAGATCCGGTCGCCCAGTGCGGATGTGACGACCTCCACTCTCTGGGCCAGCACGCCCATGGACCGCCTGGCGATTGTCTCCCTTATGGGATCCAGGAGCAGGTCCCCCGCTTCCTGGGCTGCCTCCCCGGCCACGACGATCATCTCGGGGTTGAGGATGTTGACTATGCTCGCAAGCCCGACGCCGATGTGCTGGCCAGCCGTCCTCACCACGCCGATGGCGGTGGCGTCACCCGCCTTCGCCGCCTCAACGATCATCGCGCGGGTGATCCTCTCCGGGTCCCCGCCGGCAACCTCGACGACGGCGGTGCTCGCCCCGGCCTTCACGAGGCTTCGCATTTCCCGCTCCACGGCGCTATCCGAGGCCAGGGCCTCGAGACAACCGCGGTTTCCGCAGGAACATTCAGGGCCGTCCTCGTTGATGGTGATGTGACCAACCTCGCCCGCCCCGGCCACCGAGCCACGGTAGAGCTGGTTGTTGATGATGATGCCTCCGCCGATGCCCACGCCCACCGTCACCAGGACCATGTTCTCAGCCTCACGGCCCCTGCCGCGCCATTTCTCTCCGAGCGCCGCCGCGTTGGCGTCGTTGTCGATGAACACGGGTATCCCGAACTCCTCCTCGAGGAGGTGCTTGAGCGGGAGGTTCTGCCACAGGAAGAACCGTGGCGATATGGACACCCCGGTGCGGTTGTCCACTATTCCGGGCAGGGCCACGCCGATCCCCACCACCTTCTCAATGCCCGTGCCGCTTTTCGACATGACCTCGCGGATGGCCCTCGACACCTGCTGCCGGACGGCCTTCTCGCTGGCCTTCTCGTCCAGCGGCACCTCGGTGGTATCCAGGATCTCAGCCTCGAGGTCGGTGATGGCGGCCGAGACCATCCTCGGCGCCAGCTTCACCCCCGCCACGAACCTGGCCCTCGGGTTGAACTCGAGGAGGACCGGGCGCCTGCCGAGCGACCGCCTCTTCTCCTCCTGTTCCTGGCTGCCGATCTCCCTGATGAAGCCCTCCTTCAGGAGGATCGCCGTGAGCTCGGACACCGTCGAGCGGCCGAGGGTGGTCATCCGGGCGATATCAACCCTGGGAATGGGCCCGTGGCGCCTTATCGCGCCGATGACGATGGACATGTTGAGGTCCCGTATGAGCTGCCTGTCTCCCGTCCTGATCCCCTTCATGCGACTCGTTCCCTCCGGCGCTTGCACGTAAATCCGTTCCGTGACCGAACACTCTCTACCTACCCGCCCCGCATGCGTTGCGCGCATTCTATCCGCACGCTTGTGCAGCGCGGTCTTAATTCGTTCACCGGACGTTTTAATGGTGGTGATATGCTTCTACACACCTGCCCAGAATCCTCCTTTGCATCCTGGCATCTCCACAGAGATTTCTCGAGCCGCACCCTCAGGATAGACTCAGGCAAGAAGACCTCCTGTTCGCCGGGCACATACTGGGCAGGAGCGCCGTCTAGGAGGATGCTTCAGAACGCCCCATCGGCAATGTGGCGCATGGCGTAAGCCCTACTGAATTCGATGTTGACGTGGCCGTACCAATGGGTGCTGGCGGTTCTGGAGCGGTCTTCTAATACTGCTTTGTCAGATACGGAATGCCATCCGGTTTGGCGGGTCTGGCAGGGCCATTTGGCAGGCCGACTCCCGGCCTTGGCGGCCTTTGACGGCGTAGCTCTTCCAAGGGAT
>DKEX01000018.1:9233-17255 GCA_002452295.1 Firmicutes bacterium UBA6811 | reverse complement strand
CGACGCCCGAGTGGGGCGCGATGGTAAGCGAGGGAAAGGATTTCATCCTCCTGAATCCCAATCTCATCGTGTGGCCCGGGTTCTGCATATTCCTCGTTGTGCTCAGCTTCAACTTCGTCGGAGACGCGCTCAGGGACGCGCTTGATCCACGCTTGAGCAGGCAGCTTCACTGACTTCGCGAATGAGAACGGCGAGGACGGCCGGAGTGACCAGGGCCGGACGGAGCCAGCCGGGGCCGACGTGAGCCAGCCGAGGCCGACCAGGGCGGGCTGGGGCCGAGCGAGGGCGGCCAGAGTGGCCGGGGGAGCGGGCGGGAGGGGAGGCAGGCTGGGCGGCCAGGCGCGTCGCGCTCGACCGGACACCCGGCAGCCGACAGCCGACAGCCGACAGGGAGGGAGACACTTGGACATCGATCTCTTTCTTTCGCGAGTACCTCGTTACCAGCGTTTCCTCACAGTAGACGAACTCTTTGACCACGCACGGACGGTGAACCGGGCCCACCCCGACCTCGCCCGCTACCAGGAAGTCGGCAGGTCGACCATGGGCGAGGCGATACCGATGCTCACCATCGGGGACGGTCCTCAGCAAGTGATGGTCTTTGCTTGCCCCCATCCGAACGAGCCTATCGGCGCCATGATGGTGCACTTCCTCAGTGAAGAACTCGTTGCCGATAGTTCTCTGCGGGAAGGCCGCACGTGGCACCTGCTCCCGTGCGTGGACCCGGATGGGACACGGCTGAACGAAGGGTGGTTCAGGGGGCCGTTCAACATCAGGAACTACGCGAAGCATTACTACAGGCCCCGCCCGCAGGACCAGGTCGAGTGGACTTTCCCTATCGAGTACAAGACCTTCGTCTGGAATGACCCGACTCCGGAGACGAGGGCGCTCATGAACGCCATCGAACTCGCAAGGCCCGACGTGATGTATTCGCTTCACAACGCAGGCTTCGGCGGGGTGTACTACTACATCTCCGCGCCGCTTGCAGCCGTCTACCCGACGCTGCACCGCGTTCCGACCGAACGCGGGCTTCCGATGTCCCTGGGGGAGCCCGAGATGCCGTGGGCAGTCGAGTTCCACCCGGCCGTATTCAGAGTGCCGAGGGCGACCGATTCCTACGACTACTATGAGAAGTACGCTCAGGGCGACCCGGCGTCATACATGACAGGCGGCGCCTCGAGCTTCGAGTTCGCGGAGCGCGTGAGCGCACCGTTTTGCCTCGTGACCGAGGCCCCGTACTTCAAGTCCGCGAAGATCGGGGACACCTCGCGGATCGACGAGAAGCGGGGCGAGGTGGTGCTCCACGGGCTCGAGCAGACGAGAAGCATCCTCGAGACGCTCGACCGCCTGCTCGCGGAGACCAGGGCGGATATGACCGAGGGCGCCATGTTCCTCAACGCTGTCACGGTGTTTGTCGAGTCAGGCCTGAGGTCTCTTCCGAGCCAGGAGAAGTGGGCGAGGGAGGCCCCGGGAATGGACGAGCCGGCCACCGTGGCCCAGCAGGCTGACGCTCTCTGGGTGGGCAGCTTCTACAGGATGCTTGTTGGAGCCATGCTGCAGCGGGCATTTGAGGCCCAGCTCGCCGCCGCGGGCGCTGCGTCCGGCGAGGCTGTGAGACGCGCCCACGACGAACTCGAGACGCACATCGATGAGTGGGCGAGGGATATCGAGGTCAACCTTCAGTACGAGGTGGTCCCCATACGCGACCTCGTCCAGGTACAATACGGGGCGCTTCTCGCGGTGCTGGATGCCCTCGACAGGCACGCTTCAGGAATCTAAGTATGGCGCCATGAGTCTGCGCCACTTCTCCTGACGGTGTTGGGGTTGCCGGTGCATGCTGGGGTGGGGCGCCTGGAATTGGCTGGCCTTAAGCGCCGAATTCGAACGCATCTCAGCGCACACGCCGTCCCCGGAGTGCAACACCGGCAACCCTGGCGAGGACCTGCGCGCTGAAAAGTAGCGCGAATTTGCGGCGATCTACTTAGGGGCCCTCGGCCTTGCCGTCACACCGGGTGGATCACGACCCCGACGATCCCCGGCCCGCCGTGCACTGCGAGGGGGGCGCCGATGTCAGATAGGATGATCTCGCTGCAATTGAGAGTGGCTCCAAGCCGCTCGCAAAGGCGCTTTGCGTCGGCAAGGGCATTCCCGTGGACGACCGAAACCCTCACCCGCGAGTCTCTGGCCGCATCTTTGGCGAGTTCAATCAGCCTGTCCAGGGCGGCCTGGTAGGTCCTCACCCTGTCCACCACCTCGACGACCCCTTCCTTCACGGAGATCAGCGGCTTTATCGAGAGGAGCGACGCGATGAGCGCCTGACCCTTGTGAATGCGCCCGCTCTTCAGGAGATGCCTTACGGAGTTGATGACCGCATATGCGCTGATGCGTGGCCGCAGCTCCGTGAGGATGCGGAGGATCTCCTCCTTCGTTTTGCCGCATCGCGCGGCCTCGGCCGCTGCGAGCACCATGAATCCGGTCCCCATGGATGCTGACAGCGAATCGACGACTTCGATATCGGCATCCGGGAAACTCGCCTTCGCAAGGTTGGCGACCTGGCAGGTGCCACTACCGGTGGAAGTGATGTGGATCGATATTATGGTCCTGACGCGCTCCAGCAGCCTCCGGTAGATGGAGATGAACTCAGCCGGAGCAGGCTGCGAGGTGCGAGGCACGTCCGGCCCGTCGAGCCTCTCGTAGAACTCCCGGTGCGTGATGTCGACGCCGTCACGGTACGTATCGCTCCCGAACTGTATCCCAAGGGGCGCGACGGCTATGTCGTACTCCTCGACAAGCTCCTCAGGCAGGCTCGCACCGCTATCCGTCACGATTGCGATGTCGCTCTTCATGGCGCCGCTACTCATGTCTTTCATAATGGACTCCTGCCTTTCCCTCGGCTCTCTCAACCGGGCCGCAACCTTACCCACGGGGATCGACTCCTTATCAATCATTATACTGCTTACCAGGACTGAGCAAAAGGGCGAACGCGTCATTTCGGGGGTTGAGGGGATGGATCTTGCAGGTCCGGTGGCATCACGACGGCCGTGACAGGCCTCCCGCTCCGCACCCCCGGGGCTCGACGTCTCGCTGCAGCGCGTTGCCGCGTTCGCGAGAACCATGGTTGGCTGATGCGTACCTGGAGCACCTGGCGCCTGGTCTCGGAATAGTATGCAATGTCCGGTCCTGGAACGCAGGTCGGTCGGTCTCCTCGTGAGGTGAAGGCGCTACCTGCCCACGGTTCGGACACGCTGGACGGCATGGGAAGGTGGGCAGGCAATGGGATGCTCGAGGGACGGCAGGACGATCACGATCGTTGCGAGAGATGTGGTGTCGCAAGACCTCATCCCACAGTTCCGGTTCCTGGTCAACGAGGATAACGCGGGTGACCCCCAGGTCGAGGTGCCGGAACCACTCCGCGACCCGGGCAAGCTTCCATCGCTCAAGCCCGCCGCAAGCCACAGCCCCGTGGTCGCCGTCGGAGAGGCCGCGCCCGGTCAGCCCGCTACGGCATACGTGCCCGACGGGAAGTACTTGATCTCCGTGCTGGCTCCAGGTCACAAGATGGGCGGCAATTGGGTCACGGTGGCCGGCGCGGACGTGACCGTCGAGGTTGCGCTCCGTCCGCACCCCCTGCCCCTGTCCAAGATCAGGGTACACGTGTTCCACGACAACAACCCGGTGAACGGCGAGGATGACGTCCCGCTTGAGGTCGGCCTGGAGGGCTTCCTCATAGTGATCCAAGACGCCGTCGGCGAGGTCACCGTGGACTATTTCGGCAATCCGTTGGGCACGCAATACGAGCGAGATGCCGCCGGTGAGCTCCTACTGGATCCTGCAGGCAATCCCATCCCGATCCCTGGCACTGGCGGCAAAATCGTGACCGACGCAAATGGCGACGCAGTGGTCGAGAACCTGCCCCCAGGGAAATACGGGGTGCAGGCCATCCCTCCTGACGGCACGGACTGGATTCAAACCACCACCATAGAAGGCACTCACGCCATCGATGCCTGGATCGAGGAAGGCAACGACGGGTACAGCCCCAGGGAAGGGTTCAGGGCGCCGCTCGTGTGGATAGGCTTCGCAAGACCCATGGAGCTCGGGCCGCCTGTGCCCTGGACGACCGGGACGATAAGAGGACGCGTAAGGACAGTAATCGAGTTCATACCGCCGTTTCGGCCGCTCGTCCTTGGGGATCCCGTGGATCGGCCGTGGATCGCTCTATCGGATATCGGCGCCAACGACCAGCAGGTATACGCCGGCCGCGGGGACACCGACGGCAGCTTTGTCATCAATAGCGTCCCGCCTGGACTGTATCAGATGGCGATATGGGATGAGCCCCTGGACCACATAATCTCCTTCCGCACCGTCCAGGTTCATCCGGGCGAGACGGTGGACATGGGAGATATCGGCATTCCCCGGTGGTACGGATACATCAGGGGCAAGGTCTTCGATGATGAGAACGGAAACGGAGTCCACGATCCGGGCGAGGCGGCCATCCCCAACGTGGAGCTTGCGACCCGCTTCAAAGACGGGAGCATCCAATACACTGCAGTGAGCGACATGCGTGGCGACTATTCCTTTGACGAGGTCTTCGAGCTCGAGCGGTTCGCCGTCGCCGAGGTCGGGTTCACCCGCTTCGGGCGGACCGGCGCTACAGGCACCCCCGACTACAGAATACCTGTGACAGGGCCTACCCCCTGCACAGACCGTCAGGGCCGCTACGTCAGGTGCCCCCAAACGTTTGACGGCGCGCTCACGCTCGCCGAGCTGACCTGGGCCGCAAAGACCAACCGCATTGACTGGGGAAAGAGAGCGTACGGCCCTGGCGAAAACGGGGGCATATCCGGGATCGTTCACTACGCGACGATGCGCAACGAGACGGATCCGAGGTATGCTGCGGCCGATGCCTACGAGCCCGGCGTGCCGAACGTCACGGTGAACCTTTACGCCGCGACCGTCGACCCGGAAACAGGCGCCATAGCCCAGGGTCCGCTTCTGAACACGGTCACGACGGATGCGTGGCAGCATCCCACGGGCTGCACCGACCCGGACGGCAAGCCCATACCCTGTCTCGAGGTCCCCGGCAGTTCAAACCAGGTCAGGCCCGGTGTCTTCGACGGTGGTTACGCGTTCCAGACTCGCTTCGACCCATATTACGGCGCCCAGGGGCAGGGGGCCGTTGAGGTTCCTCTTGACGCCGGCACTTACATCGTCGAGGTGGTGACGCCTCCGGGTTACAGGGTGTACGACCAGGACTCGGTGAACACCGGCGAAGGGGATGTGTTTGTGAGCACCCGAGCCGCAGCTCAGACGCGCTCCGATCCCTGCGCACAGATGGCGCCGCCACCCTACTTTCCCGTCCCCGTGCCGCCTTACTACGACCCCACCAGGAAGGTCGCGGAGGTACGGGACGGGCTCAACGCCACAGCCGACTTCTTCATCCATACCGATGTCCCTGTGGCTGGCAGGATCATCGGGTTCCTCCTGGATGACGTGAACCTCGAGACCGATCCTGCACGCATTTACTACGGAGAGAAACGCGGGATCCCCGACACTCCTGTAGGGATCAGGGACTACACCGGCAGGCTTCTGACCACGGTCCATTCGGACGTGAACGGCATCTTCGAGGTGCTGCTGCCCTCGACGTACACGAGGAACGTGCCCACTCCTTCGGGCGTTGTGCCAGGGATGTACCAGGTTATCGGCAACGACCCGGGTGATCCGGCAAGTCCCAACCCGAGGTACAACCCCAGCTATCAGACACTCAAGCTGGTATTCGACGTGTGGCCCGGCAAAACCACCTATGCTGACGTGGCTCTCTTCCCGATCACGGCGTTCGTGGCCGCTCCGGGATCGCAATTCGCCACGCCGCCACGGTGTGACGTGCCTGCCGGGGTGCCGGGGATCTTCGGGGTTGACCGGGTGTATGTGGAGCCCGAGGGACCGCGGACGGTGGTCATCACGGGAAAGGGCTTCGGCCAGGAGCCGGGGCGGGTGACCCTGGACGGAGTCGCTGTCACAACAACGGTCTGGACTGACGCCTCGATAACGTGCGACGTGCCGATGATGGCAGGCGGGCCCAGGCAGCTTCTGGTTACAACAGCTGGCGGGGTGTCCGCCACGGCCGGGGTCACCTTGCACATCCTCGACGCGAGCTACAACCCCCCGGTCATCGTGGTGCCCGACGCTACACACCCGACCATCCAGTCAGCTATAGATGATGCGACCGATGGGTCCCTGATCGTGGTGTCCGCCGGCACCTACTACGAGAGCCCGATCATCTATAAGAACGTCAAGGTCCAGGGGATGGGCGCCGGCACGACGACCATCGACGGACGTTTCTTCCTCTCCTACGAGGGTGAGTGGCTGGCGAAGCTCGCGGCCATAGATTTCGACGGGGCCGAGCTCACCCCGCCCGACCAGGTAAAGGAGATCACGCGAGGTCAGGTTGTCACGTTTGTGGCAAAGGCAGACCGCTTCAGCTCCGCCTTTAGACCTCAGCTCGACGGCTTCACGATAACCGGGGCCCGGGGAGAGGACGGCGGCGGCATCTATCTGAACGCCCATTGCAGCTATGTGGTTATCAGCAACAACGTCGTGCGCAGCAACGGCGGCGGGTTCGGCGGTGGCATCACCATCGGCAAGGCATACGCAGGCGACAATTACAACACCGGCATCCGCATCTCGCGCAACCGAATAGTCAACAACGGCGGCATCAGCCTTGCCGGGGGCGTCGGGATCTTCAACGGCGCGCACAGCTACGAGATCGACCACAACGACATATGCGGGAACTACTCCGCCGAATACGGAGGGGGCGTCTCCCATTTCGGGTTGAGCGACGGCGGGAAGATCCATCACAACTGCGTGATGTTCAACGCGTCCTTCGACGAAGGGGCAGGGATATTCGTCGGCGGCGAACAGCCGACCCCGCCTGCTACGCTCACCGCGGGATCCGGCAGAGTGGACATCTACAACAACCTTGTCGCGGCGAACGTTGCAGGCGACGACGGGGGCGGCATCCGCCTGCTCCAGCCGGGAAGGCATCTTGTGAACGTCTACAACAACATGATCGTGAACAACGTGTCCGCCGATCTCGGAGGGGGCATCGCCCTCGACGATGCGTCCAACGTGGTGATATGCAACAACACGATCGCGAAGAACATCACCACTGCCACGGCCGAGGACAGCGACGGGCTGCCCCATGCAGCCGGCCTTGCGAGCGAGCCTCACAGCGCGGCCTTCAAGGCAACCCTGCCGCCTGACGCTCCCGGGTTCAGCGACCCTGTGCTCTTCAACAACATCTTCTGGGACAACAGGGCGGGTGTCTTCGACCAGACCCTGAACGGCGGCAGGGGCGGGATCGCCGGCATTGGCGCTGCCGGTGACGTGCGACCTGTAAACGTGACGGATCTCGAAGTCTTCGCCCTGTCGGGGGCGGTGCTGACCCCCGAGTACTGCAGCCTGTCTGAGGTCTACCCAGGGGGTAGCCACAACCAGGTGGGGGACCCGGCTTTCAAGAGCGAGTACGATACGCAGGTGACCGCCGTGGCTTTCAACATGGAGCCCGACTTCAAGGCCGTGAAGATCGTCACCGTCACCCCGGACTATACCGGTGACTACCACCTCACCGCCGGCTCCACGCTCGTGATAGACCGCGGTACGCCCGAGGTCACGCGAGTGGTGGATGGCACGCCTGTGACCTATCGCGCTCCCGAAGACGACTTCGACGGGGACGCCCGTCCAATAGGAGCGGGCTACGACATCGGAGCCGACGAGTACTCGGCCGGGCCGGGGATAGGTGCGTAGCGTTGGAATGCGAAGTGGCCCGATTGCTGAGCCGAATCTGCAGAGGGGAGAGGCGCCCGTGGCGATGGTAAGAAAGCGCTTCGGCGCAACCGATGGATGGATCAACATGCCGGACGGAACGAAGCACTACATATTCGGCTTCGTCGACATCACCGGCGTGCCGGAACACGAGATCTTCGAGCGCAGGGGGCAGGCCACGCTGCTCGCCCCGTTGCTGGAGGC
>DKEX01000018.1:1450-9210 GCA_002452295.1 Firmicutes bacterium UBA6811 | reverse complement strand
GATCTGGACGACTCGCACACCATCCACTGGCACGGCTTCCCGAACCAGATCCCGCTTTGGGACGGCGTGCCGGAGGCGTCCATCTCGGTTCCCGTGGGAAGGGACTTCGTATACTACTACAAGCCGTTGAACCCCGGCACTTACCTCTACCACTGCCATTTCGAGCCGGTGGAGCACATCCAGATGGGGATGGTCGGACCCCTCGTGGTGCGGCCCCTCCTCGAGAAGGAGCCGCTCTACAGGGGCAGGCGGTTTGCGTACAACGACCCCGCTACCGAGTTCCGTCGGGAGTACCTGATCTTCCTGACCGAGCTCGACGCCCATCCGCACCACCTCGTCGCCTCTGTCCAGGAGTTCGACTGGACCGAGTACCGCCCGGAGTACTGGCTCATCAACGGGAGGTCGTACCCGGATACCGTGAAGCCTGCGGACGACCCGTCCCTGCCCACGCAACCGTACGCTGCTGGGATCTTGGCTTACCCTGAAGAAAAGGTCCTCCTGAGGTTCGTGAACGTCGGCTATCAGCAGCACTCCATCCAGATACTAGGCATACCACTGAAGGTTATAGGCCAGGACGCCACGCCGGTCCGGGGTCTCGGGGGTGAGGACCTCTCTTACTGGAAGGACACCCTCTACTTCGCTGCCGGTCAAACCGTGGATGCGGTATTCACCGCCCCTGAGCCCGGCATATATCCACTTTACAACCGCAACTATCACAAAAACACGAACGCGGGCACGTCCTTTGGAGGCATGGTGAGTGAGGTGCAAGTGCTCAGGCGCCCGTATCCAGCCTCATTGTCGCCGGAATTGCCCACGGCGATCACGCCGCTACCGTGCATAAAAGTGGGGCCTCGCGCGCTTCCGGGGGAATCCCGGAGCGAGCGCGGAGCCACTTGACAGGCAGTGACGGGCGCTCGGTAGTGCGGCGTGGGGCGATTACGGCTTGGGGCGGCTGCCACGTGGGACGGCTGCGGTGGGCTGCGGTGAGGAGAGACTTCGGTGTGAAGCGACTGTGGTGTGGCGCGAATGCGACAAGGAGCAGCTGTGGTGGCGAGCGACTGCGGAGCAGAGCAACCGCGACGAGGAGCGACTCCAGTGAGGCGGACAATTCCAGCGGTGTAGGTCGAGCGCGATGAGTTGGAGGGCGACCGTGTCAGGGGGCCCTTCGATTCCGGTGAGGCACCTGGGTCTGGCGGAGACGCGAGGGGCTCTCCGGCAGGCACGAGCAGGATAAGGACTATCAGCACGGTACCTCGGTTTCTCATTACGAGAGGGGAGATAGGGAGATGGCGACGGTGAACCTTTGGGCCAAGGATGGCTATCTCAGCACGCCGGACGGAAACAGCGTGTACTTCTGGGGCTTCTCGGCGGAGCCTGGCGGCCCGGCGCAACTGCCCGGACCGCACATCGTCGCGAGAGAGGGGGAGGCGATCACCGTCAACCTCGTCAACACTTTGGAATCTGAGCCGGTCTCCATCTCCTCTTCCGGGCAGACCAACGTGACGGCCGGGGGGCGTCCCGTCGGGCCCCAGTACGGCCCAGGCGGGGAACTCGTGTCTTTCGTCGATCATGCCGAGCCAGGTGGAGGCACGGTCTCGTATTCCTTCACCCCGACTCACCCGGGGACCTTCCTGTACGAGAGCGGCACTTATCCGCACAAACAGGTGCCGATGGGGCTATACGGGGCGCTCATCGTGCGTCCGAGCGACTACGATCCCGCGATTCCCGCGTATAAGACCGCCTATGGGTTCGGCACCGATACCGAGTTCGACAGGGAGTACGTCCTCATAACAGGTGAGATCGACCCGGGCCTGCATCAGGCGGTGGAGCAGGGGTGGCCTTATAGGATAAGCAAGTTCAAACCCCGCTACTGGACCCTCAATGGCCGGTGTGCTCCGGACACCATGTTCCACGACGATGTGCCATACCTTCCCTGTCAACCGTATGGCGCCATGGTCATGGGAGTGCCTGGAGAAAGGATCCTGATGCGATACATAGGAGCCGGGATAGAAAACCACCCCCTGCACCCCCACGGACAGCATGCCCGGGTGGTGGCGCAGGATGGAAGGCTTCTCAGAAACGGGGGCACAGACTGCTCCTTCAAGCGATTCACAGTGCTGGTGGGAGCGGGGCAGACCTACGATCTGATGTACCAGTGGTCCGGTCTGGGCTACACACTGCGCAGCCCGATTCCCACTACGCTGCCGAATCGGCGCAACATGGGCATAGGAGAGGCCGGGTGGACCATGTGGAGCGGTAGCCCGTACCTGGGAGTCAAGGGTGATATACCGGTGGGCGTGGTTTCCTTCAACGAGTTCGGCGAGTACTACTTCATGCTGCATTCCCATGAGGAACCGCAGATCACCAACTGGGGCGAGTTCCCGGGAGGAATGATGACCATGATAGGCATCTACCCGTCCCTGAACCCTCGGGTTGGAACGCTTGGAATGGGATGATCGAAGGGAGACGAAATGCGATGGCGCTTGTCGTCAGGAATCTCTGGGTAAAGCGAGGCACTGTCAGCCTTCCCGGCAAGACCGTCCCGTTCTGGGGGTTTGCACCGTCCGACACGGCGCTCCCGAGGCTTCCAGGGCCAACCATCGAGGTCACAGTAGGAGACATGGTGTTCGTAGTCCTGTGGAGCAATGAGCTGAGTGAGCGGGTGTCCATAGTGTTTCCCGGGCAGAGGAGCGTCTGGGTCATGAGCGGCCTGTGGGGTGTGAGAAAGGCCAGCCCCCAGTATGAAAACGGCCGGATGGTCTCGCTCACGGACTTCCTCGATCGGTCCGCGCCCGGCCCCATCGCGTACGTGTTCAACGCAACCAGACCCGGCGTCTACCTGTATGAAAGCGGAACAAGCCCGGAGCGTCAGGTACAGATGGGGCTTTACGGCGTGATACTGATCAGGCCGCAAGGTTACAGCACTCCAACCGACCCTGATTACAAGACGGCTTACGGCGCCGGCACAGGGTCCCGGTTCGACGTCGAGAAGACGCTGGTCCTCGCGGATATTGACACACTCATGCACGAAGCCCTGGCTTCGGGGGAGGCGTACAACATCCTTGACTACTCTCCTGACTACTGGGTGATGAACGGGCGCTCCTGCCCCGACACCGTCAGGAGCGACCGCGACCCCGCAATGCCGAGCCAGCCCGTCGGGTCGAGCATTGCGGCCAGGGTGGGACAGCGGCTGTTGCTGCGCATCATCAACGCCGGCTTCCAGAACCATACTCTCCATTTCGGGGGGCTTGTGGGGCGCGTCGTGGCTGGGGATGGGTACCCGCTCGCAACACGGGCCGTCGACGCCTCCTACGAAAAGACGGCAATAACGCTTGGATCGGGCCAGAGCTTTGACGTCATGGTAACCCCCGCAGGCCCGGGGGAGTTCTATCTCCGTGATCGCGACTACAATCATCTGGTGAACCGGGACAGTTTCCCGGGCGGGATGATGACCAGGCTGGACGTGGCGCCCTGAGAAGATAGGGATGAGCCAATATCCTGCGACCCGCCGTATCAGGCGGACCGGGCCGACGGGAGATCAAGCTCTAGACCCGGCAGGGAACGTAGCCTACACAAGGAGTTATGGGGGAAGGCTTCCAGCGGCGTATCGGGGAGGGGGACGCAGGGACGGAGCGGCCTACCCTGACGTGGCGCTACCTTCCTGGTTCCTGGGTCGCAGTCGCATGATAGCCGAGTGACGCCGACAGCCTCCTAGCGCTATCTCTAACAAGGTTGCCGATCGTCTCCACGTCTTGCCGAGAGACCCGCAACGTCGGTCCGGAGACGCTGAGTGCCCCTATGACGCGCCCCGTATGGTTCAGGACGGCCGCTGCCGCGCACCTGATGCCTTCCTCGTGCTCCTCATCGTCTATCGCGTAGCCCTGCGCCCGAACCCTGCGGAGGTGCTCCTTCAGTGCGAGCGGGTCGACGATGGTGTTAGGCGTGAAACGGGGCAGGCCCTTTTCGCTTAGTACCCGCTCAACTACATCGTCAGGGAGGCCTGAGAGGATGGCCTTTCCCAGGGCGGTGCAGTGAGCAAACGCGCGATATCCGATCCTCGAACGCATCATGAGGGTCTGAGGGGTGTCCACTTTGTCGACGTAGACCACCTTGCCCTGGTCGAATACGGCCAGGTGGGCGGTCTCCCCCGTGGCCCGCACAAGTTCTTCGAGGAACGGTCGTGCCTGGCTGCGGAGGTCGATTTGCTCCAGACGGTAGCTGGCTAGCTCCACCAGGCGCATACCAAGGCAGTACTTCCCGCTCGTCCCGTTCCGGCTCACGTAGCCCCTGGACTCCATCGTGGCCAGCACGCGCGAGACCGTGCTCTTGTGGACCCCAATCTCCTGGCTGACTTCGGTCACGCCGACCTCCCCGCGGTGTGCGGCCAGAGAGTCGAGGATGTCCAGGGCGCGCGCAACAGAATTCACTGCCTGGCTTCTTCCCCGACGTCGAACTGCATTCCTTGACCCACTCGTGAGGACGCGGTTCCTGCTTGACTCCATACCGGCACCTCCGGCCCCTGAGACCGTTGCGAATCCGGCAGCATCATCGGCAAGGAGGGGCGCCGCCTGCGGCGTTCGGTTAACCATGTCCGTCCGTCATTACGGCGACTGCCCCCACTGCGCAACGCATGCTGCACAGTGTGCAACCATCTCTTCGTCACAGACCGCGTGATTCCTGCTGCTGGGAGAACCCATTTGGAGAGGTTCTTGGAGCGAGATGCGCTTAGACCGCAACCGTGGTGGGCCAGCCGCCACATGGGAGCCGGACGACGACAGGGTCGTTCGGTTAGAAACTCGTAGAGAAAAATGTTTACTCGCGAGGAGGAGTTCGGACCGGAGCATCGAATATCTAGTTACAAAGCAGCAATAGCGTTGCGCAGCACGCAACAGCCCAGTTCATCTGCGATATGGGCGGGGTGCATGCGATGGCAACGAGGCGCGCCTGGGGTTTCACAGCACACAACATCGTGACGATCGTCGCATCAGGCCGTGCGGGACTTAGGCGGCGGTGGCGCGCCTCGCGACCCGACCCGCTACGCCGAGAGATGAATTCTGCCTGGTAGAGTCCTGCACGGTTTCTGCGAGATGATGGACAGGTGGGGGCATCGGGAGTGGACGCATCCATACGTGGCAAAGAGCAGCAACTTGGCGCACTTATTGAATCCGGAGTGGTGGCGGTAATCAGGACGAACAGCGCAGACGAGCTCATTGGCATCTGCAGGGCGATGTCTGAGGGTGGCGTGGTGGGAGTCGAGATCACCATGACGTCGCCCGGAGCGATCGAGGCCATCTACGGCGTCTCGAAGGAACTGCGGGGCAAGGCCATCATAGGGGCGGGTTCCGTCCTTGACGCCGAGACCGCCCGGGCCGCTATGCTTGCCGGCGCCGACTTCATCGTGGGACCGGTCCTGAACCTTGGTGTCATCGAGCTGTGCAAGCGATACGGCAAGATCGTGATTCCCGGTGCGTTCTCGCCGACCGAAATCCTTGCCGCCTGGCAGGCAGGGGCTGACGTGGTCAAGATATTCCCTGCAACGAAGCTGGGACCGTCCTTCATCAAGGACGTGCGCGGACCTTTGCCTCAGGTGAGGCTTACACCCACGGGCGGCGTGAACCTTGACAACCTCGGGGAGTTCCTGAAGGCGGGCGCGGTCTTTGTGGGCGTCGGGACGGCGTTGGTCGATAAGAAGCTCGTCTCCGAGCGTAACTGGGACGCGCTTGCGGCGCTCGCTGCGCGGTATGTCGGGGCAGCGAGAGTGGCGCGGGCCTGAGGCCTGGCGGGCATGGTAGAGCGGAATCAGCCGTTGCGCATGTCGCGACGATGTTACATATCAGCACAGTCACAGGAGATGCTGACAAGTGCGCGGAGGGATCGGATTGAGTTTCAAGGTCGTGACTTTTGGGGAGATCATGCTGAGGTTGTCGCCCCCGGGGTACCAGAGGTTCGTGCAGGCGTCGTCTTTCGAGGCGACGTACGGCGGGGGCGAGGCAAACGTCGCAGTGTCACTTGCTAACTACGGTCTCGACGCCTACTTTGTAAGTAAGGTTCCCTCGCATGAAATCGGGCAGTGCGCCATGAATGCCCTACGAAGCTTGGGTGTACATGCAGACTACATACTACGCGGGGGAGAGCGGCTGGGGATATACTTCTGTGAAACCGGGGCCTCTCAAAGACCGTCTAAGGTCATATATGATCGTGCCCAGTCGTCTATTTCCCACGTCAAGCCCGGAGAATTTGATTGGCCAACTATTCTCAACGGAGCTAGTTGGTTTCACTTCACAGGTATTACCCCTGCACTGGGTGACAACGTAGCTGCTGTAACACTGGAAGCCTTGAAAGTTGCCAAGTCACTCGGAGTGAAGGTGAGTGCCGACCTTAACTACCGCAAGAAACTTTGGTCTCCTGAAAAAGCCAACCGAGTTATGACTGAGCTCATGCAATACGTGGATGTAGCGATCGGGAATGAGGAAGATGCTGAAAAGGTATTCGGCATAAAGGCCGGGGGCTCTGATGTGACCAGGGGTCAGCTTTCCCAGGAAGGCTATTACGAAGTTGCGCGGGAGCTTGTCAAAAGGTTCGGGTTTGAAAAGGTTGCAATCACGCTTCGAGAGAGTCTGTCTGCCTCTGATAACAACTGGTCCGGCATGCTCTATGACGGGCAGGACTTCTACACGTCCAGGAAGTACCGCGTACACATCGTGGACCGTGTTGGGGGAGGAGACTCGTTTGCGGGCGGGCTAATATACGCGCTACTAACGGACAAGACTCCCCAGGATGCCGTGGAGTTTGCTGCCGCAGCGTCCTGTCTGAAGCACTCCATCCTCGGCGACTTCAACCTAGTTAGTGCCTTCGAGGTCCAAGCGCTCGCCGCGGGCGATGCGTCCGGGCGAGTCCAAAGGTGATAGGGCAGTTGCTACGCTGAGAATAGACATGAATCCTATTCTCGTTTTCACTCCGGTAATACCAAAGCCGAAAAGAGGGTTTGGAGAAAGGAGGGACGAGATCTAGTGAATACCAATCCTGCTGAAACCCTAGGGAACCTGGGAAAAGTGTACCGCATGCCCGAAAGCATTGCAGAAGAACCGGATACGGTTAGAAGTGCGTGGGCCCTTGGCTTGTTCTCGGGCATTGTAGGTGACGACGATACCGAGGTGAAGATCATCTCCGTTGAGAATAAGGAAAAGACGTACGAGAGGTTGGAGATCCACGACTTGAGTCCCCAGATGTATGCGGTTCTCAAGGGCACTGTGGCTATCCCACTTGCCTTGGAGCTAGACCACAAGGCTGTCAGGTTCTACAAGGTAAGTGAAGGAGACTCAATCGTTCTTCAAGCTAGGGTGTGGCACGGGGGCGCTGTGGGCATTGATGTTCCCGCGGAAGTTCTGGTGGTTCTTAAGAAAGGAACCAGTGAATCTGACACTAAGAAGCTCCCTGTCTGGCCCCCTGTTGAGTTTTGCCTTTGACATCTCGGTGACTCTCATGACTGCGTGAGGCATATTCACAGGAATCGTTAAGACTTGGAAAGCCGGAAGCGGTAATGGGTCCGCATGCTGTTTGTGGACATTCACGAGTGCAATCAATCTCACGGTTGGAGTTCGTGTGCCGCCGAATCCGACGCAAGAAGACCTAGGGTGTGATGTCAAGAGGGTCTAGAGAGGTATTTTCTGGGGGATATTTGGGTATCGGGCAATAGGATGCCCGGGCGGTTGCAAGGTCAGATTTTGCAGTCGCCGGTGTTCCTTGAAAACCGAAGTTGC
>DKEX01000018.1:0-1424 GCA_002452295.1 Firmicutes bacterium UBA6811 | reverse complement strand
GTTGTGCAGTCTTAGGGAGTTTGCGCCTTCTACCAGGTAATAGCGGAGGTATTCGTTCCCCGCCTTTGTAAGAGAGGTCTCCTCGGCATCGAACGAGCCTGTTTGGTGCTTGTGCCATGTAAGGCCTGCGAATCTGGCCAGGGCGCTTTGGTCGTGGAATCTTGCGATGTCGCCGATCTCCGCGATTATCCCGGCCGGTATCACAGGCCCAATGCCAGGCACGGTGACTAGTGGGTTGGGTATCGCCCTCATCTCCCGCTCTATGGCCTTATCGAGTTTCTTGATCTGCTGAGCGAAGAAGTCTATGTTCTCAAGGACCATCGATAAGGCTACATCCACCGTGCTTTCCATCTTGGGGTTCAGGCGATACGATCTGGCCGCCGCAGTCTTGACAGCCTCGGCGAATGCATCTGGTTCCTTGAACCTGGCGTTACCGTTATCGACGAGGAACTTTGCAAGTTCCGGCGTGGGGATTGCCAGGAGTTCATCTGGCGTGAACTCGTCCAGAAGGCTCAGAGAGGCCTTTCTCAAAAGCCTTTTCCCTGCGACCTTTCGGTACTCGGGGAACTTGAGGAACAGCAGTTCAATCGCCCGATGTTTGTCGCTCATCGCAGAGCATACCAGGTGGTAACGCAGCCTTGTCAGCCTTGCAAGCGGCTGGAGCTTGAGGTCGTTGGGCGTTACCGGGTTGAGCTTGCCGAACCTGACGCGCTCAGCGATGATCTTGGCGTCGACGATGTCGGTCTTGGGCTTTATCGTGAAGGCCTTCTTGAACCCTTTAACAAGCGAGGGATTCAGGATGTATATGTTGCATGGGATGGAGTTTAGCTCCGGTGAGCTTGAAAGGGCCTCCCACAGATGCCACCAGTACAGTCCTGTTGCTTCCATGCCGATTTCTATGAGGTCGCAAGGGACTTTAGTGGTGATTTCTGAGAGGGTGTTCAAGAAGGCCTCAAGGCCATCGAGGTTATTGTCAAACCTCAAGGGCTTCCTGGTAAGGTCGTTGCCGTCCTGGTCGATGAAGCCTGCGATGTTTGATTCGAGGCCAATGTCGATGCCGGCGCAGATCCTGTTTGGCACGGGCTTACACCCCCTTCGGGTGGCAAGGATTTGGGGCATCCCCGGCACCTCACCAGATCGACTGCCTCGTTATTAGCACTGGAGGCTCTGCCCAGACTGCACCCCGCTTTGCTCAGGGCGGGCAGACAGAGCTTCCGCGCAGTCTAGGAGTTAGAGGCTCAAGGTGAGGTCGGGGAAACAGTCTTCCACGAGAAGTCACTCATCCCACGCCTGATTGAGGCCTGGAAGTCATCGTGCAACTGGGGGTGGCAAGAGTTACCCCAGCCGACCCAAGTATATTTTGCCAGGGATGTCCCAAAGGAGACAAGACTATATCGGATCATCGGCGACGGGATCCAGGATGT
>DKEX01000090.1:8157-9189 GCA_002452295.1 Firmicutes bacterium UBA6811 | reverse complement strand
GCGGAGTGGGTTGTGACAGCCACGCACCGCCAGGAGCGGACGTACCATCCGCCTGCGGACTTCTGTCCGCTGTGCCCCACGCGCCCGGCGGCATACCCAACGGAGGTGCCGGCAGAGGACTACGAGATCGTGGTGTTCGAGAACAAGTTCCCGTCGTTCCGGCGCACGCCGCCTGAACCCAGCGTGGAAGGGGACGAGATCTATCGGGTGAGGCCGTCCAGGGGCATCTGCGAGGTGGTGCTCTATTCCCCCAACCATAATGGCAGCCTTGCCACCTCAGACATCGTGGACATCGCCAGGCTGATCGACGTGTGGACGGACCGCTACGATGAACTTGGGAGACTCGATTACATCGACTATGTGTTGATCTTCGAGAACAAGGGCGAGGTCATCGGGGTCACGCTGGAGCATCCTCACGGGCAGATCTACGCCTTTCCGTTCATCCCACCAAGGCCCGCGCGGGAGCTGGAGAGCGCGGCGCGGCACTGGCACTCCACGGGCCGGTGCCTGTTCTGCGACATCCTCGAGAGGGAGATCGCCGATGGTAGACGCATCGTGGCGCAGAACGATGGTTTCGTCGCGGTGGTGCCGTTCTTCGCGCGTTACCCATATGAGGTGCATATACTGCCCCGGCGCCACGCTGCAAGCCTCCTGGATTTCGCGGACGACGAGCGCTGGGGCCTGGCGCAGATCCTGAAGGTGGTCTTGCAGAAGTATGACAACCTGTTTGGGTTTTCGCTTCCGTATATCATGGTGATGCACCAGGCGCCGACGGACGGAAGGGAATACCCGCACTACCATTACCACATCGAGTTTTACCCGCCCAACCGGACCGCGACGAAGCTGAAGTATCTCGCGGGGTGCGAATCCGGTGCGGGCACGTTCATCAACGACACCCTGCCCGAGGAGACGGCCGCAACGCTCCGGGCAACTCCGCCCTGCGAACCCGGATGTTCGAGGGCTGACGGCGGCGCCGAGGCGGAGGCTGAACCTGAACCTGAACCTCAAACCCAGGTGCAAGCCGAAACTCAA
>DKEX01000090.1:0-8146 GCA_002452295.1 Firmicutes bacterium UBA6811 | reverse complement strand
CCCAAGCCCAAGCACAAGCTCGAGGTCAAGCCCGTGCTCAAGCTGGGGGCCCGAACCAAAGGAGAAGCGTGGGCTCTGGCCGGGGCGAGAGCTAAAACCAGAGCTGACCCGGACGCCCCAACCGGTGCCGGGACCAGGGCCGCGGACATGGTGACAGTGGACGGCGGCGTAACGGCCGGCCGGCCGGTGGAGGCGGAAGCGGTGAGCGCAAGGCACAACAAGGAAGTGAAGCGTGATGGCGGTGCGGAATGAGGCGCCCCGGACACATTCCCAGGACGCGTCGCGCGACGGTTGTCCAGTGAAGGTCCTGGGGGGACCTGGTCCTCAGCCCCCGGGGGACCCGTGCGTGCGCCTGAAACACCGGGAACGGCAGGAAAGAGCCGCCCGGCTCCGAAGTGTATTGGCGGCCACGTATGGTGAGGACACCGCCTGCAGCGAAATCCTGGTGGTCCGCGCCCCGGGCAGGGTGAACCTCATCGGCGAGCATACCGACTATAACGAGGGGTTCGTCCTGCCTGCGGCGATAGACCGCGACGTGATGATCGCTGCGCGGGGGCGTCGCGACAGAGCGGTACGGGTCCGTTCACTGAACTACGGGGAGGCCGTCGAGTTTACCCTTGACGGCATCGCGTACGACCGCGACCACATCTGGAGCAACTACGTCCGTGGGACGCTGAAGGTCCTCGCAGAATCCGGCGCTCCGCTCTGCGGCATGGACATGGTGGTCACGGGGGATGTGCCGGCCGGTGCCGGACTCAGCTCATCCGCGGCGCTGGAAGTGGCGACTGCGGTGGCGGCCCGAGCAGTGGCTGCCCGGGCGGCTGCAGGCTTCGACCTGGACGGCCGCGACCTGGCCCTGAAGTGCCAGCGGGCAGAGAACTCCTTCGTGGGGGTCAACTGCGGGATCATGGACCAGCTCGCCTCGGCCCTCGGGAAGGCCGGGCACGCCCTTTTCATCGACTGCCGGAGCTACGAGTACGAGCCGGTTCCGCTACCTTGTGATTATCGCATCGTCATCTGCGATACCGGCGTCCGGCGCGGGCTTCGGGATTCCGAGTATAACCTCCGGCGCTCCCAGTGCGAGGAGGCGGTTCGGCTGCTGCGGCGCGACCGGCCTGACGTGAGATCCCTGCGCGACGTGTCGCCGGAGGATCTTCCGGACCTGGAGGACCATCTGCCCACACCGGTGCGGGAGCGGGCACGCCACGTGGTCCTCGAGAATGACCGCGTCCTGAGGAGCGTGGGGGCGCTGCGAGGTGGGCATGTGGACATGTTCGGAGGTCTCATGGTCGAATCTCACGCCAGCCTGAGGGACCTCTACGAGGTGAGTTGCCCCGAGCTCGACGCAATGGTTGAGGTGACGCTGGATATGCCGGGAGTCGCGGGGGCGCGGATGACCGGGGCGGGGTTCGGCGGGTGCACCGTCAACCTGGTGCGAGACGATGCGGTGGACGAGTTCCGGCGAACAGTGCTCGCCCGCTACATGCGCACGGTCGACCCCTCGCGGCTCTCGTCAGAGCCTCAGGTGTACGTATGCCGGGCCGAGGACGGGGCTGGGCTCATGCCTGGCAGTTGAATTGAACTGGAGGCTGCGCGGCTGAGTGCCCGAAGAGTATTCCAGGACCCCGGTTTACGGAGAATCTCAAGGGGGGCGAAGTGACGGGCGTGAGAGACGATCTCACAATCTCTGACGAGGTGGGGGCGGCCCTGCCCGAAGGTCGCGTCGTGGCGCTTGAGTCGAGCATCATCTGCCAGGGGATGCCCTGGCCGCACAACCTGGAAACTGCGCTTGCTGCGGAGGAAGCGATCTGGAGCGAGGGCGCCGTGCCTGCCACGATCGCCGTGGTGGATGGCGAGGTGCGAGTGGGTCTGGGCCGCGGCGAACTTGAGCATCTCGCGAAGCGCCAGGACACCGTGAAGGCTGGAATCCGCGATCTCCCTTGGGCAGAGCTAAGGGGCCTTACTGCCGGCACGACCGTGTCGGCGACGATGGCTATAGCCGACGCCGCTGGGATCAGGATTTTTGCGACGGGCGGGATCGGCGGGGTGCACCCGGGCGAGGCCATGGACATCTCAACTGACCTCGTGGCCCTGTCGCGCCTGAACGTTATCGTGGTCTGCAGTGGCGCGAAGTCGTTTCTCGACATAGGGAACACCTTGGAGGTCCTGGAGACGCTGGGCGTGCCGGTCATCGGCTTCGGGACAGACGACTTTCCAGGGTTCTTCGTGCGCAGCACGGGTTTCAAGGTGCCCTATCGCCTGGACAGCGTGGATGACGTCGTGGATTTCGCGCGAATCAAGTGGTCGAGGGGGCTCTCGGGCGGAATCCTCGTCACGAACCCCGTGCCGTCGGATGCTGCCGCTGATGAAGGGGTGATCGGCCGGGCTATCGAGTATGCCCGGAAGGCCGCCGAGGAACAGGGCATCTCGGGGAAGGCCGTGACCCCGTTCATCCTGGAGCAAATCCGCCGCTTCACGAACGGTAAGAGCCTTTCCGCCAATGTGGCCCTGGCCGTGAACAATGCAAAGATTGCCGGGCAGATCGCGACTCGCGCAGGGGCGCTCGTCCCGAGTCGCCGATGAGGTCCTGGCTGTATGTAGGAAGGGCCGGCGTCCATGAGGGATGCGACCACGACGAGACCTGTGAAACCAAATGACATCGTGCCTCCGCGGCCGTATTCGCTCCCGCCGGCCATCGTTCTCGGCGATGCCCTTCTCGATCACGTCTATCGAATCGAAGCGGTGCCGCCCGTTGGCGGAGACGCGGTGATTCGTTCGTCCGAGAAACATCCCGGAGGGGCAGGCCTGAATACCAGCATTGGGCTTGCCCTTCTGGGAGTTCCCTGTTATTTGCCCACCACCGTGGGCGACGACGAGGAGGGGCGTTACCTGAGGCGCCACCTGGGGAGCGCAGGAGTGGACGTCTCCCACGTGCGGTTCCAGGGTACAACAGGACATGTCCTTTCATTCGTCGATTGCGGCGGCGAGCGGACCATGTTCTCGTACCGGGGCGCCGCGTCTATCCCGCTGGACATGACGCCGGGTCTCCGAGAGGCCCTCGAGTGCGCTCCGCTCATCCTCGTTTCGGGATACTGTCTGCAGGACGCCAGGCAGGCCGCGCCCTGCCTGGATGCTGCCGAACGAGTGGGAGATGCGGGCGGAGTCGTGGCCTTCGACCCGACCCCGGTCGTAGGCCAGCTTGCACGTGACGTCCTCGATCACATGCTCACTATCGCCGATGTCGTCCTCGCCAACGCATCGGAACTCCGAACGCTATCGGGATGTGAAAGCGTGGACTCCGGAATTCAGTCTATCCTGGAGCTTACGCCATGCCTCGGACTAAAACTCGGGCGACGCGGGTCGATCGTGGCGCTCGGGCCGACTGCGCGCACGTCCTGCCTCGGAGCCGCGAGCGGCCTCCGTCTGGCCGAGCTCTCCGCACCCGCCATCTTCGAGTGCCCTGCGCGCCAGGTCAAGGCCGTCGATACCACGGGAGCGGGCGACGCATTCAACGCCGGCTTTCTCGCTTCATTGCTTTATGGCCTGCCACCCCGCGCCTGGGGCGAGTGGGGCAACAGCATGGCAGCCCAGGTCGTCGTCAAGAAAGGCGCCTTTCTCGGTACGATAGACATGTGAGTCATATGTGCCACTTGCCCAGCAGACCATCCGCCGATTGACATCAAACTCGCAGGCTCGCCCCACGGTTTCGGGTTACGACAAGCCCAGCCCGCCCCGCCGTCCCAGGGGAGTCCGTCATGAGGCTGGCCTTCTATGAACGGCAACAGGGAACAGCAACAAGCCTTGCTCGAGCTTTACGGCAGATCGGGCGAAAGCTGAAGCGCAAAGTCAAGCCACGTTGCCGCGAGTCTCGAATAGGGACTTGATGGCCAGGCTGAGGGGTGGGTTGAAGCCGTGAATACTGCCAGCGAGATCGGCGCCTGCGGCGACTGGTGCGGGAAGTGCTACCACTTTGGGCGCGACTGCGCCGGGTGTTTGTCCAAGGCTGGTGAGTGCAGGTTCCTGAAGTGCCTGGCGCAGAAGAACCACGAGCACTGTGGGCTCTGCGCGGGATTCCCCTGCCAGGAGCTCGCCGACTTCGTGCCCGACGACCGCCTGCCGAGGGGCTTTCACGTTGAAAGCCTCAGGCTCAGGACCAGGTTTGGCACGGATGCATGGCTCGAACGTTTCCGACGAGAGTGGCAACACCTCCCACCGCCGCGGCGACCGTGTTGATCCTTCCACCCCGCCGCAGGTACTCCAGCGTCTTCAGGACATAGAAGGCCTTCGACCTTTCCACCATCTCTTCGCACCGCTTGACCAGGGTCGCGAAGTCGGTTCTCTCTTCGATCCACCGGGCGGCCTGCTCGACCACAAACCCTAGACCCATGGACAGGGACTTCGAGTCGATGACCGCCGTCTTCAGGTTGGCGACTTCCCGGGCGGCCAGGTTCACCGCATTCCACGTCCCGCTGAGTCCGCTCGATATGTGGATGGCCAGGACCCTGGTGAACCCCTCGTTCCGAAGCTCCGTGAGCAAATCGATCGCTTCCTGGGGCGAAGGTGTTGAGGTGGTCGGTACCTCCTCCTCGAGCCGAGCATACACTTCCTCGGGCGTGATATCGACCCGATCGCGATAGACCCGGTCCCGGTAGACAATCTTCAAAGGCAGCACATGTATTCCATGCTGGTTGATAACCGCCGGATCCAGGTCGCATGTGCTGTCGGTCACCAGTGCGATCCTTTCTTTTCCTTCCACCATCCACTCCCCTTTCGTGCTGAGGGGCGCACCCCGGCCCGGACCAGCCCAGCGCAGCCCAGCCCAGAGGCGGCTTTATCCCTTCCATTCAAGCCGCCGGAGTTGATGTCCGAGCGCCTTTTCAATTCCCCGAAGCGCGGCGGCGTCCTCCCCAGTAACGAAGCTCAATGCCTGGCCTGTGGCGCCAGCGCGCGCGGTACGGCCGACGCGGTGAACGTAGTCCTCGGGCACAGCCGGCAGATCGTAGTTTATGACATGCGTGACGCCCTGGATATCCAGACCACGGGCTGCGATGTCTGTTGCCACGAGCACCCGGAAAGCACCTTGACGGTAGCCCTCGAGAGCCGCCTCGCGCTGCCGCTGGGATCGATCTCCGTGAATGCATGCGGCCTTGACCCCCGACCATGACAGCCGGCGGGCAAGCCGGTCGGCCCGGTGTTTCGTGCGCGTGAACACCAGCACGCTTTCCATGGTCCGGCGCTGAACCAGCTTCAGCAGGGTTGATGTCTTCCGGTCAGAAGGAATTATGTAAACAGCCTGTGACACTGTCTCCGGAGGGGTTGCCACACGGCCCACCGCAAGTCGCGCCGGATTCTTCATGAACCGCTCCGCCAGAGCGAAAATCTCCGGCGGCATTGTCGCGGAGAAAAGGAGCGTCTGCCGAGACGGAGGAAGGTGCGACATGATCCGCCGGAGGTCGGGCAGGAAGCCCATATCAAACATGCGGTCGGCCTCGTCGAGCACCAGGGTCGATACGCTCTTCAGGTCGATTGTCCCCCTGCCCATGTAGTCAAGCAGACGGCCCGGGGTCGCAACGACGATGTCCGCGCCGGCTCGCAATGCTTGCATCTGAGGTTCATATCCCACTCCCCCGTAGATAGCGGTGCTGCTCAGCCCGGTGTGGCGCCCGAGCCTGCGCGCGTGCTGCGCAGTCTGGATGGCTATCTCCCGAGTCGGGCAAAGGATGAGGCCCCTGACGCCGCCACGGGTGCCAACCGATACGCGCTCTAGCATGGGCAGAAGGAACGCAGCCGTCTTCCCGCTGCCCGTCTCCGCGGTGACTACCATGTCGCGCCCTTCCAGGGCAGGGGGAATGGCCGAGTTCTGGACGGGCGTGGGCTTGATGTAGCCGGCTTTCTTGACGTTCCCGAGGAGGATCGAGCTTAGTTGGAAATCGCTAAACATGTATACCTCTCTTCTCTTTCTTCCAGGTTCCAGCTAGCAAAGAAGAGTGCCAGCAGAGCGCTGACACCCTTTCGCAGCTGCACAGCGTTTCGTGTACCAAAGTTTAGTATATCACATTTATCGGCCATCGGCAACGACGATTTTCCCCTCTGAATTAAATTCTCTGATCCATGGGACGCCTACCGTCAAAGAGCAGTGGAACAGACCTCTCCCCCTGATGTGGCTGGCTTCGACCTGCCGGCGCCCGGCCCGGAGCATCGTCGTGCGAGAAGGATATTACATACATGGTGCCGACGATTTCTTCTTCCTGAGCCTCTCCTCTCGCCGGGCCTTTGCTTCTTCAACTCCCCGGATCTCATCTTCGGTTTCGGTGATAAGACGGGGCACAGGGGTAGGTTTTCCCTCCTCATCCAGGGCTACGAATCCGACCCTGACCGGCCGCTGGAAGCTTATGCTATCCACATAGACTGTGACTACCGGGCAGTTTGAATGGCGGGAGGCCGCTATGGCCCCGGCTACATCCATCAAATGCATCACCTTACCTCCGAGGATGTTTCCCAGAGGGTTGGCGTCGTTGGGTAAAACCAGGTGCGTCTATACTACCGCGAGTGGGGGATCACGGCTATTGCTGTGATTGCCGTCATGAAGGACCCTCATCCACTCGTGTGGGGCGGTGCGGCCACTGATTCCGGACTTCATCGATGCGGGGTTCGACATCACAAACCCGGTACAGTGTTCGGCAGCCGACATGGATACTGCTGATCTCGAGAAGGAATTTGGCGTTATGGTGACATTCTGGGGCGGGGGCGTGGATACCCAGAAGACCCTGCCTTTCGGAACGCCCGAGGATGTGAGGCGTGAGGTCGGCGAGCGCGTGAGGGTATTCGGCCCCGGTGGTGGCTTCATGTTCAACCCCGTCCACAATGTCCAGGCCAGGACGCCTGTCGAGAACCTGCTCGCCATGTACAAAACCCTGCGGAAGAGAGGAGAGTACCCTCTGCAGAGCGAGCAGCGGCGAGGCAGGGCGTCAGGGGACGGGGGGCGGGGGAGCGAGTGCAAGAGCCTCGAGAAGGGATGAGGGGCGTGTATGGTGAAGGCGGATTCATAGCAGAACGTGCACTCTCAAAGGCCGGATGGTCAAGAAGCGCATTATGAAGGACGACGGGCGCCATCTCATCTACTATAGCTTCGAGTGTCCGGGTGAGCCGGGGGGGGGGCCGGCCGCGCCAGCCGAGCGAGGCGATCCGAGCGCGTTCCGCGGCATGGGCGGATCTGGGCGCCCCGCAACCTGCGGCCGCCGTCCCGGTGCCGAAGAGGGGAGGGGGCTCAGGGTGTCTGAGCTTCGCTGGAACCCGGTCCTCGGAGAGTGGATCGTGACCGCCACCCACCGCCAGGACAGGACATACCATCCGCCCGCAGACTTCTGCCCGCTGTGCCCGACGCGCCCCGGGGCCCATCCCACGGAGGTGCCGGCGGAGGACTACGAGATAGTGGTCTTCGAGAACAAGTTCCCGTCGTTCTGCCGCACGCCACCCGAGCCGTCCGTGGAAGGGGACGACCTCTACCAGGTGAGGCCGTCCAGGGGCATCTGCGAGGTGGTCCTGTACTCCCCCAGCCACAATGGCAGCCTCGCGACCTCGAATGTCGTGGATATCGCCAGGCTTGTTGACGTCTGGACGGACCGCTACGAGGATCTCGGAAGCCTCGACTACGTTGACTACGTCCTGATCTTCGAGAACAAAGGCGAGGTCATCGGGGTCACGCTCGAGCATCCCCATGGGCAGATCTACGCCCTTTGGACCAGGGGGCACGGCTTTCGCGAATGTGTCCATCACGAGTTTGTAGAACTCCTTCTCTTTCTGCGTTGCGGGCCGCGTCTCACCGTCCGCGAGAGCGAGCGAGGAGAAAAGAAGGATGCTCAGAAGAACGCCAAGCGCGGCGAGCAATTTGCCGGATACCCACAGGGCGGCAAACGTGCTGGTTCGCCAACCAGCCTTCAAGTCCCGTCACCTCCGTCTGTAGTTGCGGCTCTTCTTCACGGGGCCGCCGACCCCCGAGCCTCATCTCTACGCCGAGGGCCAAATCCGTTGCCGGGCCAAGTTGAATTGTAGCCAGCGCTTCTTGCCAAAACCTGACCACGGCATAGACGGGGCAGCCACCCTGGACTCCAGCGGGAAGGTGGAGCACACTTCGACCTGTGGGGTC
>DKEX01000031.1:2621-5357 GCA_002452295.1 Firmicutes bacterium UBA6811 | reverse complement strand
GGAAGGCTATATCGAAAGCCGAGAGGCAGCAAGATAGCTATTGACTCGGTTAGCAAGTGGGATTACGATAGGCATGGTTGAGGTACTTCACCTCTACCTGTGTGAGCGAGAAGGGGTTCCCTCTTCAGCATGCCCGCCTTCTCGCTCACTTTTTGCTTTCCTCCCTTCTTCCACTCCACTTGCAGCTATCCTGCTCCCACTCGGGTAAAACCAAACCCCCGGCTACCACCCTCCCCCCTGACGGCCCCCGGAGACATGCCACCTTCAACCGGAAATCCCGCCCACATCAACGTCAGATCGCACCGGCGCTGACATCAGGCTCTGCATGCTGGACCTGCCACGAGAAGACGGCATCATCAAAGGTCTCGGCAAGGCAACAGGTATGCCACGCCGCCACCTCTTCAGGCGTGCAGTTACTGATGAGGCCGAGCTTGAGCCCGGCCCTTTTGATGGTTTTGAGAACATGGACCACCTTGTCGTCGATCTTGGCAAACACCCTTGCATACCGAGCCAGTCGCTCCTGGTGAATTCGTCTGAGAACGCCTTCATCAACAGGGTGCTCAAGAGCCCGGCAGATATCACGCAGAGCGCTTCGGAAATCCGGGTAGCCCCCGACCATCCGCTTGTCTCTCCGGGTGCTCCATTCCATGGCGAAGAGCTTCGCGTTGACGCCGAGCTCGTCGGCAATGGTCGCCCCGGGTTTCCAGTGCGGATCGAATTCAGTGACAATGGTCTCAAACAGGTCGCAGAATAAGGCCTGTATCATTTCCAATCCTCCCTGGTCCGCCGCCTGAAGCCGGGGACAGCGGGAACGTCACCGGGCCGCTGTTGCGCGCACCACAGCCTCTCCTTATCGCACCGTGTCATCGGCGGCCGTTCGCCTCTTCATCGGGGCACCGTCCCGCACGGTATCTTCGGCACACTGGCATATGATCCTTCCGGGATGCACGGAGAAGCCGGTCCCTCATTTGGGCTATAGCCGGAGGAGTTGGCCCTGTCCTGGGGCGCCTCTGCAGTCGGCGGGAACCGCCTCGCGTATCCTTAATTGTATGTCACAAGATGGCTCGGCGGTTGTTAATCGGAACCATGAGCTTGGCTTTTCCAAGCGTCTCGATACTTGCAAGGGAGTCGGGAGTCCAAGCTGTAGACCGCCCCATCCACACCGGCGACGTCTCCGGTCCTGGTGGCCCTTTCATTCTTGACCTTCCTGTGATATGCTGACATTGGTGGATCCTTCCTTGTCTGCCGACCTCCGTCCTACCATAATGAAGCCGGGAGCCGCTATCTGGAATTCCACCAGCTCTCGGACATCCCCGCCGCGCCACACTCAGCCATGTTGCGGCCGAACACGGGTCGGAAGGTGACGTGACGCATGCGTGAGAGAAGCAATCACCGTTCGGGCGGACCGGGAATCCCCGCGCGCACGATCGTGTTCGCGGGTCTTGTTGCCGTGCTGCTCGCGGCGGGCTGCACATGGGGCCCTGCTCACTCGAGTGCCCCTGGGGGCGCTGCTTCACCACCTGCACGTGACAGCGCTAACCCACCCCTCGAGATCCACTACTTCTACAGCTCAATGTGTCCGAGCTGCGAGATCGTGCGGCTAGAGCTTGCGCGCCTCGTGGCAGTCAGGCCCGAGGTGCGCATAATCGAGCACGACGTGGTCTTCGGCCGCAACCAGGCACTGCACAGGGCTTTCGCAGAAGCTGCAGGCGTCCCGCGACAGGTGAGCGACTACGTACCGGCAGTCTTCATCGGTTCTCGACACCTGGTAGGGGAGGAGATTACCCTCAAGAATCTCCTGCAGGCGCTGGACGGCGATGGCCCGGACACGACGCCTGTTCAGGTGGGGGCGGAGGAGATCGAGGCTGCGGGCCTCGCAATCGAGCGGGAAGGAAGCATGCTCAGCGCACTTGTCATTGCCGCCGCAGGGTTTGCAGACGGGATCAATCCGTGCGCATTCGCCATCCTCATTTTCTTTGTATCATACCTGACGTTCGTGGGCAGGAGCAGGCGTCAAATCGTCTTGACGGGCTTTGCATTCGCGATAGGGGTGTTCGCGACGTACCTTGCGGCAGGCCTCGGAATCCTCAGTACCATGTCCCTGCTCAGGAGCGTGTCGTTCCTGCACCGGGCGGTGTACCTCGTGGCGGCCGTCCTGTGCTTCTTGCTCGCAGGGCTCACCGTTCACGACCTCGTGCAGGTCTGCTCAGGTGCCCCTTCGGCAGTGAAGCTCAGACTCCCGCGCCGCCTCACGAGGCTCGCCCATGCTGCCATCAAGCGGGCGTCCGCGTCGCCCTACCTGGCCGCCGCGGCCCTGCTGACCGGAGCGGTGGTCGCGACCACGGAGTTCGTGTGCACAGGGCAGCTCTACCTTCCCACGATCCTGTATATGCTGCAGACTGCGGACGACGCGAGGCGCCCGGCCGGCATGCTGGTCCTGTACAATGTTGCATTCGTTGCTCCGATGCTCTCTGCCGTCGCCCTAGTCAGCCTGGGCACAACCTCCGAGCGCCTGGCCGCCCTGACGAAGCGCCACGCAGCGGCCATCAGAACAGCCATCGCAGCCGTATTCCTCTGTCTCGGGATCTATCTCGGCATGGGATTTCTCAGAATGCTGGGCCTGGTGGTGTAGGCCCGGCGTCGCGCCGGGGCGCCGGGACGTCAAGGACGCGCCCTCGCGCTCCAAGTATGGCGCCATAAGTTTTCGCCACTTTTCTTGAGGGTGTCAGGGTTGCC
>DKEX01000031.1:0-2584 GCA_002452295.1 Firmicutes bacterium UBA6811 | reverse complement strand
CCCGGAGTGCAACACCGGCAACCCTGGAGATCCCCTGCACGCTGAAAGGCAGCGCGGATTTCTGGCGATCTGCCTAGAGTCTGGATGAACGGCGTAAGCTTCCAGATGGGATCACGGAACTCTTGCCCCGGGATGACCCGAGGAGAGGCGACGCACTCTGTCCACCCCGCTTCCACACCAGATGATACCACGAGATGGCAAGACGAGACAGGGTACGGCCGCGGCTGCCTGGTCACGACGCGGCATGTACATCTCGCAAGGCCTGCACAGCCAGCGCGCACTCGATGCGCTTCTTCTGGATGCCGCACGCGACGGGGTCAGGGGTGAGGATATCGCCCGATGAAGCGTAGGCGCTTGCGTGGCACCCGCCGCTGCACATGAACCGCGCCCAGCACTCAGCGCAGCCGCGCTTCGTGTACACATGCGCGCCCCGGAACCTCTCCACGAGCGCCTGGTCCACTTCCCCCTTGAACACGTCGCCCATGAGAAAGTCCCGCTGCCCCACGAACTGATGGCACGGGTAGATGCTGCCATCGGGCGCCACAGCAAGGTAGTCCGCGCCCGCGCCGCACCCGGCAAGGCGCCGTGCAAGGCATGGTCCGCCGTCCAGGTCCACGTTGANNAGTGGTAGAACGAAAACCCCTCTCCCCGGGCATGTCGCTCGAGGAAGAGCGCGGCCAGACGCTCGTACTCCCTGCCGATGGCGTCGAGGTCGTCGGCACGGATCCCATACGAGGCATCGCGCGCCCCGACCACGGGCTCCACGGATATGCTCCGGCAACCAAGGTCCGCAAGGTGCATGACATCGGACGCGAAGTCCAGGTTCGCCCTGGTGTAGGTGCCGCGCACGAAGTACGACTCGGGCGGGCGGCTGGCGATAAAGCGCCTCACCCTGGGGACGACCTCATCGTAGCTCCCGCCGCCCCCGGGCGCAACTCGCATCCTGTCGTGCGTCTCCTTGCGGCCGTCGAGGCTGAGCACCACGAGCATGTCGTTGTCGTTGAGGAACCGGGCCACGTCGTCGTCGAGGAGGACGGCGTTGGTGGTCAGCGTGAACTCGATGCGCTTCCCTAGCCGTGCCGCTTCCGCCCGGCCGTGCTCAACGGCGGATCTCACCACCCCGAAGTTGAGGAGCGGCTCGCCTCCGAAGAAGTCCACGTTGAGGTTGCGACGCCCGCCTGACCTCGCGAGCAGGAAGTCTATCGCCGCCTTCGCCACTCGCTCCGGCATGAGTTCCCTTGTCATGCCGAAGCTCCCGGTTTTGCCGAAACAATACCGGCACCGGAGGTTGCAGTCGTGCGCGACGTGAAGGCAGAGCGCCTTGACGAGCACCTCGCCGGCGGGTTCGTATGGCTCGTCCGGAGCGAAAGGATGAGAAAGGCGGCCGTCGGCCACCATCTCGTCGATCTCGTCATATGCTTCGGCTACGGCCTCGTCCGTATGAACCGGCCCGAGCTTTCGGACGACCTCGTCCCTGGGGGCTCCGTAGGCAATAGCCACATCGTGGGCTACGTCGTCGAGTTCGTGAAGACCACCTGTCTTCACGTCAAGAAGAAGGTTCGTCCCCAGTATCGAGAATACGTGCCAGTTAGCTTCCTTCTGCATTTCCTGCCAGCCTTCGATATTCAGCCTTCCCGGCTCAGCCTCCTCAAGCTCCTCAGCCTCCCGGAGCCTGCTCCGACGCCTCCCCGCCTTGAGCGTCGCCGCCGTCTCCGGCTCACGAGAGGTCACTTCCCACGCTGCCGGCACACCTGATTGCCGACGGTGCACGAGGTCTTGCACGCCGACTGGCATGACGCCTGGCACTCCTTGCATCCGCCCCCGGCAAGGCCGGCTCTTGTTGAGCCCTCGCTTACGGTGCGAATGTGCTTCCTCGCGTTTTTCTGCGCCACGCTTACCACGTCTCCTTTATGTAGTGTTACGTGTCCAGACCGTGATCCCGCCGCCCCGGGGATGCTACGACTGGCCGGGCCGGGGCAGGCATTCCAGGAAACATTATAGCATCGGCCTGGTGAAGTATGAAGACCACTCGCTCAAATTCCCCCGGCATCACCCAGGGTACTATCCGACACGAGCCCGACACGAGCAACGTGCCGCGCTGCACATTCGCGATAACGCGTCCCGGCGCCCCAAGAGTTGCCCACATTGGCATTGTCCGCTCTGCGTTATGAGGCTATAATGATTGACAGGCCCGGCCCCGGGACCTGCCGCCGGGGAACGCTGGCTTTCTTTAACCGTCCCAACCGCACATCGCAGCATCCCCAAGGAGGTAAGGACCCATGTCTCTTCCGTCTTCATCAACCTCAGGGCGCCTGCGCGGGCTCGTCCAGCTTGCCGACCCGAAGATATGGGTCGCATCGACGGTGCCCATGTTCGTAGCCGCGGCGCTGGCTTATGCAGACACGGGCCGCTTTGCGCCCGGGTGGTTTCTTCTCACCCTCGCCGGAATCTACGCTGTGGAAGTGGGCAAGAACGCAGCGAACGAGGTCGTTGACTGGCGCTCCGGCGCCGACAGGTTCGTCGCGCCCGAGGACGCCACCCCCTTCTCGGGAGGCAAGAAGACCATTACCGGCGGCCTGCTCTC
>DKEX01000081.1 GCA_002452295.1 Firmicutes bacterium UBA6811 | reverse complement strand
GGCTGACCTTTGCTCCCGAGGCAGGGACCGAGAGGCTCCGGAACGTCATCAACAAGGGCGTCACCCGCGATGATCTGCTGGAGGCGGCAAGGGCGGCCTTCGCCGCCGGGTGGCAGGCGATCAAGCTGTATTTCATGATCGGCCTTCCCACCGAGAGAGAGGAGGACCTTGCGGGCATAGTGGACCTGGCGAAGGAGGTGCTGGCGTGCGGGAGGGCCGAGTTGCGTCGCGCAGGCTCGTCGAGGCCGCCGCAGGTCACGGTGAGCATCTCGTCCTTCGTGCCGAAGGCCCACACGCCGTTCCAGTGGCACCCTCAGGACTCCATGGAGGAACTCGTTGCGAAACAGGACTACCTCAAGCACCACCTGCGCGGGCGGGGCCTGAAACTGGCGTGGCACGACGTCAAGGCGAGCTTCCTCGAGGCCGTGTTCGCCAGGGGCGATAGACGCCTCGCGCCGGTGCTCCAGACGGCGGCCGGCCTCGGGTGCAGGTTCGACGCGTGGCACGAGGGGCTTCGCTTCGAGAGGTGGCGGGAGGCGTTCGCAAGGTCGGGCGTTGACCCGGGGTCTTACGCCAATTCGCATTGGAGCTACGATGACGTGCTGCCGTGGGACCATCTCAGCGCGGGGGTGTCCAGGGACTACCTTGTGGATGAATCCAGGAGGGCGGCATCCGGCGTGCCGACCCCTGACTGCCGCCTCGGGAAGTGCGTGAAGTGCGGGGTTTGCCCTCAACTGAAAGTGGCTCCGCGCATCCTTGAACGGCCTGTTGAGGGGGTGTCCTGATGGAAGGGGCCAAAGGCTCCTCTTCCGGCAGGCCGCGCGCTGTCGCCAGGCTCAGGTTGACCAAGACAGGGCACGCGAGGTTCATGTCCCATCTCGATCTCATCCGCACCGTCGAGAGGGCGATAAGGCGGGCAGGCCTGCCGGTGGCGCTCACAGAGGGATTCCACCCGCACCCGCGGATGTCATTTTCACCGGCGCTGCCCGTCGGGGTGGAGAGCGAGTGCGAGATCGTTGACGTTGACCTTCGGGCGAGCCCCGGCGCGGATGATGTCGCAAGGAGCCTCGAGGGCGTGTTGCCACCGGGGATCGACCTCGTTTCGTGTGTCATGCTGCCTCCCGGCGGGCCGGCGCCCGATTCGGTGGTCCGCGCCGCGTCGTATGAGGTTGACTTTCGCCTGGACGACATCGGCGGGGGGCCGGAAGCCATCGAAGGCGCCATCCGGGGGCTGGTGCAGGCAGATACGGTGTTGGTTTCACGTGTAACGCCCAAGGGCGTGAGGGAGTTGAACCTGAGACCCCTGGTTTACGATCTTCGCCTCGAGCCTGGTGACGGCGTTGCTTGCGTTTATATGCTGGTCGCCGCCGGGCGCGGGGGACACGCGCGGCCCCACGACGTGGCGCGGGCTATCGCGATGCGGGCAGGCCTGCCGCCGGAGGCGCGCCCCGCGAGGATCGCGCGGAAGGAGCTTTATGTGGAGAGAGACGGCAGGCTATACCCTCTCTCCTGAGCGGCCCGGCGGAGGAGCGAGTGCCAGGCCCCAGGTTTCCCCACAGGGGACTTATTTTGAGGAGTGAAAACGAATGTCCAAGGAAATAGTGGTGAACGCGCGGCCGGGCGAGACCCGGGCCGCTGTGATAGAGGATGGTCACCTGGTAGAGATCCAGATCGAGAGACAGGCGCACCAGAGATATGTGGGGAACATATACAAGGGCCGCGTGGAGAACGTGCTCCCCGGCATGCAGGCGGCCTTCGTTGACGTGGGGCTCGAACGCAACGCCTTCCTGTATGTGGATGACGCGCTCAAGGCGAGGGAAGGGCAGTTCGACGACCTCGACGTGGATGACGTGAAGGCGCTGTCAATAAAGGACATCCTGAAGGAAGGCCAACAGATAATCGTCCAGATCACGAAAGAGCCCATCGGGACGAAAGGGGCACGGGTGGTAACCCAGGTTACGCTTCCAGGGCGATACGTCGTGCTCATGCCCACCGTGGACTACATCGGGGTGTCGAGGCGAATCTCCAACGACGAGGAGCGCGTGCGGCTGAAGAAGACCACCGCAAGGGCCAAGCCCCGGGGGTGCGGGGTCATCGTCCGCACAGCCGCCGAGGGGAAGGATGAGAAGGAGATATCGCAGGAGATCGCGTTCCTCGTGAAGCTATGGCGGCGCATCAAGACCAGGGCCCGGCGCACCCCGGCGCCGGCCCTCTTACACCGCGACTATGACCTCATCTACCGCATAATGAGGGACCTGTTCTCTGAAGACGTGGACCAGTTCACCGTGGATGACTCCCACGAGTTTGAGAAGGCAAGGGACCTCTTGAACATCATGTCCCCCCAGCTCAAGGGCAAGCTCAAGTACTACGCCGGAGACGGACCCATCTTCGATCGCTACGGCATCGAGGATGAGATCGAGAAGGCGCTGCGGCACAGGGTGTGGCTTTCGTGCGGCGGGTACCTGGTGTTCGACCACACGGAGGCTCTCACGAGCATCGACGTGAACACGGGCCGGTTTATCGGCACCACCAACTTGCAGGACACGGTGCTGAAGACGAACCTGGACGCCGCGAGCGAGATCGCCCACCAGCTCAGGCTGAGGAACATCGGGGGCATCATCATCATCGACTTCATCGACATGGACTCCGAGGACGCGCGCCAGCAGGTCATAAGGCGGCTCGAAGAGGAGCTTCGCAAGGACAAGACCCGCGCCACTGTGCTGGGGTTCACCCACCTCGGCCTCCTCGAGATGACGCGGAAGAAGACCCGCCCCGGCCTGGAGGACGTGCTCTCGCGTCCGTGCCCGTACTGCGACGGGCGCGGCCGCGTGCTCTCGGAGGAGACCCTTGCCCTGCGCGCGGAAAAGGAGATAAGGCGCATGGCGGCAAGGCAGGCCGAGGAGGCGATGCTTGTGTCGCTGCACCCGAGCGTGGCGGCGCTCCTCATAGGCCAGGGCGGGAGCAACCTCTCACGGATCGAGCAGGAGACGGGCAAGGTCATCTATGTCAAAGGCAACCCGGCGCTGCATATCGAGGACATGGACGTGGTGGCCACAGGAACGAGAGATGAGGTGGAGAAGCGCGCGCTGCCTGTGAGCGTGGGGGACATCCTCGAGGTCGAGGTGCAGGAGCCCCATGCATCGAACCCGACCAACGGGATCACCCGTATCGACGGGTATATCGTGGACATCGACGGTGCTGGGAAGCTCGTCGGCAAGAGAGTGAAGGTCGAGATAGGGAAGGTCTTTCGCACGTACGCCCGGGCGAAGCCTCGAGACACGGCAGGAGGCGGGCCAGGCCCGGCCGGCGCGGCCGGCCTTCAGGCAGGAACGGGCAACGGCGGCGTTTGACAGGGCGGCGCGGGCTGTGGTAAACTCGCGAATGTGGGCGCGTGTCGCCATGCCGCTCGGGGCGGGCTGCCAACGAAAAACGCGGGGCGAAAAGCCCTCCGCGTGCCTGGCCCCGGCGAGTCGATGCGAGAGGAGACGCAGGTAACAACATGTATGCGGTGATCGAGACAGGCGGCAAACAGTACCGGGTGAAAGAGGGCGATACCTTCCGTGTTGAGAAGCTCGCCTCGAAGCCTGGCGAGGTCGTGGAGTTCGACCGGGTGCTGATGGTTGCGGATGACGATGGCGGCGGTGTGACCGTAGGGGCGCCACATGTTCCCGGCGCGAAGGTCACGGCCACGGTGGTCTCCGAGGGGAAAGCCAGGAAGATACTGGTGTTCAAGTATAAGGCGAAGAAGAACTACAGGAGGCGCCACGGTCACAGGCAGCCGTACACCGAGGTGCGGATACAGAGCGTCCAACCGCAGGCTGCCGAGGCCCCCACGGAAGCTCCCACGGAGGCGCCCGCGAGCTCTTCTGACGGCGGGGAGGTGTAGGCGGATGGCTCACAAGAAAGGCGTTGGCAGCTCGAGAAACGGTCGCGACTCGAGGTCGAAGAGGCTCGGTGTGAAGGAGCACGCCGGCGAGGTGGTCCTTGCCGGGAGCATCCTCGTGAGGCAGCGGGGCACCAGAATACGCCCGGGCGTGAACGTTGGAGTGGGTGGCGATGACACCCTCTACGCCCGTGTCAGCGGTCGCGTTGCGTACGAGCGATGCGGCAGGGACGGAAAGCGCGTCAGTGTGTACCCCGTGGAGGCCCTGACCTCCTAGTTCGGCCGGCGGAAGGCGGAGGGTGCCTGCATCTGCTACCGGGCGTTGGCGCCGTCCGCGTTATCCGGGTCATCCTCCGGCTCTGAGCATGTGGCCCCTCGCAGGCGTGTAGAACTGCTTGCGAGGGGCTGTCTTACGCGCGAAGAGACCGCAGTAGCCCCGCGGCGGCGCCAGGCAGGGAAAGCCGGGGCGGCGTCGAACATAGCAGCGGGCGCGTGCGCCCGGCGGCGCGGTTGCAGCGGGTCCAGGCGGCTGCCGTGCGGCGCGCCGGGGAAAGATACGGCTGAGGTGAACCACATGTTCGTGGATACCGCCAGGATCTACGTAAAGGCCGGAGACGGCGGAAAAGGGGCTGTGAGCTTTCGCCGGGAGAAGTACGTTCCCGCCGGGGGACCCGACGGCGGTGACGGCGGCGACGGCGGCGACGTGATAGTCGAAGCGGATGGCTCCATGCTCACCCTCATGGACTTCCGGCACAGGAAGCGCTACAGGGCGGAGAACGGCCACCCGGGCGCCGGGGCGGACAAGCACGGAAGGAACGGTGCGGGCGAGGTGGTGAGGGTACCACCGGGCACGGTGGTGCGCGACGCCGCCACCGGCGAGGTGGTGGCGGACCTCGTATCGCCGGGGCAGTCGGCGGTTGTCGCGAGGGGCGGAAAGGGCGGAAGGGGCAACGCCCGCTTCGCCACCCCGAGAAGACAGGCGCCGCGCTACGCCCAACCGGGCATTGCAGGCGAGGAGCGCTGGCTCGAGCTCGAGCTGAAGTTGCTGGCAGACGTGGGCCTGGTCGGCCTGCCCAATGTGGGCAAGTCCACGTTGATATCGTGGATGTCCGCCGCAAGGCCGAAGATCGCTGACTACCCCTTCACCACGCTCGTCCCCAACCTGGGGGTCGTGGATGTCGGAGATGGCAGGAGCTTCGTCGTGGCTGACATCCCGGGGCTCATCGAGGGCGCTCATGGCGGGGCCGGGCTCGGGCATGAGTTCCTGCGGCACGTGGAGCGCACGCGTGTCCTCGTCCATGTCCTCGACCTTGCGGCCGAGGAGAGGGACCCGGTGCACGACTTCGAGGTGATCGAGGACGAGCTGCGCCTCTACAGCCCGGAGCTAGCCACGCGTCCGACGGTGGTGGCGGCGAACAAGATCGATTTGCCGCAGGCCAGGGGTCGCCTGGGCAGGGTCCGGGAGGCGCTCGCGGCCCGAGGTCTCGAGGTCCACGCCATCTCGGCAGTGACCGGCGAGGGCGTGCGCGAGCTGGTCGGCGCCCTGGCTGGTATTGTGTGCGCGAAAGAAGGCTAGCGGCAGGAGGTCCCGTGGTGGCACAGGGAAACGCCTTTCTGAAGAGAGACATCTCGAAGGTTCACAGGCTCGGCATCATGGGCGGCACATTCGACCCTGTCCATTACGGGCACCTGGTCACGGCGGAGGTGGCAAGGGTCAAGTTTCACCTGGATATGGTCGTGTTTGTGCCATCGGGCACCCCTCCTCACAAGCATGGGGTGGAGATATCGCCTGGCAGGGACCGCTACATGATGACCGTCCTTGCGACCGCCACCAACTCCCACTTCGAGGTGTCCCGGATGGAGCTGGACCGGCCAGGGCCGTCCTACACAGTGGACACGGTGAGGGAGTTCCAGTCCAGGTGCGAGCCGGCCACGGAGCTGTTTTTCATCACCGGGGCGGACGCGGCGGTGGAGATATTCACCTGGAAGGAGGCCCACGAACTGCTGAGGATGTGCGCGTTCATTGTGGCGACCCGGCCAGGTTACTGCACGACGCGCCTGGAGGCTGAGCTTGAGCGGGCGCGCGGCATCTCAACCCACGGGATCTTCGTTGTGGAGGTGCCTGCCCTCGCGATTTCGTCCACTGATATCAGGGCGCGTGTGCGACAGGGAGACGCTATTCGCTATCTTCTGCCCGAAAGCGTGGAAAACTACATACGAAAGGCCGGGCTGTACCTGTAACGTGGTGCGATTTTCTGCGATGACGGGCCAGGTGGCCGTTTACATGGCGCACAGAGGGTGGTATAATATCATCGTTGAAATGCAGAAGCTGGAGAATCTAGAAGCTGGAGGTCAGGCCTGGTGCCATAAGGCGGCTAGCGCACGTGCGGTCCGGCGCGTGCAGACCCAACCCAATTGAAAAGTCCCCAGCGGTGTGTATCCGTGTTTTGCGGGTTTCCGTGGTTCAGGTCTTTCCGTAGGCGGGGTCCGATCGGGGGTAATCAGAGCCGATATGCAGCACAGCGGCCAGGCTCGGGGAAGCGGGGCCGCACCACGATCTGAATATTTGTGCGGATGGAGAACCAAGGTATCTTGCAACCTTGGTTTTTCGTTCATAATAAGCCGGAGGTGGTATGTGGTGACCAAGACCCTGTATGTGGGGAACCTTCCCTGGTCGGTGAGCGAGGACGATCTTAACGAGGCGTTCAGGGCGGTGGCGGATGTCAAGAGCACCAGAGTGATTACCGACAGAGAGACGGGGAGGTCGCGTGGGTTCGGGTTTGTCGAGGTTGACGACGAGGATGTTGAACGTGTGGTGGCAGCCATGAACGGCACCGAGCTCGGCGGCAGGCAGATCATTGTCAACGAGGCAAGGCCGCGCCAGTCGAGGTACTAGAGGCCTGCTTCAAAAGGCACCTTGAGCCGGCCAAGGCGTCCTGTACGCCCTGATAGACGGCGTGTAAGAATCGCGTCCACTGAAGAACGAAGGGTTTTGGAGCGGACTTCTAGGTAGCCTGTGACGCTGACGCGGCGCCGGGGTGGGCTCAAGACCGAGGTAAAGAGGCCTGGCGCGGCGCGAGGTTCGCCAGCGCTCGATATGGGATTGACGCGAACAGGGAGGCGGGCAGGTATAGACCCACTATCCATCGCCGAGATAGCTCGTGCCGCTGCCGAGGCGAAAAAGGCTCAGAATGTGTTGCTGCTCGATGTCCAGGACCTGACGATAATCGCCGATTACTTTGTCATCGTGAGCGGGACGTCGCGCACGCAGGTCAAGGCCATCGCCGATGCGGTGTTGCGCGAGCTGAAGGAGCAGGGTGTGCTCCCACGGCACAGGGAGGGCACCGTGGAGGCCGGGTGGATCATCCTGGACTACGCCGACACGGTGGTCCACATATTCCATGCTCGTGAGCGAGAGTATTACGACCTGGAGCGCCTCTATAGAGGCTCCCCGGAGGTGGGGAGCCGGGCCGAGGTAAACCCGGGTGAGGTACGCGGCGAGGCTCGCGGTTCTTGACTTGACCGGGATTGTCTGCTATAATCGCAGTTAGCCGTGGTAGGCAACCAGATATGCGATCATGTGTCTGGGGACGTAGCTCAGTTGGGAGAGCGCGTGAATGGCATTCACGAGGTCGTGGGTTCGATTCCCATCGTCTCCACCATTTTTAGCGCCTTACTGGCACACGTGATGTCTCGGACAACGCCCTCCATCCGATGGGATGGGGGGCGTTGTTGTTGCCGGGGGCTTGAATCTGCCCACAAACCATCCCCATGGGCTAGTCTGCCATAACAGGAAATCCTCGCCACATCTTGAAGCCCTATGAAGAAAGGCAAATAAGAACCGTGGGGGTGGGTGAGGTGTTCGATCTCTCGCGACGGCAGAGGTTCGTTGTAGCTGTGCTGCTGGTCGGGTTCGGCATCGGAGGCGTCGTGCTTGCCGCAAGGCGGCTCAGCGGGGGCGATGTGGTGATAGCGCCCGGGCCGTCGCCTGCCGGCAGCGAGCGGGCCGAGGCGGCGGAAAGAGAGGAGGCGGTGAAGAGCTCATCGGCGGAAATTGACGTCACCGTGCACGTCTGTGGAGCGGTGGTGCACCCCGGCGTGTACACGCTTCCAACCGGATCACGCGTCGCCGACGCAGTGCGGCTCGCAGGCGGCCTTGCGCCCGGGGCATGCCCTGAGCTTGTGAACATGGCGCAAGTCCTGTCCGACTCAGCGCAGGTGTATATTCCGGCAAAGCCCGCTCAGGCGCCTGGCGCAGGCCAGGGCGGTGCGGCGGCAGGCGCATCTCGCATCGCCCAGGGGCCCGCAGGGGCGGATAAGACGCCGCCTCCAGGCGAGGTGACTTCCTCGTCTCTTCCAGCGGGGGGTATGCGTGTCAACATCAACACAGCAGGCCTCGCCGAGCTGGACACGCTGCCCGGCATAGGGCCTGCGCTTGCCCAGAGGATAGTAGAGCACCGGGCTGCAATAGGGAGGTTCGACAGGCCCGAGCAGCTAATGGATGTGCCCGGGGTAGGGCCCAGGAAGTACGAGGCGCTAAAGCACCTCGTCGTCGTGTACTGAGGCGCGCGCCGGACGCGACGTCGGGTAGGGGAGTCGGGTGACCGTGCAAAGAGATGGCGTTCTCCTTTTCGCGCTGGTGCTCTTCTCCGCCGGAGCTGCCATGATGAAGGCGTGGGGTGCCGTGTGCGTCCCTGGCATGGCGGCGGTCGTGCTTGCCGCAGGCACCTGGGGCATGAGGCGTAGAGCCGGAGGGAGGGCTCCGGGGCCCGGCCCCCGGAGCCTCGCGTTATGGACGTGCGTGCTCCTGGCCGGTGCGCTGGCGATGAAGGTGGCGCTCGTCCCCCGGCCATGCCACCAGGCGTTCGAGCGGTATGCCTCGGCGCGAACTCTCGAGCTTGTCGGGGTCGTCGTGGGCACTCCGGAGACGGCGCCGGATGGCCGCTGGCGCGCGACTCTGAGAGTAGACTCGGCGAACGGCGATCCCGCGATCCGGGGAGTGCGGGTGCTTGTTGTCGTGGACGGCCACGGGCAGGCGCCGGGCGGGCTCGTGTCGGGCACCAGGGTGCGGGTGTCGGGGCGGCTCTACCCGCCGCGGCCCCCTGCCAACCCCGGCGAGCCCGACATGACGGTCATCCTTGGGAGCCGAGGCATATCTGGGACACTATACGTGCGCAGCGCCAGCGACCTCCGCATCCAGCGGCTGGAGCGGCCCGGGGCGGCCGCCGCGATGGGCACCGTCTTCCGGGATCACATGATCGCGGTCACCCGAGCCACGCTGCCGGCCAGGCAAGCTGCTATCCTGTCGGGCATGCTCTTCGGTGGGCGCCCCGAGGAGATAGGCGACATGCTCCAGGCTACGGGCACAGCCCACCTTTTCGCCGTATCAGGCCTGCACGTCGGCCTCGTTGCATCTGTGATGTGTGGTATGGTCGCAGGCCTTGGGCTGCGAGGAGGCACGGCTCTGGCGCCCGCCCTGGTCGGGGTCTGGCTGTATGCGACCGCGTGCGGAATGCGGCCGTCGGTCGTAAGGGCGGCGGCCATGCTCTCCGTTGCCGGAGTCGCCGGCTTTATGCGACGGCCTGTGAGCGCCCTCGGCGCCATGTGCCTTGCCGGCCTCCTGATGGTGATCCAGAATCCCCTCATGGTGTTCGACCCTGGCGCCCAGATGTCCTTCGCTGTGGTCTTTGGCGTCCTGCACCTGTCCCCCCGCTTGCGGCGAACCTTCCGCGCCCTCCCCGCGGTGGCGGCCGGGCCACTCTCGGTGTCGGTGGCAGCACAGGCCGGGGCGACGCCCCTCGCCGCATGGTACTTCGGGCAGGTATCGCCCGTCGCTATCATCGCCAACGTTCCCTGCGTTGCGCTTGCAGGGATGGCGGTGGTTACAGGGCTCGGAGCGGGCCTCGTGGGGACCTGTTACCTGCCCGCAGCATATGTGCTCAATGCCGCCACTTCGCTCGTTCTCTACGCTCTCGAATGGGTGATAGCCCTTTTCGCGCGCTTGCCCTTTGCGGCGCTGGCAGTTGCACGGCCCCCACTGTGGGCGGTCCTCGGTTTCTACGTCGTTCTGGTCACCACAGGTGCCCCCAGGCCACTGCGGCGCGCCCTGGGGGCGATACGCAGGCACCTGCCGGTGCTTGCGGCGTGTGCCGCCACAGCAGTTGTGTGGGTTGCTGCCGTGGGGCCTCGCCATCTCGAGGTGGTGTTTCTCTCGGTTGGTCAGGGCGACTCGGCCCTCATTCGAAGCCCATCGGGCCGCACGGTTCTGGTGGACGGAGGAGGTACGTCCGGGCCCGGGCGCGACCCCGGCGCGGAGGTCGTGGTGCCATACCTTGCACGGCGCGGCCTGAGACGCCTCGACATCGTGGTGGCCACCCACCCGCACCAGGATCACGTCGGGGGGCTCCTGGAGGTGATCCGGCGCGTAGGGGTGCAGGCGGTGCTCAAGCCCCCGGTGCCCGAGGAGGTGAGGCCGGGCCTTGACAGGCTCCTCGTTGACCTCGCCCGCGAAAGGGGTGTGAGGGTCGTTGAGGTGGTGCGGGGCGGACGGGTGGATCTCGGCGATGGCGTTACCATGGAGATCCTCCATCCGCCGGCGGCCGGCCATGGCGGCACCGTGACGGACCTGAACGATCTATCCATAGTGATGAGGGTCAGCTTTCAGGGTGTCGAGGTGCTGTTCACCGGGGACGCGGGCCCCGGGGTCCTCGCTGGGCTTGTGCAAGAGGGGTACAACCTGGACGCAGACGTGCTCAAGGTGCCCCACCATGGCGCCCGTGGGAGCTGCCCGTGGGACGTGCTTCCAGCCATATCCCCGGATTGGGCCGTGATATCGGTTGGCCCCAACACATTCGGCCATCCGGCCCGGGGCACCCTTGAGTCGCTGACAGAGTCTGGAGCGCGCGTGCTCCGTACCGACCACAGTGGCGCGGTGACCGTGAGGGGGCGCGGCGGCCAGGCGCGTGTTTTCAGCATGCATGGGACGTACTAGATTTCGGTGTAAACGGTCGCTTCCTGGAAGGAATGGAAGGGGCCGAGGTAGAATTTAATACACCTTACAGGTTTTGAGCCTGCGGGAGGAAACGAAACCCTCGGCCCGGAATCCTGAGGTCTTCCGACCCCGCAAGGCCGCACGAAATCCTTGGGAAAAGGGGGTGAGCGCGGGGCTTCGATGCAGGGCTAAAGTGCGCGCGCACTCTAGCCTGCGGCCTCTGGTGGTTATCGTGGTGTGAACGGTAACTGGAGAGCAACTGGGAAATGAAACACCGCATCACCCGAGTCTGGCACGAAAGGGGGGATTCCCTGATCTGCGCGCCTCCGGCGCGGCATGTCAGGGAAACCAGTTGAACAGAGCTATTGCTGGCGTCATCACCCTTGGCCTTCTCGTCGTGCTCCTTGCAGGGGTTGCGCCCGCTTCTGCTGCACCCAAGGTGACCATAACGTTCTGGCACGGCATGGGGTCGGCCCTCGGCAAGACCATTGACAAACTCGTCCAGGAGTTCCAGAAGGGGAACCCCGACATCATCGTCAAGGCCGAATACCAGGGCAACTACGGCGCGCTCAACCAGAAGATAATGGCCGCCCTTGCCGCGAAGAAGCCTCCAACGATGGCCCAGGCGTACGGCAACTGGGTGGCCGAGTATGTGAAATCGGCCGCCGTAAAGCCGGTACAGGAGTTCTTCGCAGGGCCTGACGGCCTGTCGAAGGAGGAGATCGAGGATTTCTGGCCGCAGCTCCGCGCAGGCTGCACGTTTGACGGGAAGATGTACACTCTCCCGTTCAACAAGAGCGTAGCCATCTACATCCATAACCTCACAGCTCTCAAGGAAGCAGGCCTCGCGCCGCCCAGCACGTGGGAGGAGCTTCTCACCGCGTCAAAGGCCACGACAGTGGTGAAGGATGGCAAGATCACTCGCCACGGCATGGTGCTGAGACCCAACGTGGACTACTTCGCCAACCTCCTTCTCACCAACGGCGGCCGCTACCTCGACGAGACCGGAAGGAAAGCCGTGTTCAACGGCCCCGAGGGCGTTGAGGCGCTTCAGTTCATGGTGGACATGCTTCACAAGTACAAGGTAGCCTACTACATCCCCGGCTATGCCGATGCTGACTTCGGGGCAGGCAAGACCTGCGGGTACTTCGCCTCGTCGGCCAGCTATTCGTACACCGACAAGGCGGTGGGCGACAAGTTCGAGTGGGGCATCGGCCCGATACCCTACAAGAAAGGCCCGGCCGCCCCGGTGGCCGGCACCGACCTCGTGATGTTCGGTTCCGCCACGCCCGAGGAGCAGGAAGCTGCGTGGAAGTTCATGAAGTGGCTCACAAGCCCTGCCCAGACGGTGTACTGGGCCATCAACACCGGCTACATCCCGGTGAGGAAGTCGGCGCTCGACTTGAAAGAGATGAAAGAGTGGATGGCCGCCAATCCGAGGAACGCGGCCAGCCTGAACGCCCTCAAGTTCGCGGTGACCGATCCGAACGTGGCGGAGTGGCAGGACATCAGGGAGATCATAAGCCAGGCCGTGGAGGAGGCCTTCCTCGCGAAGGTGACTCCCAAGGAGGCCCTGGACAAGGCCGTAGAGAAGGTCAACGCTCTCCTGGCAAAATAGACCGCCAAGACGACCCACGGCCCGGGGCGGCCCTGTAGCCGCCCCGGGCCCCGGTCTCGGTCTTTCTGGGGGGAAGGGTACCCATGCCACGTGTGAGAAAGGGCCTGTGGCCCGGCACCATATTCGTTCTCCTGGTGTTCCTGGTTGTCCCGGGGCGCGCTCCGGCCGAGGAGGCCGGCAGGCACTTCTACTTCGGCCAGATTCACTCCCACACCTCGTATTCCGACGGGGTGCTCACGCCCGAAGACGCGTACACGTATGCAAGGGATGTGGCAGACCTCGATTTCCTCGGAATCACGGAGCACGGCTACTACATGTTCGAGAACCCCCACCACTGGGAGGCCCTTGTGGAGACTGCGAGGCGGTTTTGCGAGCCGGGAAGGTTCGTGGCTTTCAGGGGCACCGAGTGGACCCACGGGGCAGGCCACATCTCCGTGATCGAGGCTCCGGAGCCGTGTTCGCGTGACGAGCAGATCTCCTTCGACGACCTTGTGGCCTGGATGGAGGGGAAGAACGGCATCGCCAGCTTCAACCACCCGGGCAGGAACGAGCAGGGAAACTGGGACGACTTCGAGTACTCCCTTGGCGGCAACAGGACCATAAGGCTTCTCGAGGTGGGCTCCGGTCCATATCCCCGGAACACGTTCTACGAGGCGTCGTACATCCGCGCGCTCGACCGCGGCTGGCGCGTGGGCGCCATCAATAGCCAGGACAACCACAGGGCCGACTGGGGCACGGCGGCTGACACCAGGACAGGCGTGGTGGCACGGGCCCTTACACGCGAAGACCTCCTGGAGGCCTTGCGGGCCATGTGCACGTATTGCACGGAGGACAAGAACGTCCGGGCGAGATTCACCGGCAACGGCAGGTGGATGGGGGAGGTGCTTCCGCCTGGCGAGGTCGAGTTCGAGATCGACATAAGCGACCCGGACCCCGGCGACGTCGTGGAGAAGGTGGAGGTCAGGTCGAATCGCGGGGCCGCCGTCATGACCTTTCAGGGGGACGGGGTTGCGGGCGGGCCTGGCGAGTCTTTCCACACGGCTTTCGCCGTTGTCCCCAGCCAGGGATACAACTGGTACTACGTGCGGGCCGAGCAGAAGGACGGGGACATCATCGTGACCAGCCCCATATGGGTGAAGAGCCCGTCCGACCTCATGATCGTCGACCTCCGCTTCGACGCCCCCTTCCTCAAGAAGGGCGCCTTGGGGCACCTTCGCGGCGAGGTCGTGAACCTCGGCGAAAGCGCCGTCCACGGGGCCATCATCGAGTTCTCGGCGACGGCGCGCGCGGGGCGTACGCCCATAGGCGCCGTGCGGGCCGACGCTGGGCCCGGCGAGACGGCGCCGTTCTCTATCGAATGGGCGTGTCCTGTGAGCGGCGACGTTACGGTCAGCGCCACAGTTGTCGACCCGTCCATGCCGACGTACACCGCAAACGTGTACTCGATTCCTCTCAAGGTGCTCCCGGAGACCCTGCCGAAGGTGATGCTGGACGAAGGCCACAACAACCGCGCCAGCGGGTTTGGCGGGAAGTTCCTCGAGTCCCTTGCCCGCGAAGGCTGTGAGGGCGCTCTGAACCGGGGCCGCATAACGCGGGAGGTGCTCAAGGACGTGTCGCTCCTGGTCGTCGCGAGCCCCGAGCCAGGGATCTCCCTGACGCCCACGGCATTCGATGATGAGGAGCTTGCGGCGGTGCGGGAGTTCATCGAAAGGGGAGGGGCCTTGCTCCTTGCGGGCTCGTCAGACGCGTCCGACCCCTCGCGCAGCCCCGGGGAGCTCAACGCTATCCTGGCCGCTATAGGGTCGTCCATGAGGTTCTCCGACGACGAGGTCCAGCAGAAGACCGACTCGGCCGCAAGCGCCACCATCACGTGCAACCTGACCCCTGCCGGCACGCAGGCGCTGGGCGCGCCATCGCTTTCCCTCCGGATGACCCAGGCGTGCTCCATTGCTGACGACGGGTTCGGAGACCTCGGGCTATGCCGCGGCGTGCTGGTGCTCGCCGTGGGCAGCGAGGGAACGAGAAGCGTTGATACCAACGGTGGAGGCGCGTACCACCCGTATGCGTCCGGGCCTGTGGTGTGCGCAGCCGAAGACGTTGGGAAGGGACGCGTGGTGGCCATGGGAGCGCCGATGTACTCCGTCTACGACCTGCGGCCCGGCCTCGGGAACGAGGAGTTCATGGCGAGGCTCGTGGCGTGGCTATTGTCGCGGTGATGTGCGGGGCCGCCGGTGGCCGGCGGCCCCTGTTCCAGGGGCTGACTGCATCTGGCACTTGCGTGCTACGTGCCGAAGGTGGTGCTTTGAGGTGCCGTTCCAACGAACCACGGCGAGGGACGCGGCAAGACGGCACAAGTTTCTCACGGAGACATTCACCGCGTACCTTTATCTTTTGCCTGCCACGGCGGTGCTCGTGACATTCCACTTCGCGCCGGTGCTTTACGCGTTCTACGTGAGTCTTCTCGAGTGGAACTACATAAGCCCGAACCCCGCCTTCGTGGGATTTGCAAACTACGCGGCGCTCCTCCAGGACTCCGACTTCATAACATCCCTTGTAAACACGGTGTACTACGTGGTCGGCACCGTGCCGACGTCCATGGCCGCCGCCCTGCTGGTTGCCGTGCTGCTCAACCAGAAGATCAGGGGCCTTGCGTGGTACCGCACGGTGTATTTCCTGCCAGTCATCACCGCCGCCAACGCGGTGGCGATCATCTGGTTCTGGATATATCACCCCGACTACTCCGGGCTTCTCAACGGCCTCCTGGACAGGCTCGGGCTTCCCATCCAGTCGTGGCTCCTCGACCCGAGGTGGGCCATGCCATGCATAATCCTGATGAGCATCTGGAAGGGTCTCGGGTACAACGTGGTCATCTTCCTGGCCGGGCTACAGAACATCTCCAGCGAGTACTACGAAGCAGCGCAGATAGACGGGGCGAAGGGCTTGTCCATGTTCAGGCACATCACCTGGCCGCTCCTGTCGCCGACCACGTTCTTCGTCCTCATCATATCGGTCATCGGCTCGTTCCAGGTGTTCAGCCAGGTGTACGTCATGACCAGGGGCGGGCCCCTCAAGAGTACCCTCGTGGTGGTGTACTACCTCTACAAGATCGGGTTTGAGGACTTCAAGATGGGCTATGCGTCGGCGATGGCGTATGCCCTGTTCATCATCATATTCACGCTGACGCTCCTGCAGCGAAAGTACATTGGTTCGCGGGTTCATTATCAGTGAGAGGGAGGCGTCGAACGATGAATCACTCCAGAAGCCGTCCGAGGCCCGGCGCGATAACCGCCCGCCTCCTTCGATCCGCGGGCATCCACGCTCTTCTCCTTGCGGGCGCCATCGTCATGCTCGCGCCGTTCGCCTGGATGATCTCGACATCCCTCAAGGACTACAGCGAGGTGTTCACGGTCCCCATCAAGTGGATACCGTCGCGTCTCGTGTGGTCGAACTACGCGGACGCGTGGAATGAGGCCCCGTTCACCAGGTACTTCTTCAACAGCGCGTTCGTGGCCACGGCCACCACTATCGGCCAGCTCACGTTCTCGGCGCTGGCTGCCTACGCGTTCGCCACCATGAATTTCCTCGGGCGCGAGGTCATCTTCACGCTCTTCCTGGGGACGATGATGATCCCAGACCAGATGACCCTGGTTCCCAACTACGTGCTCCTGTTCAAGCTGGACTGGATCGATAAATACTACGCCCTTATCGTGCCCTGGCTTGCAAGCGTGTTCAGCATCTTCCTGATGCGGCAGTTCTTCCAGACCATCCCGCGCGAGCTGTACGACGCCGCCCAGATCGACGGGTGCACCCGCTTCGGGTACCTGTGGAGGGTCATGGTGCCGCTTTCAAGGCCGGTGTTCATAACTTGCGGCCTGTTCACGTTCATCGGGAGCTGGAACGCGTTCCTCTGGCCGCTCATCGTGACGAACACCGACAGGATGCGCACCATCCAGGTGGGGCTGTCCACGTTCATGCAGGAGCACGGCACCGTGCCGACCCTGTTGATGGCGGCGTCCACAATGGCTATAATGCCAGTGGTGATCGGGTTCTTCTTCGTTCAGAGGCAGTTCATCCAGGGGATCGCGCGGACCGGGCTCAAGAGCTGAAGGCGGCCTGTTCGCGCCGGAGCACCGTGACAGGGGAGAAGGTGTGGGATGGCTACAGGGCCGGGCGACGTGGCAAGCGACATGAGATCGGGCAGGCCAAGGCCGGTGTATCTGCTGTACGGCGACGAAGAGTACCTCCGCGACGAGGCGGCGAGCAAGATCGTTGACGCTTGCCTGGATCCCGATATGCGGGACTTCAACTACAGCGCCTTCAGGGCGGGCGACGCGGACGTTACATGCATGGCGGCCGCGCTCATGTCTCCGCCTGCGTTCGGCGAAAGGCGCGTCGTGGTCGTTCGCGGGTTTGACGAGCTTTCCTCGGACCAGCAGAAATCCCTTGTGGGCGCGCTCGAGAGGATGCCCCGGACAAGCGTTGCGATCCTTGTCGCAGCATGCGTCGACGAGAGAACTGTGGCTTGCAAGGCCGTGGCGCGGATGGGGCGGGTCGTGCGTTACAGGCGTCTCTATGAAAGCGAGGCTGCGGCCTGGCTGGGCAGGCGCGCGCGGCAGCGCGGCGTCGATATCCGGCCCGAGGCGCAGGAGTACCTCGTGAGGGTCGTCGGCACCAGCGTGGCGAGGCTTGCAGAGGGGTTGGAGAAGGCGTGCGACTATGCGGGGGTCGGTGCGGCAGGGGCGGGGCGGCCGGCAGGCGGCGGCGCCGACGCGCCGCGGCTGCAGGTCACGCTCGACCACGTGAAGGCGGCGGCCGCGGGCGAGCCTGCGCTTGGCATCTTCGACCTTGTGGACGCCATAGGGCAACGGGACACGGCGAAAGCCCTTGCCGCCGCCCGCAGGTTGCTTGGTTTCGGAGAGGTGCCTGTGCGCATGCTCGCCATGATCGCGCGGCAGATAAGGCTCATCCTGCAGACAAAAGCCCTGCAGGAGCAGGGCGCGACCGTACAGAAGATCGTCGCCGCCACGCGCCTGCAGGAGTTCATGGTGCGCAAGTGCCTCGGGCAGGCGCGCCATTTCGACATCGAAGACCTCGAGAATGCCTTTACTGCGCTGGCCCGCGCCGACGTGGACCTCAAGAGCTCGGGCGCTCCCGGGGAAGTGGTGCTGGAGAAGCTGATTGTGCACCTGTGTACCCACGGGGGCGGCCGCCAGGCGCGCCCCGCCGGGCCTCAGGGCCGCTAACAGGTGATGCCATGCCCGCCGTCCGGGGGCAATGGCGGTTCTTACTCCTCGGCCCCACCCACGCGGGCGACGGCAACGAGCTTCTTCGCCAGGCGGGACTTGCGTCGGGCCGCCTGGTTCTTGTGGATGACGCCCTTCCTCGCAGCCTTGTCGATGGCGCTTGTGGCCTTGCGCAGGGCCGCCTCGGCCGCTGACACCTCACCCTGCCCGAGCTGCTGTTCGTACTTCTTGACCGCCGTCTTGACCGAGGATTTGGTGGATGCATTGCGCAGGGTCCTCACCCGGGCCACCCTGGCTCGCTTTTCTGCCGACTTGATATTGGGCAAACGCTTCAACCTCCTTGTAACTTGGCCGATCACGAAACCAATTCTACCATGAGGCGACCCGAACTGCAACGGGCTTGGGCCGGACCGCCGAAAATTGGGATACCGGCGGCCGACGCTGGGAAGGATAGCACACGGGCGGGGCATACACCTCTGCTAACGCGCATTGTGCCGCCATGGACGCGGAGCATGGACACGGAGGTCGGGGCGGTGCTGTTCGGGGCTGCGACAAGATTTCTCGCGTGCACCGCCGTCGTTCTGGGTCTCGGCTACGTCATGCCGGGCTTCGCTCCGGGCGGGTTCTCGGGGGCGATCCCTGCGGCGGTCGCGGCGTCGGCCTCAGGGTATCTTGTCGAGAGCCTGCTCGGCCCCGCGCCGAAGGCGCAGGCCCGCGCCGTGGTGGGCCTTTTCACCTGCGCAGGCGGTGTATACCTGGCGCAGTTCATCGTCCCGGGCATGAGGGTGCCTGTGGCAGGGGCCCTTGCGACCGGCCTCATCGTGGGGCTTGTCGACTTCCTCGTGCCGGCGGAGGCCGGGTAGGCTCTCGCCCGTCCAGTTGCAGGTTTCTCCCTGCCGGAGTTAGGACACCGGATTGTGATGAGGTGATGACAAGTGCAGTCATCTGGCAGAGGAAGCCGACGCTCGACACGAGGCGGACTGCGCGCTGTCCGCGAGAGCGGTGCTGCACCTGGGAGCCAGGTCCCGGACGTGATCTGGGACAGCTTCGGCGTGCGGACCGACCTTGCCCTCGAGGCGCGGGAGCTGGTATCCCGGAGGACAGGGGCGGAGCTGCCGGGGGTGCTCTCGGAGACTGAGAAGACCCGGTACGCTACCATAACCCGGGTGAAGGTGCTCACCGGGGAGGCTGAGCGGGCCCTCGGGAAGGTGCGGGGCAACTACGTGACAATCGAGTCGCCCCATCTTCGCAGCCGGAACAAGGAGATAGAGGAGGACCTTGCCCAGACCTTCGCCCGCGAGTTCATGCGTCTCGCGCCCCTGGGTCCCGACGCAACGGTGCTGGTGGCGGGCCTGGGCAACTGGCAGGCAACGCCCGATGCCCTGGGTCCACGCACGGTCGAGTACCTGACCGTCACCAGGCACCTCCACGCCCTGGTTCCCCCGGAGCTTCGAGGCGGCATGCGCCCGGTGTGCGCCATCGCCCCGGGCGTGCTCGGGCTCACCGGCATCGAGACAGGAGAGATAATCCGCGGGGTGGTGAGCAATGTCAGGCCGGACCTGGTTGTGGTGGTTGACGCCCTTGCCTCCATGTCAACGGGCCGGCTGGGCACGACCATCCAGATGGGTGACACCGGCATCAGGCCGGGGTCGGGCGTCGGCAACAAGCGCCTTGGCATCACGAGGGAGAGCCTGGGGGTGCCGGTGATCGCGGTCGGCGTGCCCACCGTGGTGGCGGCGGAGACGATAGCCCTTGACGCAATGGAGTTCATGCAGCGACAACAACGGCCCGGGGCGCCCGGCGCCGCCGGACCGGCGCCGGGGCCGGGCGCGGCCCAGAGGCGCCAGTTCCTGAGGCAGGCGCTCGCTCCCCATTTCGGGGCCCTGGTCGTTACCCCCAAGGAGATTGACGATCTGGTGGAGGACCTTGCCACCGTCGTTGCCGGAGGCCTCAACGCCGCGCTTCACCCGTCCATGGACTGGGACAGGATACTCGCCTACCTTTCGTAGTCTAAACCACCCGCCCGGCTCATATAGATGAGTTGAGCAGGCAGGGGCCGCCCCCGGCCGGCTGGACAGGCAACCCCTGTGAACGGGAGGGTGGAGTTGCATTGAGATCCGCGTGGAGACACCCGAGGTGGCCCAGGCGCGTCAGAAGGCGCACCCGGAGGGTGCTGGAGCGTAGTGCTGCCGCAAGGCCGTGGGGCCCGGCGTTCCTGTACTCCGCAGTGCTCCTGGTAGGCCTCGGAATGAGCCTCGCGGGCTTTATTGAACTCAGGAGCGTCCCGGCGGACGGCGGGCTTGTGCCTGTATTCAGCGGGTTCCTCGTCGAAGGCGAACGAAGACTGGCAGGCGAGGCCGGGGCGGTGGTGGGAACCCTGGTGCCACGCGGGCTGCTCGAGAGCGCCATTCCAATGTTCGCCGGGGCCGGCGAAAGCGGGGCCACGCTCCCGGGACAGGCGCCAGGTGGGCTGCGGTCTCTTGTGCGCGCCCTTTCCCAGGCCGACCTGGCGGACCCGAGGACGTTCTTCACCATAGGTATACCGGGGTTTCGAGCTCCGGCGAGGGCGACGCCGGTCGCCACAAGGCCGGGAAGCGCCGACCGAGCCGCTGCCGGCGTGGCGGGGCCCATGCGCGAATCTGCAGGCCTGCCTGATGAGCGCGACACACTTGAACATCCTCCCCTGCGCCCCGTCCGGCCCCAGGAACCCCTGCCGCCTGTGGTGGTCCCGAGGCCGCTGCCGGCCGCTCCTGAGGCGCCGCCACAGCGCGGGCCGTCGCGGGGGTGGGGCGACAAGCCGCTCGTGTTCATCTACCACTCCCACAGCTCCGAGGCCTATCGGCTGACGTCTGGTGCTGACCACGTCTGGGGCAGCGACGAGGGGGTCATTGCCGTGGGGGATGTGCTTGCAAAGAGCCTGTCAGAAAGGTACAACATCCCTGTGGTCCACTCGCGCAAGGTCCACGACTACCCTGTGTGGCGCGAGGCTTACATCAACTCCTTCAAGACCGTCTCCCAGGCTCTGGAGAAGAACCCCACGATAGAAATGGTGTTCGACGTACACCGTGATGCCGGCACCACGCGTCTCTCGGGCTCCCCCACCGTGGAGATCAACGGCCAGAAGGCCTGCCGAGTCTTCGTGGTGGTGACCACCGATAGGTTCGGCCTTCCTCACCCGCACTGGCGCGAGAACCTGGCGTTTGCATACCAGCTCAACGCCAAGATGGATGAGATGTACCCGGGGCTATCGAGGGGCATCAATGTCCGCGACGATGCCCGCTGGAACCAGCACGTCCACAACAGGGCCGTCATCCTGGAAATCGGATGCGAGCGGAACACGAGGCAGGAGGCGGAGGTCGCGGCATCGTGCCTGGCGGACGTCGTGGCATGCGTTCTGGGGGACATCCAGAGATGAGGTGCAAGGGCATCGTCGCCCGGGCGGCCGCGCAGGCCGCGTGCGTCGTAGCCTTCGTCGCGCTCACCGCGTGTGGCCTGAACCTGGCGGAGCGCGCCCAGAACGACCTGGTCGGGGTGGACAGGCCTGTGTCGTCCGTGAACATCTCGCGTCTGGCGGAGCACAGGTACCGGGTCTACCTGCTGGGCGAGGCGTTTGCCGTGGACCTCGGCGACGAGGTCATGGTCGCCCGGCGCACATGGCACGAGGTCTCGGTGGTGGCGCTAGAGAGCGCCCGCCACGTCGCCACCGCCATAGCCGGGGCCTGCGCCAGGCTCCGCGCTCGCCTGGGGAGGCAGCAGGGGCAGGGCCTGATACGGCCGCGGAGCACGGCGCAGGATCTGGCGGGCGACCCGTCGAAACACAACGTAAGACAGCCTCATTGACGGGCTGGCCCGGGGAGGAGTCCTGTTACAGTGTATTGCATCACCCACTTCATCGCCGGCGCCATCGTCGGAGCGGCGACCCCTGGCCCGGCCGGCGCGGCTGTTGCGGGGCTCGTGACCCACGCGGTGCTCGACAGGGTGCCGCACTCCGATTACAGCCGCGCCGCTCAGGGAGTTCTCGACGTCGCTGTTACCGGCCTTTTCGCGTTTTGTATACTGATGGCAGGGGCCGACGTGCGTGCCATCGCAGGCGGGCTGGGCGGGGCCCTGCCCGACCTGGAGGTTGCGGCCGCCTTCCTGTTCCCGAAGGCGTACGGGCCGCACGGACCCCTCAGGTTGCTGTTCCCCAGCCACAACGGCCTCGTTCGCCACGGGCGCCTCGCCTTCCCCTGGGGCGCGTTCACGCAGATCTTGGCCATCGCCGGGCTGGCCGTGCTGTTCCTGTGGGTCCTTTGACGGCGTGACGCGGCGTGGAGCCACGAAAACGCGCTTGACAAAGGCTGAAACAGGGTGGTATGTTTATTCGGGGAAGTTTAGCACTCTGGTCGTGCGAGTGCTAACGGAGGAGGGTCCCTCGTGGGCTTCCAGCCGTTAATGGACGACAGGAAAAGGCGTATACTGGAAGCGGTCACCGATGATTACATCAACACCGCAGAGCCGGTGGGTTCCCGCACCATCGCGCGCAGGTACAACCTGGGCGTGAGCCCTGCCACGATCAGGAACGAGATGGCCGACCTGGAAGACTCGGGTTATCTCGAGCAACCCCACACGTCAGCCGGGCGCATACCTTCTCAAAAGGGCTACCGGTTTTACGTGGACTTCATCATGAAGCTAAAGCCCGTTTCCGACGAGGAAAGGAAGCGCATCAGGCGCACCCTCGAGCAGAAGCGGCGCGAGATCGACCTCACAGTCGAGGAGACCGCGAGGATGCTTGCACATCTGTCGAGGTACGCTGCGTTCGTGCTGTCCCCGATCTCGAGAGCAGGCGTGTTCAGGAGGATCGAGCTTCTGCCGGTTGACGGCCAGACCGTGCTCGTCATTCTCATCATGGACCCTGGCTTCGTGCGCACGCACCTGGTGACGACCGAGCACGCGCTCACCAGGCAGCAGCTCGCTCACATCGCACGGTTCCTGAGCTCGCGCCTCGCCGACTTGCCGCTCTCTCGCATAGCGTCTTCGCTGCTTCGTGACATCAAGGCCGAGCTCGAAGACTACACCAACTTCATCGATGCCACCGTGGAGGCCATAGCGCGGTCGCTGGAGATGCGCCGCGAGGAGCAGGTGTACAGCGACGGCCAGGTCAACCTCCTCGAGCAACCGGAGTTTCAGGACATCTCGAAAGCCAGAAGTGTGCTGGAGCTCTTCGCGGAAGACGAGGCGCTTTACAGCCTGCTCTCTGGCGTAGTGGGCGACCCTGGGGTGACGGTGACCATCGGCCGCGAGGCCGGGCACCCCGGCATGAGCCTGTGCAGCATGGTATGCGCCCCATACGAGGTCCGCGGGGTGCCCATGGGAGCGCTGGGCGTGGTGGGCCCGACCCGCATGCACTACTCACGCGTTGTGACCCTGGTCGAGTTCGTCGCCGAGAACCTGGGCGATGTCCTCACCAGGATCCTCGTCACGTGACCCACTGCCGCGGTCCGCGGGTGCCATCAGGCGTTTCCTGGCGCATGGGGTTAAGGTCAGCTTAGCCCCATCAGACTGTTTCGGGGGGAGAGAGGGGTAGGTTTGAGCGAAGCGCGCAAGGCGAGTGAGGCCGGCGGGAACGAGAGGGTGACTGCGCTGCTCTCCAACGCTTCCGCGCTCCGGGCGGTGGCGGCGGCTGTCGAGGGAACCATCGGCCCGAAGGGCCTCGATACCATGCTCGTGGACAGGTTCGGGGACGTGGTGGTGACCAACGACGGCTGCACGATCCTGGAACGGATGGAGGCCACGCACCCGGCCGCGAGGATGCTCATAAATGTCGCCAGGGCGCAGGAGGAGGAGGTCGGCGACGGCACCACCACAGCGACCATTATGGCGAGCGCCCTGGTACAGGCAGGTGTGGACGTGGTGACCGAGGGAGTCCCCGTCCCCAGGCTCATAGAGGGCGTGCAGATCGGCGCTGCGGCCGCGCTGGAGGCGCTCGAGAGATCGTCGCGGCAGGTCCTGGGGCTCGAGGATCCGCTCCTCGTGCGCGTGGCGCGCACCGCGGGGCGAGGCCACGAGGATATCGCCACGCTTGCGGTGGAGGCCGCAAGGCTTGCAGGCGAGGATAACCTCCTCGATCCCGCGTTTCGCCTGCGGGACGCCATCGTGGCCCAGGAGGGAGCGAGAAGCGAGGTCTTCATGGGTGTCATCGTGAAGCGGGGCAGGGAGACGAGGCACGTGCCAGCCGAGGCAGCCCCTGCCAGGATCCTCGTCCTGGATGACGCCCTTGAGCCGGAGAGGCTTGACGAGGAGGCGCTGGCCACCGAGCGCGGCATCGAGAGGCACCTGGCGTTGCGGGAGGAGTTCCAGCGAAACCTCGGACGGCTCGTGGCCTGCGGGGTCAACGTGGTTCTGGTGGATCGAGGGATGTCCGATGTCGCCGGGGATATCCTGACTGATGCGGGGATCATGGTAGCCACGAGAGTCTCCTGGCGCGACCTTCGAAGGGTCGCAGACCACACGGGCGCCCGCCCTGTCAAACGAGCCTGGCTTGCGCGGCCCGCAGAGGAGATCGAGAAGGTGCTCGGGGCGGCTGACAGGGTGTACGAGGACGAGAGACTGTCGGAGATCCGCATCATCGGCGGACGCGGCAAGCCCATGGCCACCATCGTGGTGGGCGCCGCCACAAGCGACGTGGCTGGAGAGCGCGAGCGCATAGCCCACGACGCCGTGTCCGCGGTGCAGGCCGCGGTGGTGGGCGGGGTGGTGCCGGGCGGCGGCGCCGCGGAGATAGCGGCGGCGAGGTGCCTCGCCGCCACCAGGCAGCAGGTCAAGGGCATGGCGGCCTACGGCGTGGACTGCGTGATCGCGGCGCTCAGGCGCCCGCTGGCCCAGATCGTTCAGAACGCGGGCTATAACCCGCTCGAGAAGGTTGAGGAGGTCAGCGCGGCCCAGTCGGAGAGGGGCAGCGACAGCCTGGCCGTGAACTGCGACTCAGGCGAGATCGCTGATATGCTGGCCCTTGGCGTTGTGGACCCGACCCCCGTGAAGCTGTACGCACTGAGGGCGGCGGCCGAGGTCGGCGAGGCCGTGCTCAGGATTGACAGGATAGTCAAAAAGAGAGAGGATAACGTGGGTGACCCGAAGGAGGCGGACCTGTGAGCGAGGAGGCAGTACGCACACCGGGCGGTGCGCCCGATAATGCCGGTGCGGTGAGGCCGGAGACCCCGGCCGAGAACCCTGAAGCTCAGGCGATGGAAAATCCCGCGGAAGGCGCCGCGAAAACTACAAGGGGAGAGGCGGACCTCGAAGCGCTGCTTCGTCAGGAAACGGCGCTTAAGGAGAAGTACCTCGCCGGGTGGCAGCGCGCCCAGGCTGACCTGGAGAATCTAAAGAAGCGGGTGGCACGCGAGCAGGCGGAGTCTCGCACTGCGGCCGTGGAAGCGGTGGTGAGGAACATGCTCCCCGCCCTCGACGGCCTCGAGCGCGCGATAAAGCATGCGAAGGCAAGTGGAGCGAACGATGGCATTACGCAGGGCCTCGACCTCGTTATGAGCGAGTTTCTGGAGTTTCTCGAAAGGGAGGGCATAAGGCCCATCGCGGCCGCGGGGGAGCCATATGACCCCGCAAGACACGAGGCCGTATTGCGAGTGCCCACCGGCAAGGTCGAGGAAGGCACCGTGCTCGAGGAAGTCCAAAGTGGCTACGCGTCGAAACACCGGGTCATCAGGCCTGCGCTCGTTACGGTGGCATGCAGGCTGGCCGATGGACCGGGCGACGGGGCCGGGCATGAGATCGGGCCGGGGCCCGGGGCCGGGGGCGGGGCCACCGACGAGGCGCAAGAGCCCCCCGGCACGGCGAGCCGCGACCCGGAGTTCGAGTAAGCTGCGATTCCGGCCCGCATCATTGCGTTTTCGTGTTGCATGGCGCCGGCACCATGGGGTGCGGGTTCCGAGCGCTTTGCAGACCGCTATAGATAGTGCTGGAGATGAGGGGGTAAGAGGATGTCCCGGGTGGTAGGAATCGATCTCGGAACCACGAACTCAGTTATCGCCGTGATGGAGGGCGGGGAGGCTAAAGTTATACCCAACGCCGAAGGGTCGAGGCTGACTCCCTCGGTGGTGGCTTTTGGCAAGACAGGAGAGCGGATGGTCGGCCAGGTCGCCAAGAGACAGGCTGTGGTCAACCCCGAGAGGACCGTCCTGTCCATCAAGAGGAAGATGGGCACGACCCACAGGGTGAAGATCGACGACGGAGAATACACGCCGCAGGAGATATCGGCGATGATCCTCCGCAAGCTGAAAGAGGACGCCGAGGCTTACCTGGGCGAGAAGGTCGAAAAGGCCGTCATCACGGTCCCTGCGTACTTCACCGACTCCCAGAGGCAGGCGACCAAGGACGCCGGAAAGATCGCAGGGCTCGAGGTCCTCAGGATCATCAACGAGCCGACGGCGGCGGCGCTCGCCTACGGCCTCGACAAGGGCCAGGACCACACCATTCTCGTGTTCGACCTCGGTGGCGGCACCTTTGACGTCTCCATCCTGGAGCTCGGGGAGGGCGTGTTCGAGGTCAAGGCCACCTCGGGCAACAACCTCTTGGGCGGGGACGACTTCGACAGGAGGATCGTTGACCACGTCGCGGAGGAGTTCATGAGGCAGCATGGCATAGACCTCCGCAGGGACAGGGTCGCGCTGCAGAGGCTGACGGAGGCCGCCGAGAAGGCCAAGGTGGAGCTATCGGGGCTTCTTACGGCCAGCATGAACCTGCCCTTCGTCGCGGCGGACTCAAACGGCCAGCCTTTGCACCTGGACACGACTCTCTCCCGCGCCAAGCTGGAGGAGCTGACGCAGGACCTGGTGGAGAAGACCCTCGGGCCCACCCGGAGGGCTCTCGCCGACGCAGGCCTCGAGCCGAAGGACATCGACAAGGCGATCCTGGTCGGTGGCCAGACTAGGATGCCCGCAGTGCAGAAGGCCATCCGCGACCTAATCGGCAAGGAGCCGCACAAGGGCGTGAACCCCGACGAGGTGGTGGCCCTTGGCGCAGCCATCCAGGCCGGCGTGCTTGCAGGAGAGGTGCACGATGTGCTCCTGCTCGACGTGACTCCTCTTTCGCTGGGCATCGAGACCCTGGGCGGGGTGTTCACGAAGCTCATCGAGCGCAACACGACCATCCCCACCACGAAAAAGCAGGTATTCTCGACGGCCGCCGATAACCAGACCACCGTGGAGATCAACGTGCTCCAGGGCGAGCGGCCGATGGCCGCGGACAACGTATCCCTGGGAAGGTTCCAGCTTACCGGCATACCCCCTGCGCCGCGTGGGATACCGCAGATCGAGGTGGCCTTCGACATCGACGTGAACGGCATAGTCCACGTGTCCGCGAAGGACCTGGGCACAGGCAGGGAGCAGAAGATCACCATAACGTCCTCGAGCGGCGTCGCCCGCGATGACATCGAGCGGATGGTCAAGGAGGCGGAGGCCCACGCCGAGGAGGACAGGCGCAGGCACGAGGAGGCCGAGCTGCGTAATGAAGCTGACTCGCTCACATACACCGCCGAGAAGACACTCAAGGAGCACAGGGACAAGATATCCAGCGACCAGGCGGCCAAAGTTGAGCGGGCGAGGGACGACCTGCGCTCCGCGCTCGCGGGCCGGGACATCGCCACCATCAAGGCGCGCAAGGACGACCTTCTCAGCGCCCTACACGAGGCGACAGCGGCCATGTACAACCGCGCCGGAGCGGGAGCGGGAGCGGGATCCGGGACCGGGGCCGGCGCCACGGGCGACGGCACGAGCGGCACGGGCGGCCCCGGGGGAGGCGCCGGAGGGAGCAGGCCTGGCGGGGGCGATGACGTCGTCGATGCCGACTATAAAGAGGTAAAGGACGAGTAACCCCGCATCTTGCGGCGGTTGCGCCGCTTGCCCAGGGGTGTGAAGATTGGCGAAACGCGATTACTACGAGGTCCTGGGTGTAGAGAAGGGCGCGAGCCAGGATGAGATCAAGAAGGCCTTCCGGAAGCTTGCGCGCAAGTACCACCCGGACATGAATAAAGAGGACCCGTCCGCCGAGGGGAAGTTCAAGGAGATAAACGAGGCTTACGAGGTGCTGTCTGACCCTGAGAAGCGGCGGCGCTACGACCAGTTCGGCCATGCCGCGCAAGGCCCGGCCGGTGGGCCCGGCGGCATGGGCGGCTGGGATTTCGGCGACTTCGGCTCGTTCGACAGCATCTTCGATATGTTCTTCGGCGGCGGTTTCGGCGGCGGGCGGACGACGAGGCCGGGCCCGGAGAGGGGCGCCGACCTCCGCTACGACCTGAACATATCCCTCGAGGAGGCGGCGTCGGGCCTCGAGCGGGAACTCGAGGTGATGCGGCTGGAGACGTGCTCCACGTGCGGCGGCACGGGGGCGAAGCCGGGCACCCTGCCGGTGACGTGCCCCGTGTGCGGCGGCCGCGGGCAGACCACCCAGGTGCGCAACACCGCCTTCGGCAGGTTCACCAGCATCACCACCTGTCCCCGCTGTGGAGGCGAGGGCAGGGTGATCGAGTCGCCGTGCCAGGCGTGCCAGGGTCGCGGCAGGGCCCGCAAGCGCAAGAAGATCAGGGTCAGGATCCCTGCCGGGGTGGACTCCGGGATGCGCGTGCGGGTGGCCGGCGAGGGCGAGGCCGGGGCGCGCGGCGGGCCGCCGGGGGACCTGTTCGTCTTTATCACCGTCAGGCCCCACGAGATCTTTCAGCGTGACGGGAACGACATAGTATGCGAGATCCCGATAAGCATCTGGCAGGCCGCCCTCGGCGACGACATAGAGGTGCCCGCCATCGACGGCCGGGCGTCGCTCCATATCCCGGAGGGTGCTCAGACGGGCACGGCCTTCTGCCTGCGCGGCAAGGGCATTCCAGACGTGCACGGCGGTGCGCGGGGAGACCAGTACGTCAGGGTAAGAGTGGTGACGCCCACGAGGCTCGCCGACAGGGAGAAGGAGCTTATCCGGGAGCTTGCCAGGCTGCGGGGTGCACACAAGGCCGACGATGAGCCAAGAGGTTTCTTCAAGAAGGTCCGCGACGCGTGGGAGAGGCATGCGTGACTGGGCGCGCCCGAGGTTTTTCGTCCGCGGGGTGACGGCGCCCGGGTCCACGGTGGTCATTGCCGGCCAGGACGCCCGCCACATCCGGCGGGTGCTCAGGCTTGGGCCGGGCGACGAGATCGATGCGGTGGACGGCGCCGGGGTGGAGCGCCGGGGCCGCATCGTGACCGCCGGCGATGAAGAGGTTGTGGCTATGCTGACAGAGGGCAGCGATGTATGCCGCGAGCCCTCTGTATTCATTACCATCCTTCAGGGACTGCCGAAGGGCGACAAGATGAACGAGGTCGTGAGGAAGAACACCGAGATCGGCGTGGGCCGGTTTGTGCCCGTGGTGACCGAGCGCACTGTGTCAAGGCCTGACCCGCCGGGGGCCGGACGGCAGGCGGAAAGGTGGCGGCGGATCGCGCGCGAGGCCTCGAAGCAGTCCGGGCGGCAGCGGGTGCCTGAGGTGCTCGATATCGTGAGCTTTCGGGGCGCGCTCGAATGGATCTCCCCGGGCATGGAGGCAGGCGCCTCCGGCGAACGCCTCCTCATCATGCCGTGGGAGCTCGAGATGTCGCGGGGCATCCGCGACGCGCTGCGCGAGCACCGGGGTGCCAGGGAGGTCATGGTTCTCGTTGGGCCCGAGGGTGGCTTCTCCCACGACGAGGTCAGACAGGCGGTGGCATGCGGGGCCGTCACGTGCGGCCTGGGCCCGAGGATACTCCGCACCGAGACCGCGGGGCTCGTGGTGAGCTCCATCATTCTTTACGAGGCCGGGGAGATGGGGTAGTTGCCTCAAAGGCCGAGAAGGTGCGCCTTCCATACCCTCGGGTGCAAGGTGAACCGGTACGACACGGATGGCCTGGCCAGGCTTTTCCGGGAGCGCGGATACGAGATCGTGGGCTTCGATTCGCCGGCCGACGTGTACTGCGTGAACACGTGCACCGTCACCAGCATGAGCGAGAAGAAGTCCAGGCAGGCCATCCGCCGGGCGAGGCGGCAGAGCCCCTCCGCCATCGTGGCCGTGGTAGGATGCTACGCGCAGGTGGCGCCGGAGGAGGTTGCGGCCATACCGGGGGTGGACGTGGTCGCAGGCATTCGCGAGAGAGCGATGCTTGTGGACCTCGTAGAGAAAGCCATGCGGGGCGAGGGCCCCGTGGTCGAGGTGGAAGGCGGCCGCCCCGGCGGCCTTTTCGAGGAGCTTCCCCTCGCAGGGCCGGAGACCAGGACGCGCGGGTTTATCAAGGTGCAGGAGGGGTGCGACGAGTTCTGCTCGTACTGCCGCGTCCCCTTCGCGCGCGGGGCGTCCAGAAGTCGGGCCCCGCGAAACGTGCTCGACGAAGTGCAGAGGTTCGTGGAGGCCGGCCACAGGGAGATCGTCCTCACGGGAATCCACCTCGGGGCGTACGGAAGGGACCTTTGCGAAGATGAGACCGGCACCCGCCCAGACCTCGCGTGGCTTGTGGAACAGGTCCACGAGGTCAGGGGCCTCGGCCGGGTGCGCCTGAGTTCCGTGGAGCCTCTCGACGTCGACGAGCGCCTGGTGCGCGTGGTCCGAGACCTTCCCAGGGTCGCGAAGCACCTTCATATACCCCTCCAGAGCGGCGATGACGCCGTCCTCGAGAGGATGAACCGCGGGTACAGGACGGGCGACTACGCGCGTCTCATCGACCGGATCCGGGAGCGGATGCGGCCCGTGGGCATCACCACCGACATCATGGTGGGGTTCCCGGGCGAGACGGACGAGATGTTCACGCGGTCGTATGAGTTTGCGCGGCGCATGGGCTTTTCCAGGATGCACGTGTTCAGCTACTCGGCACGGCCCGGCACGCGGGCCGCCCGCATGGAGGGGCAGGTGGACCCCGCCGCGAGGCACGCGCGGAGCGAGAGCATGATCGAGCTGAGTCGCCAGCTTGCCGCAAGGTTCCACGAGAGCCTCGTCGGCCTGCGGGAAGAGGCGCTCGTGGAGGAGCTTGCGAGGGGCGCAGGGCTCCTGCACGGGCTGGGCAGCACCTATGTGAGGATCGGGTTCGCAGGAGATGCCGGACTCGTGGGTGAGCTCGTTCCCGTCGCTATTGTGGCCGCAGAGGAGGACGGGGTCGTCGCAAAGAGAGTTTCGCCCCCGGAGGCCGCGAGGAAGGATTGAGGGGGCACAGGGAGAAGTAATCATAAGAAGGAGGGACAGCCGTGGGATCGACCGAAGCTCAGGGACGTCCCCGCACCGACGGGGTGGAACGAGAGTGCCTGTTTTGCAGGATCGCAAGGCGTGAGGTGCCGGCCGATATCGTATACGAGGACGACGAGGCCCTGGCTTTCCGCGATATCAACCCGCAGGCGCCGGTGCACGTGCTCATCATCCCGAAGCGCCACATGGGCTCCATGGCCGAGATTGCCGAGGAGGACGAGGTCTTGATGGGGCGTCTTCTGGTCACCGCTGCCAGGCTCGCATCCAGGCTCGGGGCGGGCGACGGCTTCCGGGTGGTGGGCAACTGTGGCGAGAAGGCCGGCCAGAGCGTCTTCCACATCCACCTGCACCTTCTTGGGGGAAGGCGGTTCGGGTGGCCCCCGGGATGAGCCAGGTGGCAAGACTCGCAGACCTGCAGGCCTGCGGCCTGTAGGTTCGAGATTGACACACGATCCAGCGCCGGGGTATAATCGGGCGTAGGTCTTTTCGGCGAGTGCCCGACTGGACTCCGCCACCACCAACTGGCTGCCGGAGGTCGCAGCACCGTCGGGGAAAGATCGTGGTTGCGGAGGGAGGGAGATCGGATGTCGGAGATACGTGTTGGCAAGAACGAATCCCTCGATAGCGCGCTCCGCAGGTTCAAGCGGGAGTGCCAGAGGTCGGGAGTTTTCAGTGAGTTTCGGAAGCACGAGCATTACGAGAAGCCGAGCGTGCGGCGGAAGAAGAAGTCTGAGGCCGCCCGCAAGCGCAGGTTCCGCTGATAGAGTATGTATTGATGCCCGACCCCAGTCGGGCGTCATTTTTCCCGGGGTAGCAGCACGGCCGGGGGGTTGAAGGGTTGAAGCGGGGGGTTGACATGAGGCGCGTTTTCCGTCAGATCCGGGTTGCTGTGTTTGTCGCGCTGCTGCTGGCGGTCGTGGGCTCGCCCGCGCCCGCGCCTGCGCTTGCGTGGAACCGGGCGGCCCCGCAGCGGTCCTCTCCAGGGGAAACAGTGTACGTGCTCAGCATAAGGGGCCCGATCGAGCCCGGGCTCGCGGCCTACCTCGAGAGGGGCATCGACGCCGCCGAGAGCGCGGGAGCGCGAGCGGTGCTGTTCGAGATAGACACCTTCGGCGGGCGCGTTGACGCTGCGACGGAGATACGCGACCTCATCTTCGATCTCTCCGTCCCGTCCATCGCGTTTGTGAAGGGGCGAGCGTGGTCCGCAGGCGCCCTCATAACCCTCGCCGCCGAGAAGATCGCGATGGTCCCCGGTGCCAGCATCGGTGCGGCCGAGACCATCCCGAAGGAAGAAAAGGCCATCTCCGCGATGCGAGGGGAGTTCGAGGCGACGGCCGAGACCAGGAGCCGTGATCCCGAGATCGCCGCGGCCATGGTCGATGCCGACGTGGTCATAGACGGGATCATAGGCCCGGGCAAGCTCCTCACCCTCACAGCTCAGAAGGCGAAGGAGCTCGGCTTCGCCGACCTCGTCACCGGGACCAGGAGGGAGGTCCTTCAGGAGTTCGGCCTATCTGGCGCGCGGCTCGTGGAGGTTCAGCAGAACTGGGCCGAGAAGGTCGCGCGCTTCCTGACGGAGCCGACCATAAGCTCGATACTGCTCATCATGGGGTTCCTGGGGCTCCTCTTCGAGGTCACCTCACCCGGGTGGGGGGTCCCGGGCACGGCCGGGGTGGTGGCGCTCGCGCTGTTCTTCGGCGGAAGGATGATCGCGGGGCTTGCCGGCTGGGAGGTCGCGGGCCTTTTCATCCTGGGCTTTCTCCTGCTTCTCGCGGAGGTGTTCCTCATACCGGGGTTCGGAGTCGCGGGCATAAGCGGGATAGCCGCCATATTCGCCTCGCTCGTCCTCAGTTTCGGGGACATGCGCGAGGCCGCCTTCGTGATATCGTTTTCCCTCGTGGTCACCGCGTTCATCGTTGCGATCTCCTTTAAGTACCTCGGGAGATCTCTGGCCTTCGGACGGTTCGTCCTGCGGACGAGCGAGCGCTCGGCCGAGGGGTATATCGCCACCCCGGAGCGCGAGGCGTACCTCGGGCGGGTGGGGACGGCTGTCACCGTGATGCGGCCCAGCGGCACCGTGCTGATCGATGGGGCAAGGCTGGACGCGGTCACCGAGGGGGACTTCCTGCCGAAGGGCGCGGCGGTGGAGGTAGTAAACGTGGAGGGGCCACGGCTCGTGGTGCGGCTCCACGAGGAGTAGCCCGGGCTCTTGCCACAACTATGCAGAGGAGGTAATGGTAATGGGAGCGGCTTACGCGTTCCTGATTCTGCCGGTCATCATCATCGTGGGTCTTCTCGTGCTTCTGAACTTCGTACCGGTGGGGCTCTGGATATCGGCATGGGCGGCCGGGGTGCACGTGGGCATCTTCACCCTGGTCGGAATGCGCCTGCGCCGGGTGCCGCCGGGGCGCATCGTCCTGCCGCTCATCAAGGCCGTCAAGGCAGGCCTGGATGTCGGTGTTGACAAGCTGGAGGCGCACTTCCTGGCAGGCGGAAACGTGGACCGGGTGGTGGACGCCCTCATCGCGGCCCAGCGGGCGGAGATCAGCCTCACCTTCGAGCGCGGCTGCGCCATCGACCTGGCAGGCAGGAACGTGCTCGAGGCGGTGCAGATGAGCGTGAACCCCAAGGTCATCGAGACGCCAATGGTCGCCGCGATCGCAAAGGACGGCATAGAACTCAAGGCGAAGGCGCGGGTCACCGTGAGGGCCAACATCGACAGGCTCGTCGGCGGGGCGGGTGAGGCCACCATCATCGCCAGGGTCGGCGAGGGAGTCGTCACCACCGTGGGCTCAGCGGAAAGCCACAAGGAGGTGCTGGAGAACCCCGACAAGATCTCCCGCACTGTGCTGAGCAAGGGCCTTGACGCCGGCACGGCGTTCGAGATCCTCTCCATCGACATCGCGGACGTGGACGTCGGCAGGAACATCGGCGCCCAGCTCCAGATGGACCAGGCGGAGGCCGACAAGAACATCGCACAGGCCAAGGCGGCCGAGCGGAGGTTCGCGGCGCTTGCCCGCGAGCAGGAGATGAAGGCGCAGGTCCAGGAGATGCGGGCGAGGGTGGTGCAGGCGGAGGCGGAGGTGCCGAGGGCGCTCGCCGACGCGCTTCGCTCCGGGAAGCTCGGAGCCCTCGACTACTATCAGCTTCAGAACGTGCTTGCCGACACGCGCATGAGGCAGTCCATCGCAGGCGTTGGCGAGCCGCACGAGCCCGTCGAGGCTCCTGAAGAAGACGACAAGAAGAAGTGATGAGCTGATGGATGCGATCTTCGGGGTCCTTTTCCTGCTCTATATGGCTGCCATGGTGATAGCGGCGATATCGAAGGTGCGTCAGGGGAGGGGACGGAGTGCGGGAGCCCCATGGCCCAGCGTGCCACCCCTGCGAGCCCCTGGCACCGGTGGCGAGGTGCCGGGGAGCCCTGCATCGGCTCCTGCGCAGCCCGCGCAGGACGAGGTAGGCGGGCCCGAGATCCAGCTCGAGCCGGTCACTAGACCGCATGATGTGCCCGTCGCAAGACCCGCGCTCCACCCGCGCCCGACGACAGGCGAGCCCGGCAGGCAGGGGGCACTCCGGACGAGCGTGAGGCCCGGTCAATCCCGCGAAGGGATCAGCCTGGAGTGGGACGACGTGCAGGACTGGACGGCAGGCGGACAGGGGGCCCGTCGCCCGGCGGCCCACGCCCACGCTGTCCGGCGACCCGCAGGTGCTCGCGAGCGCCCAGGGCGCCGGGCCGCGCCCTCGGAGGCCGCAGCCGGCGTCATTGGACGCCTCGATGGACCCGAGCTTGCGCGTGCGGTGGTCCTCGCCGAGGTGCTGGGCCCGCCCCTTGCGCTGAGGCGTCGGCGCAGGCGCCAGGACCACCTGTAAGCGGAGTAAGGCAATGACGACGGAGCCCGGCAGCGGCCGGGCTTCGTCGTCTCGTGACAGAATCTAGGAGCAACTTGCCCTTTCTACAGGAATACATTTAGTAGTGTTGAGTGGAGCGTCACAAATCGGTACCGCTTTGCCAGAGTCCGGGCTACCGTCGGTTGCTGGTGCTCGGCTCCGGGGACGGCGCCCCAAGCGGGGCGCCTTGACAAAATGTGGTACCGGCAAGCGGAAAACCCGCTGGAAAGCAGGCGCGAACTCATGAACCCATACCTGACTGCGTGCGATGGGCGCGGTGCCAGCGTGCCAGGGGGCAGGGCTCACACGGCCGGGACGGCTGGAAGGGCCCGGGAGGCACGATGCGGAACGAGGACAGCAAGGAGCGGATAACCGGCCGCGTGGAGGAGAAGCTCGTCGACATCTTCGAGCTTCCGAAGAACGTGCTCCTGGATATGCCGAGGATCGTCCTCGTCGGCAACGTGCAGCTCACCCTGGAGAACCACCAGGGCATCGTCGAGTACACGCAGGAGAGGGTCAGGGTGGCGACGTCCAGGGGCGAGGTCGCGGTGGAGGGCAGGGGCCTTTGCATCTCCAGGATCACGAAAACGGACATTGCCATCGAGGGACGTATACACCGGATCGGGCTCTGGGGGTGAGGCCGGGCCCCACGGGTCCGGCACCTGGCCGGGGCCCTCGGGTTCCTGGGGGGAGGGACGGTGCGTGGCCCTCGCGGACCTGTGGTCTTACATCAAGGGGTATGTTATAATACGGGTCAGGGGAAGGTCCCTCGAGAGGTTCGTGAACACGGTTGTCGCGCGCGGGGTAGACCTCTTTGGCATCATCAGGGTCGATGACCGGTCGCTCGTGGCAAGGGCCTATCTTCGCGACCTTCCATCTCTGGGGCGCATACTCAAGGAGACGGATTGCCGGGGGCGAATCGAGGAGAAGGTCGGCGTGCCGTTCATCGCAAGGAGGCTCGCCAGGCGAAGAGGCCTCGTCGCCGGTGCAATCCTCTTTTCTGTCGCCCTGTATGTGCTGTCGTCGTTCGTCTGGTTCGTCGAGGTCCGAGGGGTCGAAAGGACCACGCCGGAGGCCGTTCTCGGGCTGGCGGCAAAGCATGGCGTGCGGCCGGGAGTGCTCCGAAGGTCAATCGAGCCGGGCGAGGTTGCCAGGCTCATCATGGCCGAGATCCCCGACCTCGCGTGGGCTGCCGTCCACATCAGGGGAACGATGGTGAACATAGAGGTCGTGGAGAAGACCCTGCCTGAGATGGTGGCCGGGATAGTCGATGTGGTGGCGGCCGAGGACGCTCTGGTCACGAACATGATCGTGCTATCCGGGGAGCCGGTCGTAAGCGAGGGCGAAACGGTTACAAAAGGGCAGGTGCTCGTCGCCGGGATCATCCTTCGGCCCGAAGGCGGCGACGAGAAGCCGCCCGAGTTCGTGAACGCCCGGGGGATAGTGCTGGGCAGAGTCTGGCGCGCCCATTCGGAGACCTTGAAGCTCGTCAGGGAGATCGTCACCGAGACCAGCAAGGTGGCCCGGGTGCGTCGCGTGGAGCTTGGTGGGCTAAAGTTCACGCTGGGGCCGAAGACGGCGCCCTTTGCGGACTATGAGGAGGAACAGAGGTCGTACACGCTGTGTCCCGGCCGTGGGAAGGAGGCCCTCCTCGGGATCGATGTCACGACTTATCGCGAGGTGGTGCGCCGCACCGAGGTCCTCGACAGGGAGGATGTTCTGGCAGAGGCCCGCGCCAGGGCTCGCAGCGCCCTCACGGCAAGGCTGCCGCAGGGCGCCAGGGTTCTTGACGAGAGGGAAGACGTCAGGTACTCTCAAGGCGGAGCGCTGACATACACCATGACGATTGAGACCAGCGAGGACATAGCGAGGGAGAGGAGGGAAAAGCAGGGCATTGAACGTACAGGCCGCTGAGGAAAGGCTGCCGCTCAGGGATATCCATGAGGCGATGGCCCTCTTCGGCAGACGCGATGAGACCCTGAGGCTCATAGAGAAGGAGCTCGGCGTCGTCGTATCGTCTCGCGGGGATGACCTGGCCATAGACGGCGACCCCGCGAGGGTGGCCAGGGCACACCAGGTGCTCGCAGAGCTCCTGGAGATCGTGAGGGCCGGCCACCGTGTGACGTCGGGTGATATCAGGTACGCCATAGACATGGCAAGAGAAGGCAGTGGGACAAGCCTCGTGGACGTCATGAGCGATGTGGTCCAGGTTACCACGAGAGGCAAGCGGATATGCCCCAAGACCCTGGGCCAGAAGAGATACGTCGAGGCCATGAGAAGGTCAGGCATGGTGTTCGCCATCGGTCCCGCGGGCACAGGCAAGACCTACCTCGCCATGGCGATGGCGATATCGGCGCTGAAGAACAAGGAGATATCACGGATCGTGCTCACCCGCCCGGTGGTCGAGGCCGGTGAGAAGCTGGGCTTCCTCCCCGGGGATCTCCAGGAGAAGGTCGATCCGTACCTGAGGCCCCTTTACGATGCCATATATGACATCATCGGTGTCGACACGTTCAGGAAGCACATGGAGAGGGGAATCATCGAGATTGCGCCTCTTGCGTACATGCGCGGGCGAACCCTCGACGACTCCTTCATTATCCTGGATGAGGCGCAGAACACCACGCACGAGCAGATGAAAATGTTCCTGACCAGAATGGGATTCGGCTCCAGGGTGGTGGTGACCGGGGACCTCACCCAGACCGACCTTCCGAGCCGGAAGTTCTCGGGCCTCGAGGAGGTCCAGCACATCCTGGGCGGTGTCGAGGGGGTCGAGTTCGTGTACCTCACTGACAGGGATGTGGTCCGTAACGATCTGGTCCAGAAGGTCATCAGGGCCTACGAGAGGCACGAACGCGACAAGGAAGAGGCATAGGGGGGAGCGAGGTGCCTAGTCCCATGGGGAAGCCTGCTGCAAACGTGTCGGCGAGATCCGGTAGGGGGCTCGGGTTTCTCGTCGACCCCACGTTTCATCGTGCCCTGGTGACTGTCGGCGTCATCATCGGCCTCGTGTTGATCCTGTCGGCGATCCTCGTCCCCAGGCGCGTTGACCTCGAGGTAGGCCAGCCCAGCAGGGTGGATGTGGAGGCGTCCCGCGACATCATCAATCGCCCGGCCACCGAGCGGCTGCGCGAGGAGGCGGGGAGGGAGGCCATAAGGGAGGCCAACGCGTCGCCGGCAAACTACGACATCAGCCTTGCCGCGAGCATCAGCGCCGAGGACACCATAGACCTCGTGTTCAACGCCATCGGCGAGGAGCGCCGCAAGATCGGCGTGCTGCAACAGGGGGTGGACGGTGAGGCAGGTCAGCCGGGCCGGCGGGGCGGCGGTATCGACGACGCCGTCTCCCGATTCGTGGCCCGGGCCGCGAGGGATTTCGGCACGAAGCTCTCGCGCGAGACAGTGGCCACCCTCATGAGCCTCTCCGGGCAGGAGTTTGACTCGGCCAGGGCGGGCGCCAAGGCGGTGGTTGGCGGCATCATGCGCGAGATGCGTGTCAGCAAGGAGACGCTGGATGCCGCAACAAAACGCGCCATGGACAGCGTGCAGTCCCTGGACCTGCCCCAGGCCACGCAGAAGGCCGTTACGGAGGTCGTGACGAGCCAGATAAGCCCGAACCTCGTCCTGAACCCCGGCAAGGTGGAGAGGGCGCGCGAGGCCGCCATGCGCCAGGTCAAGCCGGTGATGATCCTGAAAGGCCAGGTCGTCATCAGGCGCGGGGAGATCGCCAACGAGGACCACATCGCCATCTTGCAGGACCTCGGTCTTCTCGCTCCCAGGTTCAACCCGTTCATGCTGGGCAGCATCATCGTCCTCGTGCTGGTGTTGGTGTCCACAATCGGGGCGTACCTGTACCTCCACAGGCGCGACATTCTCTACAATGCCAGGCTCCTCTTGCTTCTCGGCACCGTCGTGCTGATGATCGCCGTTGCGACCGCGGTGATATGCCAGATTCCGTGGCCGGGCGCGGGATTTCTGGTGCCTGTGAGCCTGGGGACCATGCTCATAGCCGTGCTGCTGGACGCGAGGCTTTCAGCCCTCTCCGCGATGGTGTTCGGCGCTCTTGCCGGGGTGATCGGCGGAGGGTCGTTTCCCGTGGCCACATTCGCCGCGGTCTCGGGGCTCGCCGGCACGTTCTGCGTTACCAGGATATCTGAGCGCTCCGACCTCATGCGAGCGGGTGCGGTGGTGGGTGCAGCAGGGGCCGCGGCCATAGCCGCCATCGGTCCTGCGTCGGGGGACCCGTCCATCTCGCGGTTCTGGTACCTCGGGGTCATAAACGGCGTTCTGTCCACCGTGGTGACCATCGGCTTTCTGCCTTTTTTCGAGAACCTGTTCCGCATGACCTCCCCCGTGAGGCTGCTCGAGCTCTCCAACCCGACCCAGCCGCTCCTTCGAAAGCTTCTGGTGGAGGCCCCGGGAACCTACCATCACAGCATAATCGTTGGGAACCTCGCCGAGGCCGCAGCGGAGGCTGTGGGGGCGGACTCGCTTCTCGTGCGGGTGGGGTCGTACTATCACGACGTGGGCAAGATGAAAAGGCCGTACTTCTTCGTGGAGAACCAGCTCATGCAGGACAATCCCCACGACAAGATAGCGCCGACCCTGAGCACCCTCGTGATAACGTCCCATGTAAAGGACGGGGTCGAGATGGGGCTCCGGCACAGGCTCCCGGAGGCCATCATCGACATGATTCGCGAGCATCACGGAACCAGCCTGGTGCCGTACTTCTATCACAAGGCGACCGACGGCGCGCGGGAGGAGTCTGTTGACGAGAAGGATTTCCGTTACCCCGGCCCCAAGCCCCAGACGAAGGAAGCCGCCATAGTCATGCTGGCTGACTCCGTGGAGGCGGCGGTGCGGTCGCTGGCGAAACCGACCCCCGGCCGCATCGAGGGGCTGGTTCGGAAGATAATAAAGGAGCGGCTGGCGGACGGCCAGTTTGACGAGTGCAACCTGACGCTCAAGGACCTGGACGGGGTCGCCCGGGCGTTCGTGCGGGTCCTGACGGGAGTGTTCCACGCCAGGCTCGAGTATCCCGACGTGAGCCTCAAGGATCTGGAGTCGAAGCGCGCGTAGGGTTCGTTTTTGTCCGTGGTGGGGGGATCGCGGGTGCCGGTTGATATCGTGAACCTGCAGGAGAAAACGGAGGTCACCGGGGAGCTTTCGACCGCCCTGGACCGCGCCGTGACGGTCGCGCTTGCGTGCGTGGGGCTGGACCCCACCGGGATCGAGGTCAGCATGGCCCTTGTGGACGACGACCGCATCCGCGAGCTCAACTGCCGATTCCGCGGGAAGGACGCGCCCACCGATGTGCTGTCCTTCGGCATGGATGACCACGAGGTCCCGGGGGAGCCGGCGGTTCTGGGTGACATAGTCATCTCTCTGGAGACTGCCTCGCGGGAGGCCCCGGAGCCTGGGGGGCTTGGCCGCCACGCGATCGTGCTGGCGATCCATGGGCTTCTTCACCTTCTCGGGTACGATCACGAGAACGACGACGACGCCAGGGAAATGGAGGCACGCGAACGGGAGATCCTCGCCGTTGTCGCCCCGGGGATCCCCGACGCCGGCAAGAACGGGAGTGGTGGGTCGTGAAGACCAGGTCGCTCGGTGAGAGCTTCCGCTGCGCCGTGCAGGGCGTAAGGGCTGTGCTCGCCACCGAGCGCAACATGCGCATCCACTTCGCCGCTGCCGCCACCGTGCTCGCGGCATCGGCCGCCCTCCGGGTATCTGGGCCCGAGCTTGCGTGCCTTGTCATCGCCATCGCGCTCGTGCTCATATGCGAGCTTGTAAACACGGCGCTCGAGGCCGTCTGCAACCTGGCGTGCTCCACCTGGGAGATCCGGGTGAAGACCGTGAAGGACATAGCTGCGGGCACCGTGCTGGTGAGCGCGGCGGCGGCCGCAGCAGTGGGATGCGCGGTGCTCGGGCCGAGGCTCCTCGCCGTGGCCCGTTCTCTCCTTGGTCCCCTTTAGCCTGAAATCGGGCTATCTACCCTTGGCCCCGATCACGCGCCGCGCCCCGATGTATTTCGGCCCGTAGTGCGGGTCGTCGAGGTCGATCACGGCGACCCCGCCTGTGCCGGAGCCAGACTGGATGACCCTGTGCTCGCCGATGTAGATTCCCACGTGCGACGGCCCTGCAGCGTAGGTGGAGTAGAACACGAGATCTCCCGGCCGAAGGTGATGGCGATCGACCGGCACGCCGACCTGGTATTGCTCGTGGGCGTCGCGCGGGAGCACGACGCCGTTCACGTAGAACACCGTGTACACGAAGCCCGAGCAGTCCACTCCGTCTACGCCCATGCCGCCCCACAGGTATGGGACGCCCACAAGCTGCATCGCCGTGCTGATGATGCCATCCGTTCCCCGCCGCGGCGGCGTGCCGTCCCTGTCATACACGGCCACCGCGTCGTCGCGCACATACCCCGGGTCGCCGCCGGGAACTACCACCCGCACGAACCCGCCGCCCCTGCCGGGCACGCCGAGGATCGCACCGAGGGTAACCTCTGCCACCGCTCGCCCGCCGCTGGAGGCGCTCTCGAGCACGGAGGTCCGCGCAACACGAACCACGGCAAGCTGCCGGGCGGACGCGAACGCCTGGGCCTTTCGCGCGGGTACCAGGTCAGATGTTCGCATCCAGCCCGGGTAGTTGCCCTGCGCCGGGATGCGTACCTTCGCCCAGTCGCCGGCCTGCTCGATGACGACGACCTCGGTGCCAGGATGCGCCTGGGTGACGCGCTCCGCGCCGTCGGCCGGTTCAGACCGCACGTCAGCCGTCTCTCCTCTCACGAACCACCTCTCAGGGGACGAAGCGCGCGCCTGCCCCTGCAATGAGGTGGCGACGAGCGCAAGCACCGCGAGGAACGCCATCGTCGGGGAGCACGTCATGGCAGCACCCTCCTCCTTCCAACGGACAAGGATATCCCGGGGGGGGGCGCAGTCGAGCGCCCCATCAAGTAAACAATATACGCCGCCGCGTCCCCGGGTCCTTGTGGCCGCCCTCCGGACTCTTGTGGATGCGGCGGGGCGTTTCTGCTATAATGGGGACGAGTCGGAACAGGGAGGCGCGGGGCATGCGAGAGTCTTCGGGAACTGGCATGAGGACTGTCATTGTGGTCCTTGTTCTCCTCATGGCTGCGAACGTCGCCATGTTGGCCCGGTCGCTGGATCTCCTGAGGTTTCCCGGAGAGATCACAGACACCGAGATCGTGCGCGGCGGGGCCAGGGCCCTTGCCGAGTACTACGAGACGGTCTGCGCTCAGTCGGGCCTTGCCAGGAACTCCGCGGTGAGAGATGCCCTCGCCAAGTTCAAGTTCGAGATAGAGCAGGCTGTGAGCGGCGAGGAGATCGCGTCTGCCATCGCAACCTACGGCAGGGCGGTGCAGGACGTGATAGCCCGCGAGGAGGAGAACCGGCGGAGAGAGCTGGTGCTCTGGATCGTGAGCCAGGACCCGGTCGCAAGGAGCGCGACCGGGAGGACGGTCATCACCGTGGCGCGGGGCAAGGACGGCCAGGTCACGGTGGAGGCCAAGGACCTTGCCCTCTCGCCGGACACGACCTCGCGCCTGCGGGCCGAGCCCCTCCTCGCAAACCTGGCCGGGCCTGTCGAGGTCGAGGTCCTGAGCGGCAAGGCGTCCCTGATAGCGCCCAGGACGACGCAGGATGCCCTCCGGCTCCTCCAGGCTGAGCTGGACAACCTCCGCTCCGCCCTCGAGAGCCTGCGGAGGGCGGCAGGCTACAGCCCCCTCGAGGGCGCGGGGATAGTCGTCAGGGTGTACGATGCCCCCGGAGGGTTCTCCAGGGAGGATGTGGTCCAGGAGAAGGACATCAGGGACATGGTGAACGAGCTCTTCGCCGCGGGGGCATCGGGCGTGGAGGTCGGCGGGCAGAGGCTCGTGGCCGCGTCGTCCATCAGGAGCGCAGGCCCGCTCCTTCTTGTGAACCAGCAGCCGATCACGGTGAACCCCGTTGTCCTGCGGGCCGTGGGAGACCCCGAGCTTCTTGCGAGCAGCCTCGAGCTCATCCGGAACAGCCTCAAGCCATGGGGCATACGCGTGGAGATCGAGAGACAGGATAACCTTGTGCTGACGGCGTTCCGAAAGGAGGGCTCGTAGTGCTGGCGCACGGCAGCGGTTCCAGCGCGCGGCCGCGGGGCGGCGGTGCGGAGCGCCTGCTGCGGTTCCTGCTGATCTCGGCCGCGATTCTCCTCACCTTCGACACCGTGGCGCTTGCCCGGAGGATGTCGCTCTTCCGTCTCCCGGGCGAGATGGACGACACCGAGATGGCGAGGCGCGGTGGGTACGCCGTGGCCTTACAGCTCCGGCGCCTTGCCGGGAAGGCGGGCGTGGAGGATGTCCCGTACGTGCGTGACGCGCTCGCGCGCCTGGACACCGCGATCGGGCTTGCCGCAAGCCCGGCTGAGGTGGCGCAGGTGCTCTGTGCCGAGGCGAGGGAGGCTGAGGAGGCGACGAGCCTGGCCCGCGCGGGGCTTGCCACATGGTCCCCGGAGGAGCAGGAGAGGCTCGCGCGCCAGGACCTCCGGAGGCTCCAGGAGGAGGTTAGGGCGCTACGCGAGGAGCTTGCGAGGCTGAGAGAGGAAGCGGGGGTATCCGAGCTTGCCGGGCCCGGGGTCATCGTGCAGGCCTATGATGCAGAAGACGGTTACCGGAGCCGCGAGATCGTCCATGAGAGAGATATCAAGGAGATCCTGAACCTCTTGTTCTACGCGGGGGCGAAGGGTGCCGAGGTCAGCGGCCAGCGCATCATCGCCCAGTCCTCGGTGAGGTGCGCGGGCCCGGTCATCCTCGTCAACCAGCAACTCGTCCCCGTCAACCCGGTGATCATCAAGGCTGTCGGCGAGCCGGGAGCGCTGCGGCACGCGCTGGCGGAGATCGGCCAGAGGTTCGCCCGCGACGGGAAGAAGCTCGAGATCAGGGAGGAGTCCGTGGTCACGCTGGCGGCCTACAAGAGGCGTTAGGTTGTTCGGAGGTGTTGGCATGGACCGTACCAGGCTGATTGAGCTTGCAAGGGACGCGAGGGAACGGGCGTACGCCCCCTACTCGCACTTTCCCGTGGGCGCCGCGCTCCTTGGCCGGAGCGGGCGCGTTTACACAGGCTGCAACGTGGAGAACGCCTCGTACCCCGCGGGCATCTGCGCCGAGCGGTGCGCTGTCGCCAAGGCGGTGTCCGAGGGCGAGCGGGAGTTCCTGGCTATCGCCGTGGTTGGTGACACCGACGGGCCGTGCGCGCCGTGCGGCATATGCAGGCAGGTTTTGGTGGAGTTCGGCCTCGGCATGCTTGTCATCATGGCGAACCTCAAGGGGGACGTCAGGGCTCTTGCGGCGTGCGAGCTCCTGCCGGGCGCTTTCACCGGCGCCGACATGTCGCGCGCGCACGAAGGGAGCTCAAGCAGGGGGTGAGGGTCGCCGACTTCGACTTCAACCTGCCGCCCGAGCTGATAGCCCAGGAACCCCTTGAGCGGCGCGACGAGTCTCGCCTTATGGTCGTGCCGAGGCACGGCGAGGGCGAGATAGAGCACAGGTGGTTCCGGAATGTCGTCGACCACCTCGAGAGACGCGACGCGATGGTGTTGAACGATACTCGCGTCATGAAAGCCCGCCTGATGGGCACGCGCGAAGGGACGGGCGGGAAGGTCGAGGTCCTGCTCCTCACGAGGATCGACGGGCCGGGCGAGGTCTGGGAGGTGCTGGTGAGGCCAGGCAGGAGGGCGATGCCGGGGTCCCGGCTCTTTTTTGATGGGCGCCTCGCGGGGGAGGTACTCGATAGGACCACCGAAGGCGGGAGGATAGTGACGTTCTCCGCGGACGACGACTTCGACCGCATCGTGGAGGAGATCGGTCATGTACCGCTCCCGCCGTACATAAAGAGGGAGATAGACGACCCGGAGCGGTATCAGACTGTTTACGCCGACCCGGCCAAGCGTGGCTCGGCCGCCGCGCCCACGGCGGGCCTCCATTTCACCCGCGAGCTTCTGGACGCTATTCGGGCGAAGGGTGTCACGGTCGTGCACATCACCCTTCACGTGGGCCTCGGCACGTTCCGGCCTGTGAAGGTGGAGAGGGTGGAGGAGCACGTGATGCACGCCGAGCATTTCGCCGTGAGCCCCGAGGCCGCGCGGGCGCTGACCCGCACGAGGGCGGAGGGCGGCAGGGTGTTTGCGGTCGGCACGACCAGCGTCCGCACGCTCGAGTCGCTGCAGCTCGACGAGGACGGCGCTGTGCGCCCGTCGAGCAGGTGGACGAGCAAGTTCATCTACCCCGGGTACCGGTTCCAACTGGTTGACGCCCTGGTGACGAACTTCCACCTTCCGAGATCCACGCTTCTCATGCTCGTGTGCGCCTTCGGCGGCTACGAAAGGGTCATGTCGGCGTATGAGACGGCCGTGAGAGAACGGTACCGGTTCTTCAGTTTCGGTGATGCGATGCTTCTTCTTTGAGGGTCGCGGGAAGGGGACTTCCGTGTGACGATAGCCTTCCGGGTGACTGGCCGGGCGCCATCAGGCATGGCGCGGGCAGGTGAACTCATAACGCCTCACGGGGTGATCGAGACGCCGGTGTTCATGCCCGTGGGCACCCAGGGCAGCGTCAAGGGCATCTCCCCGGAGGAACTCCTCGAGATGGGCGCCCAGATGGTCCTGGCGAATACCTACCATCTGTACCTGCGGCCCGGGACCGACGTGGTGCGCGACGCCGGCGGTCTCCATGCTTTCATGGACTGGCACAGGGGCATACTCACAGATAGCGGCGGCTTTCAGGTGGCGAGCCTCGCCGACCTCCGGGACATCACCGACGACGGCGTGAGGTTCAGGTCGCACATCGACGGCTCAGCGCACTTCCTGTCGCCCGAGACGGCCGTCGGCATCCAGGAGGATCTCGGGGCCGACATCGCGATGGCCTTCGACGAGTGCGTGCGCTATCCCGCGGACCACGAGTACGTCAGGGATGCGATGAGGCGCACCACTGAGTGGGCGAGGAGGTGCAAGGCGGCCCACAGGCGGCAAGACCAGGCGCTTTTCGGCATCGTTCAGGGTGGGGTGTTCCCCGATCTTCGCGAGGAGAGCGCGAAGGCCCTCGCAGACATGGATTTCCCCGGGTACGGCATAGGCGGGCTTTCGGTCGGGGAGTCGAAAGACCTCATGTTCGAGGCCCTCGAGCATGCGGTGGGGCATCTTCCGGAGTCGAGGCCGCGCTACCTCATGGGGGTCGGCACGCCCGAGGACTTCGTGGAGAGCGTGACGAGGGGTATCGACATGTTCGACTGCGTGCTTCCAACCCGCATCGCAAGACACGGGACGGCTTTCACGGGCGCCGGCAGGATCATCGTCCGGGACGCCACGTACGCCCGTGACTGGTCGCCGCTTGACCCTGAGTGCGACTGCAGGGTATGCCGCAGGTACTCGCGGGCCTACATCCGCCACCTCCTGAAAGCCGGGGAGATGCTTGGCCTGCGGCTGGTGTCGTACCATAACCTGTATTTCCTGATACGGGTCATGCGGCGGATACGGGCGTCCATAATCGACGGCACATTCGAAGGCGCGAGGCAGGAGTTTCGCGGCCTCTGTGGAACTAGAGGCAAGGACTGAAAACACAAGGCAGGGGTGAAGTCGATGCCGGCACAGCAAGGATCCCTTATTTCGAGCCTCCTCATGTTCGGGCTCATGTTCGTCGTGTTCTACTTCTTCCTCATCAGGCCGCAGCAGACTCAGCAGAAGAAGAGGCGGGAGATGCTGAGCTCGCTCCGCAAGGGCAACCACGTCGTCACCGTGGGCGGGATATACGGCCAGATCGTTGACGTGAAAGAAGACTCGCTGGTGCTCGAGATCGCCGACAAGATCCGCATCAAGACAACGCGGGCAGCCGTTGGCGCGGTGCTCGGCAAGGGCGAGTCGGCGAAGGACAAGGAGCCTGAACTGGCGAGCCAGTAGAGAAGCCTGCCGGGTGGTCCCGCCTGCAACAGGCGGGGCATACGGGGCGCTGGGGGAGGGGAGCGGTATGCCGAGAAGGCTGCCTGTCTTTGTCCTGTTCACGCTGGCGTTGGCCTTTGCAATGGTTCCGGCCTGTCCTGCTCTCGCCGACGATACGCAGGAGGCGAAGGACCTCGCCGTGCAGTACGTGACCGCGCTCGAGTCTGGCCAGTCTGGGGAGGCCATGAAGATTGCGACTGGCGCGGCCAGGTCGTGGGCCGAGTATGTGAGCGCCAGGGAGGGCGAGGCGCCGCGGGCGGTCACCCTGGTATCGTGCGAGAGCGCGAGTTTCGCCGATTACCACCTCGTAAAGGTCGTGTTCAGGAGGCAGGACGGCGAGTTCGGCGTGAGGTATGTCAAGGTGAAGAAGGATGGCGATGGCAACTGGTCGGTGGTGGACGACGGCAGGCGTGGTCGAGGATGGGCATCGGATAGCTTTCTCCCGGGGGTCATGTTCAAGGACCCCTACGAGATCGACGGCGTGCGCGTGACGGTGCTCGCGCTCCTCGAGCTTCCTGAGGAGATCAAGTTCGACTTTCTCATAGAAAACACGCTCGACCATGAGATATCGATATACCCCGAGCTCGAGGCATATTACACCGTGGAGACAGCGAAGATTGGCAAAGCCTATTATTACCCGATTCCCGTGAAGAGCGACAGCGACGGGCCTGTGCCCGCGAAATCGTCCAGGAGGGGGTTCCTGGTGTTCCCGAAGTTCGTGAAGGACTTCGCGGCCGATCCCACTCTCGAGGGCCTCAAGTGGGTGCTGTACATCCCGTACGGCGTGAGCAAGCAGTTCGTGTTCTCGCGGTAGGCACGAGGCACCTTCAGCCTGTAAACCCGGCGACCCCCCGGAGAAGGGCCACCCCTTTTCCGAGGGGTCGAGCGATTCTGCCCGCCTGCCGCAAGACCCTGCTTGCCGCCCTAGAACGTTACCCCGGGTTGCCACAGCATGATAACGGAGTTGGCGTCGACACCCAGCCACAATTGATTCGCAGTCATGATCACCGGCCCCCACTCTGCCACGAACGCCTGGCTCACGGTTCTCGTGACGTATCCTGAGTCCGTGGAGGCGATCCAGAGGACGCTGCTGCCCTCCGGGGCCTGCTGCCTGAACCACGTGGCCTTGGCCAGCACGAAGGTGAGCTGCTGCTGGGGGCTGGCAAGCACCTGCTGCTCCTCGTCCTGCGGCGGGAGCGTCTTGATGTACTGCTCAAGCTGCATCAGCTCTTCTCTGGTGATGGTCCGCATCCCTCAAACCACTCCTTTTCTGACATCAGCCGATTTTCCTCTCGAGGCGCTCGAGAGAGCGCAACGCCAGGAGGGCGCGATCCGGCTCGACCTTGACGAGGTCGCTTGCAGGGGCATCCGCCATGATTCTGAGTAGAACGCCGCGGAGCAGGACGCTGTCGCCCTCGACGGCGACGACCTTGAAGATGACATCGGAGTCGTAGGACCTTCTCGCGACGAAATCGCCTATGGCCAGAGGCTCCGCCATCTCCCTCCCTCCAGATCACGGAGACTTGCCGCTCGCTGGTGGGAAGAGTCGGTCTTCCCGATATAGTCTATGTGCCCGCGCGGTTATGCGTCACAGTTGCCAGGTGCGGAAGGCCCCATCGCGCCGGCGTTGGCATGGCCATGTAGGACCTTCGGCATGATATTCGTCGACGGCCCCCTGTGCTACTCTCGCACGCAACCTGGGCGGGAGAAGGGGGCGAGCCCAAACGGGTGGAGGCGGGGAAATGGCCATTGTGCTTGACGACGTGAGGGCGATGCCTGAGGTGAGGGTCTTCGTGGAGAAGGCTAACGAGCACCTGGGCGCCATGGGCTTCACCGAGCACGGCGAGCGCCACGCGTCGCTTGTGTCCACGATAGCGCGGAACATCCTCGATCGGCTCGGACGCCCTGAAAGGGAAAGGGATCTCGCTGCAATCGCAGGCTACCTCCACGACATCGGGAACATGGCCGGACGTGACCACCACGGCTCGGTGGGGGCGACGCTTGCCACCATGATCCTGCTCAAAGCGGGGATGGACGCCTCGGAAGTAGCGACCATCGCCGGGGCCGTGGGCAACCATGAGGAACAGGTGGGTCAGGCGGTGAACAACGTGGCCGCTGCCCTCATCCTCGCGGACAAGTCCGACGTGCACCGGTCGAGGGTGCGAAACCGCGATATCGCCACGTTCGAGATACACGACCGCGTCAACTATGCCGTGCTCCGGTCCTTCATAAGGGTGGACGCCCGGGCTCGCACGGTCACGCTGGAACTCGAGATCGACACAGAGATCTCGCCGGTGATGGACTACTTCGAGATATTCCTCGCAAGGATGGTGATGTGCAGGCGGGCCGCCCAGTTCCTGGGCTGCCACTTCAAGCTGGAGATAAACGGCGTCAAGCTGCTGTAACGCAAGGCGTCTGCACCCCGGTCGGCTCGCGATTTCGTTGACAAGCCCCAACCCAACTCATATAATGGGGTTGTGCCGATTTGGGCCGGCAAAGGAGGAACCGGATTCATGAGGCCAGGAACCGTCTGGAGGATTCTTGGTATCGCCATTCTAGCTATTGCATGTGCCCTGGCCATCTACAAGCTCCCCATGAACCTTGGCCTGGACCTTCGCGGTGGCACCCGGATGATGCTGCAGGCGAGGGATACCGATACGGTGAAGGCCGATGAGGACGCTGTGGCGCGTGCCAAGGAGGTCATCGAGAGAAGGGTCAACCAGCTTGGGGTGGCCGAGCCGGTGATCTACCGGCAGGGGGCGAAGCGCATCGTCGTCGAGCTTGCCGGAGTCAAGGACCCGCAGAGGGCCAGGGAGATCATCGGAAGAACCGCTCAGCTCGAGTTCAAGGACGAGCAGGGCAACGTCATCATGACTGGTAACGACCTGAAGAACGCGGTGGCCGGCCCCGACGAGTACGGGCGAGCCGCGGTTCACTTCGAGCTCACGGCCGAAGGCGCGAGGAAGTTCGAGAAAGCGACCCGCGAGAACATAGGCCGCAAGATAGCCATATACCTCGACGAGGAGCTTCTCTCCGCCCCTGTGGTGCAGAGCGTCATCAAGGACAAGGGGCAGATCACCGGCATTGGCAGCATGGACAGGGCCAAGGATCTCTCCATGATGCTTCGTGCGGGCGCTCTCCCAGTGCCGCTCGACGTGTTGCACAGCGAGGTGCTCGAGCCGATACTCGGGAAGGAGTCCATCGACCAGAGCAAGGTCGCTGCGGTCATAGGCGCCGGCCTTGTGGTGCTGTTCATGCTGGCGGTGTACAGGCTGCCCGGCATCATGGCCGACATCGCGCTGGGCGTGTACGCGCTCATTGTCATGGCTGTGCTGGCCGGCCTTCACGCCGTGCTCACACTGCCCGGCATCGCCGGCCTCATCCTGTCGCTGGGCATGGCGGTGGACGCCAACGTCATCATCTTCGAGCGTATCAAGGAGGAGATGCGCGGCGGGAAGCGCCTGCGAGCCGCAATAGAGGCCGGGTTCACCCGCGCGTTGGGGTGCATCCTCGACTCCAACGTGACCACGCTCATCACTGCAGGTGTGCTGTACATCTACGGCACGGGCGCGGTGAGGGGCTTCGCGGTCACCCTCGGGCTCGGCATTCTCGCGAGCATGTTTACGGCGATAGTCGTGACGAGGATACTCATGACCGCCTTTGTGGACCGTAGCCCCGAGAGATACGCAAAGTACTTTGGCGCGTAAGGAGGTTGGCATCGTGGATATTATCGGCAGGAGGCGCATGTTCCTTGCCATATCAGGTATACTCGTGGCCATAGGGATCATAGCGCTCGTGGTGCGCGGCCTCAACCTCGGGGTTGACTTCACCGGCGGGTCGCTCCTTCGGCTGAGGTTCGAGAGGCCCGTCACTGCCGGCGAGGTCTCGGGAGTGCTCACCACTGGCGAGCTTGCGGATATGAACCTCCGAAAGGCCGTGGTGCAGCCCATAACGGGAACCAACGACGTGCAGGTGAGGGCGCAGGTCGCCGGGAGACCTCTCAACGATGAGCAGGTCGGCCGCATTGTGGCCGCTCTGTCCCAGAAGACGGGCCGGGTCAGCGTCGTGGAGTCCCAGATGGTGGAGCCCGTCATCGGAAGAGAGTTGCTGGGGCGGGCCCTCATGGCGCTCGTGATAGCGTGCATTGGGATAGTAATATACGTGTCTCTCAGGTTCGAGTTCAGGTTCGCCGTGGCCGCCATCCTGGCGCTCATACACGACACCATAATCGTGCTGGGCGCGTTCGCCATCATGGGCAGGCAGGTGAACAGCCCCTTCATCGCGGCGGTGCTGACGATAGTCGGGTATTCCATCAACGACACCATCGTCATATTCGACAAGATCCGCGAGAACCTGAGACTCCGGAAGAAAGAGACCCTCGAGGAGCTCACGAACAAGAGCATACTCCAGACGTTGAGGAGATCGTTGAACACCGTGGTGACGACGCTCCTCGCCGTCGTCGCGCTGTTCCTCTTCGGAGGCGCCAGCATACGCGACTTCAGCCTCGCGCTCATCATCGGCCTTGTGATAGGCACCTACTCGTCGATATTCGTGGCAAGCCCCGTGTGGCTGGAGTGGCGCATGTGGGATAGGGCACGGCAGCGGCGCCAGGCCGCGGCGGCCAAGGTGAAGCAGCCGGGGCCTGTAAGAGCCAGGTGAGCAGGGAAGAGAGATCGCGCCGAGCTTTGCCGGGCGAGCCTTCGCCCGGCAAAGCTGAGGTTCCCGGGAGTCTATAGGGAAGACGGGAATTTGCGGGCGGCGGGTATTGACAGGCCGCGCCGGAACTGTTAGTATCTATCACAAAGAGATGATGTCCTTTAAGCTGGCCCGGTGAGGCCGGCAAGGAGCTTGTGTGGCTTTTTGTCCAGCGTGTCATCAAGGTCTTCTTGCCGGCCAGGCAGGAAGGCCGATTTTGTGTGCGCAGGAGGTATACCCCGTGACGCTTGTGGACAAGGCCCAGATCATGGACGGCGACGGGATGAGACGCGCCATCGTTCGGATAGCCCACGAGATCCTCGAGAAGAACAGGGGAACGGAAAACCTCGCCCTGGTGGGCATCAGGACGAGGGGGTTTCCGCTGGCAGAGAGGCTTGCAGCGGCGATAGGCCAGATCGAGCAGAGGAGTCTTGCGGTGGGCATCCTCGACATCACGCTCTACCGGGATGACCTCACCACCATCGACGTGCAGCCACAGGTGCGCAAGACGGAGATCCCCTTCGACGTCACGAGGAAGGACATCGTCCTTGTGGACGACGTGATATTCACCGGGCGGACTGCCCGCGCGGCGCTGGACGCCATCATGGACCTCGGGAGGCCGTCGCGCATTCATCTTGCCGTGCTGGTTGATCGCGGCCACCGCGAGGTCCCCATCAGGCCGGACTACGTGGGCAAGAACGTGCCGACCTCGCGCCGGGAGATCATCTGCGTGAGACTCAAAGAGGTGGACGGTCGCGATGAGGTGGTGATACAGGAGCCGCAAGACTCCTGACTTTCTAGAGGCACACGTTAACCCCTTTAAGCTGGTCCAGCGAGGCCGGAAGGGGAGGGGCAGGCGACATGAACGACGCCTCCCTGCCGGCGCGCATCCGGCGGGGAGGCTTTCGTTGTACGCGGCTGCCGAGGAGGGGTCGAGGATGCGAAAGACGAGGCGGGCTACGATGATGAAGGGGGGAAGATGCGATGGCGCTGAAGCACAAGGACCTTCTGGGGCTTGAGTACCTGGATCGCGACGAGATCGAGACCATCCTGGATACGGCTGTGCCCATGAAGGAGATATTCACGAGAGACATCAAGAAGCTGCCCACGCTGCGAGGCAAAACCATGGTGAACCTGTTCTACGAGCCGAGCACGAGGACGAGGACGTCGTTCGAGCTTGCCGGAAAATGGATGAGCGCGGACGTCACGAACATCGCCACGTCCACGAGCAGCGTGGCGAAGGGCGAGAGCCTCAAGGACACCGCCAGGACCATCGAGGCCCTGGGCGCCAACTTCATCGTCATCCGACACCAAATGGCTGGGGCGCCTCACCTTGTGGCGCGCACGGTGAGGGCCTCCGTGGTGAACGCTGGTGACGGCCGCCACGAGCACCCCACGCAGGCGCTCCTCGACCTCTTCACCATCAGGGAGCGGCTCGGGCGCATCGAGGGCCTCAAGGTGGCCATCGTCGGCGACATCCTGCACAGCCGCGTGGCGAGGTCCAACATCTGGGGCCTCACGAAGCTGGGCGCCCACGTCACGGTGTGCGGGCCGAGGACCCTCATCCCGCCGGATGTCTCGCGCATGGGCGTAGAGGTCACCACCAGCCTCGACGAGGCGCTTGCCGGATCCGACGTCGTGAACGTCCTCAGGATGCAGCTCGAGAGGCAGAAGAAGGGTCTCTTCCCGAGCATAAGGGAGTACTCCGACCTCTATGGCCTCACGCGAGAGAAGGTCAAGAAGTGCAAGCCCGACGTGCTCATCCTTCACCCGGGCCCGGCCAACCTCGGCGTCGAGATCACGGAGGAGGTCGCCGAAAGCCCAAGCGCCGCCGTGCACCAGCAGGTCACCAACGGTGTCGCCTGCCGCATGGCCGTGTTGTATCTTCTGTCAGGGGGAGGGAAACCCGGTGAGGTTGCTGCTTAAGGGAGGTCGCGTGGTGGATCCACGAAACGGCCTGGACGAGACGAGGGATGTGCTTATCGAGGGCGGGAAGGTGCTTGCAGTCGATGCCACGATAGATGCGGAGGGCGTGCGGACCCTGGGCGTGGAGGGCAAGGTGGTGGTGCCTGGCCTAATCGACATGCACGTGCACCTGCGCGAGCCCGGGAGGGAGGACGAGGAGACCATCGAGAGTGGCACCCGGGCCGCGGCGCGGGGAGGGTTCGTGGCGGTGGCCTGCATGCCCAATACCAACCCGCCTCTCGACACCGGGGCGGCCGTGAGGTTCGTGGTATCCAGGGCGCGCGAGACGGGGCACGTGAGGGTCCTTCCCGTCGGCGCCATCACAAAGGGCCTTGCCGGGGCCGAGCTTGCCGAGGCGGGTGAACTTCGCCGCGCGGGGGCGGTGGCTGTGTCCGACGATGGCCATCCTGTTATGAACTCCGGGATCATGCGCCATGCGATGGAGTACGCGTGCATGTTCGACCTGCCCATCATATCCCATGCGGAGGATGCCGAGCTCTCGGCGGGCGGGGCGATGAACGAGGGCTACTGGTCCACCAGGCTCGGCCTGCCCGGGATCCCTGCAGCCGCCGAGGAGGCCATGGTGGCGAGAGATATCCTTCTTGCAGGGCTTACCGGGGCGAGACTCCACATCGCCCACGTCAGCACAGCCGGGTCGGTTGAGCTTGTGAGGCGCGCGAAGGAGAAGGGCGTCGCCGTCACCTGCGAGGCGACCCCGCACCATTTCAGCCTGACCGACGAGGCTGTGGCGGGCTACGATACCAACACCAAGGTGAACCCGCCGCTTCGATGCGCATCTGACGTGGAGGCCGTCCGCCGGGGCCTTGCCGACGGGGTCATCGACGCGATAGCGTCCGACCACGCGCCCCACACCGTGGAGGAGAAAGAGGTGGAATACGAGCTTGCCGCGTTCGGCATGATCGGGTTGGAGACATCGCTTGCCCTCGCAGTCACCGGGCTCGTGCGGCCGGGCCTTCTCACCCTCGATCAACTCGTGGAGAGGATGTCCTGCGGGCCTGCGAGGATCCTCGGCCTCGACTGGCCTGGCATCGTCCCGGGCGCAGAGGCCAACATAACGGTGATCGATCCGGACGCGAGCTTTCTCGTCGACCCGGCGGAATTTGCATCGCTCTCCCGAAACACGCCCTTCGCAGGGCGCCGACTTTTCGGCAAGGTGGCTGCCACGATCGTCGCCGGAAAGCTGGCATACGAAGCTCCCGGCGTTTGGCCCACCCGATGACCAGCCTCTGAAGGGAGCAGTGCTCATGGGATATCCGCCGCTGGAACCGGCGGTCTCGATGGCGGAGGTGCTCGAGAACTGCGAGATCGGCCCGGGATGCTTTCGAATGCGCCTTGCGGACGCGAACGTCGCCAGGAGCGCCCGCCCCGGCCAGTTCGTGCACGTGCGCCTCCCCGGGTCGTCCCTCGACCCGCTCCTCCGGCGACCGTTTAGCGTGTGCCTGGCTGACCCCGGGGAAGGCACCCTTCTTGTGCTGTACCAGGTCGTCGGCAGGGGCACGCAGATGCTTGCCAAGATTCGGCCCGGCGACTACCTCAATGTGCTAGGGCCTCTTGGAAGGGGTTTCGATATGCCCCCCGCGGACGGGAAGGGGGACGTGGCTCTCGTGGCTGGTGGGCTCGGGATCGCGCCTCTCATCATGTTGAGCCGCGACCTCTCCCGCGCGGGTGTGGGGTGCTCGTTCCTTGTCGGGGGGCGGAGCCAGGACCTGCTGGTAGGCGTTGACCTCGTTCCCTGCGCCGGGGCTGGCCTGGCAGCGACGCCCCGCCGCGACCTGCAGGTTGTGACCGAGGACGGCTCCATCGGAAGGCAGGGCCTTGTGACGGACGCCCTCGACGACCTGCTACGGGATGGCGGCGCTAGATGTGTCTATGCTTGCGGCCCCGTAGGCATGCTCCGCGAGGTCGGAAGGCTGGGTGAGGCTCACCGCGTGCCGGTGCAGGTGAGCCTGGAGGAGCGGATGGCGTGCGGCCTGGGCGCGTGCCTGGGGTGTGCGGTCAAGGCAAGGCCCGGCCGGGGCGGGCGGGAGACGTACCTGCGGGTCTGCGTCGATGGCCCGGTGTTCTGGGCCGGGGAGGTGGATCTCGATGGCATCGCCTGACCTCTCGGTTACCATCGGCGCCATCAGGATGAAGAACCCTGTGATGGCGGCATCAGGCACCTTCGGCTTCGGGCGCGAGTTCGGCCAGCTCTTCGACATCTCCGTGCTTGGAGCGGTTGTGACCAAGGGTATTACCCTCGAGCCGCGCGCGGGTAACCCGCCGCCCAGGCTGTGGGAGACGCCGTGCGGGCTCCTGAACTCCGTGGGTCTCCAGAACCCCGGGCTTGAGGCGTTTATCAGCGAGGAAGCGCCCAGGCTCGCCGGGGCCGGCGTGCCTGTGATCGTCAACATCTCCGGGGACACGGTGGCCGAGTTCTGCGAGCTTGCGTCGCGCCTGGAGGATGTGGCAGGGGTCGCCGCCATCGAGGTCAACGTCTCCTGCCCGAATATCCATGCCGCCGGCCGGCCCTTCGCAAGCGACCCCGGGTCGGTGTACAGCGTGACTGCCGCCGTGCGCCGTGCGACGACGAAGACCCTCATCGTGAAACTGTCCCCGAACATCGCCGACATCGCGGATGCGGCTCGCGCCGCCGAGATGGGCGGGTCTGACGCCGTGTCGTGCGTGAACACGTTCCTCGGCATGGCCGTTGACACCGCGCGGATGAGGCCCGTCTTCGCCCGGGTGTTCGCGGGGCTCTCAGGCCCGGCCATAAGGCCGCTCGCCCTCCGGGCGGTGTGGGAGGCGGCCTCGGCGGTGAAGATACCTGTCGTGGGCATAGGTGGAATCTCTTCCGCCGCGGACGCCATCGAGTTTCTCCTGGCAGGAGCGAGGGCGGTCGCCGTGGGCACCGGGAACTTCGTATCGCCCACGGCGTGCCCGGAGGTGGTCGCCGGAATCGGGTCCTACCTGGAGGAACGCGGCATTCGGTTCCTGCGCGACCTGGTGGGCCGCGCCGCGGCCGGAGCCTTTGCCGACCCGGGGGACGGGAACCCGCACGGGCACGGCAATCGGGAGGAGCCCGAAAGACCATGGTAGCAAGGAGGGGGTGACTGTGGCAGAATCCGGCGAGATCATTGTGGCACTTGACACGAGCAACGCCGGGGAGGCTCTCTCGCTCGTGGAGGACCTCATGCCTGGCATCACGGTGTTCAAGGTGGGCATGGAGCTTTTCTACTCGACTGGGGCCGGTGTCATCGACAGCATAGCCGCGCTGGGGGCGAAGGTGTTCCTCGACCTGAAGCTCCACGACATCCCAACGACGGTGGCGCGGGCCGCCGCGACGCTGGTCAGGCCCGGGGTGTACATGGTCGACGTGCACGCTGCAGGCGGGTCGCGGATGATGAGAGAGGCGGGGGAGGCGGTGCGCGCCGCATCGGCAGCGAGGGGCGTGGAGGCGCCCGCGGTGATAGCGGTGACCCTCCTTACCAGCATAGACCGCGACGTCTTCTCGCGAGAGATCGCCGCCGGGTGCGACCTCGGGGATTACGTGGTGCGCATGGCGCGTCTCGCCCGGGAGAGCGGCCTTGATGGCGTCGTTACGTCCGCCTTTGAGGTGGGCGCCATACGGAAGGCGTGCGGGCCTGGCCTCGTTACGGTGGTCCCGGGCGTGAGACCGGCCTGGGCGGCCGAGGTCCACGATCAGAGAAGATACATGACCCCGCGGCAGGCGGTGCTTGCGGGGGCGGATCACCTCGTGGTGGGGAGGCCCATCACGCGCGCGCGATCCCCGAGGGATGCGGCGAATGCTCTGCTTGATGAGGTCAGGGAGGCGAGGCGCGATGCCAGCGGCGGAAGGTGACACGACCCGGGAACCCATGGACGGCGCAGACCCCGGCGGGGCGCGAAGAGGTGTGCTGTCCGGCGCGCCCCGGGATGCAGGGCAGCTTGTCTCAACGGAGGTGCTGGAGATCCTGAAGGAGACCGGGGCGTATCTCACCGGGCACTTCCTGCTGAGCTCCGGGCTACACAGCCCGGTTTATATCGAGAAGTTTCGGCTCCTGGAGCGCCCGGACCTTGCGGCGAAGGCCCTCGCCGACCTTGCCGCGAGGTTCCGGGGCGATAGGGTGGACGTGGTCATGGGTCCCACCACGGGAGGGATTATCGTCGCCTACGAGGTGGCGCGCACCCTTGGGGCGAGGGCCATATTCGCCGAGAGGGAGGGCGACCGCCGTATCCTCCGGCGGGGGTTTACCATAGCGCCTGGCGAGCGCGTGCTGGTGGTGGAGGACGTGGTAACCACCGGGCTCTCCGTCAGGGAGGTGCTGGACGTGGCGGCGAACGCGGGCGGCACCGTCGTGGGCGTCGGAGTGATCGTGGACAGGAGCGGCGGGCGGGCCGACTTCGGCGTCCGCACCGAGCGACTCGTGCGGGTGGAATTTGAGACTTACGACCCAGAGGAATGTCCCCTCTGCAGGGAGAATGTACCATTGGTCGACCCGGGGTCCAGGCGCCTTGGGCCTGCGTGAAGCCCCGCCGGGCGAGGCTCGCAGGCGCCGGGCGGGGGCGCGACCGGCGTGAGCCGGCGGCTCCCGGGGGAGCGGGCGCGACGAACGCGCCGGAGCGTCAGGGGGAACATGGTATGATAGAACGCTACACGTATCCTGAGATGAAGCAGTTGTGGGAGGCCGAGAACCGGTACAGGAAGTGGCTGGATATCGAGATCCTGGCATGCGAGGGCTGGGCGAGCATAGGCCGGGTGCCGGCCGAGGCCGTGGAGGTCATCAGGGAGAAGGCCCGGTTCGACCTTGCCAGGATCCGCGAGATAGAGGCGATAGTCGACCACGACGTCATAGCGTTTCTCACGAACGTGTCGGAGAGCGTCGGCGCCGAGGCACGTTACATCCACATGGGGATGACCTCGTACGACGTGGTAGATACCGCCCTCTCGCTGCTCCTGCGCGATGCCGCAGATATCATTATCCGCGATCTCCGCAAGGTCATCGATATCCTGGCGGACAGGGCGCGGGAGTACAAGAATACGCCCATGATCGGCAGGACCCACGGCGTGCATGCCGAGCCCATCACCTTCGGGCTCAAGCTCGCGGTGTGGGTCGCGGAGATGCGCCGCAACCTCGCCAGGATGCAGAGAGCGCGTGAGGTGGTGAGCGTCGGGAGGCTTTCCGGCGCTGTGGGCACCTACGCCAACATGGACCCGAGGGTTGAGGAGTACGTCTGCAGCAAGCTGGGGCTCGAGCCCGCGAAGGCTTCAACGCAGGTGCTCTCACGCGACCGTCACGCAGAATACGTCACCGCGCTTGCCATCATCGCCGGGTCACTGGAGAAGTTCGCCACCGAGATACGAGGGCTGCAGCGCACGGAGGTATTCGAGGTGCAGGAGCCGTTTCGGCCTGGCCAGAAGGGATCGTCGGCCATGCCTCACAAGCGCAACCCCATCGTCTCGGAGCGAATCACCGGCCTCGCCAGGGTGATGCGGGGGTACGCCACGGCCGCCATGGAGAACGTGCCGCTATGGCACGAGCGCGATATCAGCAACTCCTCCGTCGAAAGGATCGTGCTCCCTGACGCGACGACTCTCACAGACTATATGCTCCGGAAGTTCGCCGATGTGATGGAGGGCCTCGTGGTCAGGAAGGACAGGATGCAGGCCAACCTCGAGATGACGGGGGGCCTCATCTTCTCAGAGGCGGTGATGCTCGCCCTTGTAAATCGCGGCCTTGGCCGCGAACACGCGTACGCCCTGGTGCAGCGCAACGCTGCGCGGACCTGGGATGAGGGTCTGAGCTTCAAGGACCTCATCTCGGGCGACGCCGAGATCACCGCCGTCCTGAAGCCGGCCGACATAGAAGCGTGCTTTGACCTCTCCAGGCACCTTGCGCACGTGGACGACATCTTCCGCCGTGTCGGCATCTAGGGGGACCAGCCTATGGGACACGCGCGCAAGGAGGATATCGAGCTTGCTCGCGAGCTCAAGATAGGGCTAGGCCAGAAGATGGGGATCCGGGACTTTCGGCTCTTCGGGTCGAGGGCCCGGGGGACGTCGGACCGGGATTCCGACATGGACATCTACATCGAGGTCGAGAGCCTTACAAGAGAGCAACGCAGGCTGATCAACGATGTTGCCTGGCAGGTGGGGCTTACGAAGGACGTCGTGATCGCGCCCGTGGTCGTCACCAGCGAGCGCTTGCACAGGTCTCCTTTCAAAGCCACGACTCTCTACCGGGCGATCGTAGAAGAGGGCATGGAGCTGTGAAGGAGGAAAGCTTGCGGGAACAGCTCGTCAGGTACCGGATGAATCAGGCTTTCGAAGTGCTGGAAGCCGCGCGGGAACTCGGGCGCACGGGCAAGAGCCCAAGAAGCATAATAAACCGGGCGTACTACGCGATGTTCTATGCGACGCCGGCGGTACTTGCTACGATAGATGAGGGCGCCGCAAAGCACAGCGGCGTGATCGCGCTGTTCAACATGCATTTTACGAAGACCGGCGTCCTCTCGAGAGATCTCGGGAAGATGCTGCACAACGCCTTTGACCTGAGAGAGGAGGCGGATTACGGCACGACGGTCGAGCCCGATGTCGGAACTGCCCTGGACGTGCCGGGAGATGCGGAGCGGTTCACCGCAGCGGTAGCCGCATACGTCAAGCAACAGCATTACCTGGCAGAAGAGTAGTGTATACCGCTCATGCGCGCACGATGGACATGTGCCGCAGGATGGCGCGGCGGGCCTTGCGGGCGACCACCCCGAGCGCGCTGGACCACCCCGAGAACACCAGCACCAGCAGCCAGTCGATACCCGCAAGGCCGGTGGTGTGGAATACCCCCTGGGCAGCCGGCCAGTATATGACCGAGATCTGCATCGCCGCGGACACCAGCACCGCGCCGATGAGGTACGGGTTCGACCAGGGGTTTATCTCCACGATGGACCGGTACTCGGACCGGCAGTGGAACACGTAGAAGAGCTGCGCCATGACCAGGGACGTGAACGCCACCGTGCGGGCCCGCGTGATGTCTGCGTGGAGAAAAAGCGACAGCACGAACGCCGCGATGGTGCAGACTCCGATGAACACACCCTGCGACGCGATCTTGAGGCCGAGGCCCCTCGAGAACACGCCCTCCCTGGGCCGCCGCGGTTTTCTCATCATGACGTCGGGGTCGACCGGATCGACGCCTAGCGCGATGGCGGGCAGGCCGTCGGTTACAAGGTTCATCCAGAGGATCTGCATGGGCACCAGGGGCAGCGGCAGGCCCACCAGCACGGCGACGAGCATGGTGAGCACCTCGCCTGCGTTGCACGCCAGCAGGTACCGTATGAACTTGCGGATGTTGTCGTATATCCCCCTGCCCTCCTCCACCGCGGCGACGATGGTGGCGTAGTCGTCATCGGCGAGCACCATGGCGGCAGCCTCGCGCGTCACGTCGGTGCCTGACATCCCCATGGCCACGCCGATATCCGCCTCCTTCACCGCCGGCGCGTCGTTGACCCCGTCACCGGTCATCGCAACGACGTGGCCCTGCGCCCTCAGCGCCCGCACGATCCGCAGCTTGTGCTCGGGCGACACCCTTGCGAACACCTGTGTTGTCGAGACAGTCAGCAGGAGCGCGTGGTCGGTCATGCGGTCGAGCTCTATGCCGGTCACGGCCCTGGAGTCCCCCTCGGCGAGCTCGAGCGCCCGCGCCACGGCCTCGGCCGTCCCCGCGTGGTCCCCGGTGACCATAGTGGTCCTTACGCCTGCGTTCCGGGCCATCCTGATGGCCCGCTTCACGTCCTCGCGCGGCGGGTCCACCATGCCCGCAAGGCCCACGAACACGAGGTTCGTTTCCACCTGGCCGCCGTCGGGCGCCGAGACCCTCGCAAGCTCGCGGTACGCAAGTGCCAGCACCCGCAGGCCCCTCGCGGCCATCCTGGCGCCCCGGGCCAGGATGAGGGCGCGGTCGTGCCCGGTCATGGTCCTCACCCGTCCCGCAACCAGGAGCGAGCTCGAGGCCTCCAGCACCACCTCGGGGGCTCCCTTCACATAGGCGATAGCGCCAGCGGTCCTTGGGTCCTCGTATACGGTGGTCATCATCTTGCGCCCTGAGTCGAACGGGATCTCCGCAAGGAGCCTGGGCCTTGCTGCAGCCCCGGCCCCGGGCGCGTCCCGCAGCATGCCGGCCTTGGCAGCCGCGACCACCAGCGCGCCTTCGGTGGGATCCCCCAGGATCCCCCACCGGTCGCGAGTCCCCCGGCCGGAACGGAGCCGCATGGCGGCCCCTGGCAAGGCGCGCCCGCCCAGGGTGAGCCTGGCGTTGTTGCAGTACAGGCCGATCTTGAGCGCAAGCGCAAGGTGCTGGTCGCCTGACGGGTCCAGCGGCCTTGCGCCCTCCAGGAACTGCCCGTGGGGTGCGTAGCCTGTCCCCGTGACCTCTATCACCCTGCCAGAAAGATCCAGCTCAGTGAGGGTCATCTGGTTCCGGGTGAGGGTGCCCGTCTTATCGGAGCAGATGACGGTGGTGCAGCCGAGGGTCTCCACCGCCGGGAGCCGGCGCACTATCGCGTTGCGCCTGCTCATGCGCTGGACCCCCAGGGCGAGGGCTATGGTCACCACCGCGGGGAGACCCTCAGGGATCGCCGCCACCGCGAGGCTGACCCCCGCAAGGAACATCTCCACGACCCCCTCGCCCCGCAGTATCCCCGCCACGGAAACGAAGGCGCACAGGGCGACGCAGATTGCCACGAGAGTGCGGCCCAGGTGCTCCAGGCGGTGCTGCAGCGGGGTCATCTCGTCCTTGTCCTGCTGGATGAGGTGGGCGATCCGGCCTATCTCGGTGTCCATGCCGGTCGCCACCACCACCGCCCTGCCGCGGCCCCGCGTCACCACCGTACCCATGAACACCATGTTCCGCCTGTCGCCCAGAGGGGCGGACGCAGGCAGCACATCGTCCGGCCTCTTCGCCACCGGGAGCGACTCTCCCGTGAGTGCCGACTCCTCCACCTCCAGGGCCATCTCGTCGATGAGCCGGGCGTCGGCGGGGATCCTGTCGCCGACCTCGATCATGAGAAGGTCGCCGGGCACCACGTCCCTGGCCCTCACCTCCACCGGCACATCGTCCCTGATGACGCGGGCTGCCGGCGCAGCGAGCTCCTTCAGCGCCTCGAGCGACCGCTCGGCCCTGTACTCCTGGAGGAACCCGAGGGCCGCATTGAGGGTCACTATGGCCAGGATGGCGAGGGCGTCGCCGACCTCGCCGAGCGCGACCGATACTCCGGCCGCCGCGATGAGGACCAGCACCATGAAGTCGCGGAACTGGTCTACGAGCATCTCCAGCACCGACGCCCTGCGTGTTTCCTTGAGCTCATTGGCGCCCAGCCTGTCAAGCCTCCTCTCGGCCTCCCTGGGCGAGAGCCCCGTGGCAAGGCTGGTTTTCAGGATCGAGGCGACAGCGGAAGGGCCGAGGCTGTGCCATGCGTGTTGCCCGCGCTCCTGCAACGCGCTCACTCCTGTTCCTCCGGAAGGTGCCCGACGACCGGGGTGGCCGGGTCGCCACACACTCATTGATATGCTCTTGTCCAAAGGATCATGTCACCGGCCGGCGCTGCCCTGCCCGGCACGCTGCGTTGACGCGAGGCTCCGTCGGCCATATACTACTCATGGACGGAAACGGGGTGTGGAGCATGACTTTTGACGGCATCGTGATGGCCGCTGTGGCGGCAGAACTGGCTCGGTCTCTCCAGAACGCGCGGGTGGACGGCGTGTACCAGCCGGGAAAGCTGGACGTCGTCATCGTTGTGCGCCGGTCGGGGCAAAACGTCCCGGTCATCGTGTCGGCCGAGGCATCCACGGCGCGCGTACACGTGAGCTTCGTCCATCGCGAGAACCCGGCGGCGCCGCCCGCTTTCTGCATGCTCCTGCGAAAGCACCTCACGGGTGCGAGGATCGCCCGCGTGGTCCAGCGAGGGCTGGACAGGGTCCTCGAGATCGGGTTTTCGGGGCCTCATGACGATGACCCGCCGAGGACCCTCGTCATAGAAGTGATGGGGAGGCACAGCAACATCATCCTGGTGGACGCCGCGTCCGGCATGGTGCTGGACAGCATCAAGCACATCGGCCCTGCCCTGAGCCGTGTGCGCACCGTGCGCCCCGGAGTCCCGTACGCTGCTCCGCCGTCCCAGGGGAAGCTGGATCCTCTTTCCGTATCCGAGGACGAGTTCCGCGAGGCGTTAGAGCGCTTTGCCCCTGATCATGAGGCCTCGGGGATCTCCTGCGTGGAGTTCTTGAACCGCAAGTTCCAGGGTCTCGGCCGCGACACATCCATGGTGATCGCCTCGAGGGCGGGCCTCGCGGGTGGAGACCAGCCGTGCGCCGGCCTCGACCGCGACGCCGTCGGGCGGCTGTGGACCGAGTTTTGCGAGGCCATGGAACGCGTCCGCGAGGCGCGGTTCTCGCCGTGCGCCGGGGTGCACCGGGAGACGGGGGAGGTCGTGTGGGTATCCGTCACAGGCCCGCCGCCGCTGCCAGTGGAGCCAGGCGAAGTGGACGTGCGCCAGTTCCCCACCGCTGCCGAGGTTCTCGACTTCGCCTACACCCCGCGGGAGCGGGCGGTGAGCCTCGCCGCCGCATCAGCCGAGATATCGCGCGTGGTCGCGAGGACCATCGACCGGCTGCGGCGCAAGCTGGCAGTGCAGGAAGAGGAGATGGCCGAGGCCGGGCACGCCGACGACCTGCGCCGGGTGGGCGAGCTCATTGCGGCCAACGCCCCTGCCATAAGGCGCGGCAGCGCGAGGGCCTGGGTCGTGGACTACTTCGACCCGGAGTTACGCAAGGTGGAGGTGGATCTCGATCCCAGGCTCTCGCCGCGCGAAAACGCGCAGCACTACTTCCGAAGGTACTCCCGGGCGAAACGGCGCCTTGCCGCCGCCAGGGAGCAGGCGTCGGGCACGCGCAGCGAGCTTGAGTACCTCGAGCAGGTGGCCACCACCATCGAGCAGGCGGAGAGCGCCGAGGCGCTGGACGAGATCCGGCGGGAGCTCGTGGACCAGGGCTACCTCGCCCGCCCCCGGCGCGAAAGAGCGCCTGGCCCGAAGGAGAGGGCGCCCTCCGGACCGCTATCCTTCACCGTGGACGGCCACGAGGTCCTCGTGGGGCGGAACAACACCGAGAACGACCTTCTGACCCTCAGGATGGCGCGCCCCGACGACATGTGGCTCCATGCGCGGGGCGTCCCGGGCGCCCACGTGATAATCAGGGCGCAGGCGAAGGGGGCTGGCGAGGTGTCGGCCGAGGTCCTCCTCCGGGCTGCGGAGATCGCGGCTCACTACAGCAAGGCGCGGGGGGCGTCCAAGGTGGCTGTGGACCACACCCTGAGGAGGCACGTGAGAAAAGCCAGGGGCGCCCGGCCCGGGATGGTCATCTACGATCACGAGAGGACCATCATGGCGGCCCCCAGGCCCCCGGACGCGGCCACGCCAGCCCCTTGAGAAAGGGGGCCGGCAGCGCCGGCGCACCGCCGCGTCGCCGCTCGGCCGCTCCGCTCCCCCCTGGGGCGCTGTCGCATTCCTACGCGGTCGCCTCTGCGGCCACCTCCCTCTCGAGGTCGAGTATGCGGGCGAAGATGCGCTCTCCCAGGCGATCTATCGCGGCGAAATCCATGCTCCGCACGTAGTAGGCCTGCATCTCGTCGTGTACCAGCTTCGCCCTGTGGAGGAACTCGGTCGCCCTCCGGAGCGCCTCGTGGAACCTCTCCCTCGAGCTTGCGATGATATCCTGGTACCTCGCCACCATTTCCCTGTCGAGGGCCACCTTCATCTCGATGGTCCTATCGAGCTCCTTCGAGGCATCGAGGATGTGGGGCCAGGAACCGCTAAGCACCGCCACCCCGAAGGCGGGGATCACCACGTGATCGACCTTCGAGGGGTCCAGTGGGCAGTGGTAGAACTCCACGTCGAGGCCGCGCTCTATTGCGGCGTCGCCCACTTTGCCTATGAGGGTGGACTTGCCCGTTCCGGGCTCGCCTTTCACAATGTACCTGCGGGGAAGCCTGCCCACGATGGTGTCGAGGTAGTGGACGGGCCCGTCGGGCGAGATGGCGCTCGCGAAAAGGCGCCGCACGCCTCCGGGGACGGGGGATACAGGCCTATTCTGGAGGATATCGCGCCGGACCTCCTCCGCCATGCAGTTGGTGTAACCGAAGTCGAGCGCTTCGGTGTAACACGCCTCCCAGTCGTCGTGGATGACCTTCGCTTCCTCGAGGTAGCGGAACGCGCGCTCGAAAAGGCGGGAGACCTCGCGGTTGGCGTTCACTATCTCCCGCCTGGACGCCTTCAGCGCCTTCTCGTTCCAGAACTCCCCGAGGTTCACGATCTCGTCGACCGCGCCCGGGTTTTTCGGATCGACCACGTGTGGGGCGGTGCCGTCGATGAGGGCGAGGCCGAGATCGTGGACTACGACGCCGTCGAGCGAGTCGTTGTCCGATGAGCAGCAGCAGAACTCAACGTCGTACCCCATATCGACGAGCCTTTGGCCGATCTTCCTCATGAACGTGGACTTGCCCACCCCCGGCCCGCCCTTTATTATCATGACCCTGTTCGCATCGGGCCTCGTCACATACTCGTAGAACGAGTAAAACCCCCCTGGCGTGTTCGCCCCGGGGAACACCTTCTTTATCCATCCTCGGCCCTGGGACTTCATGCTCTCCCTCCCTTTCACGCCGTGCCTCTCCGGCCGGCCCTGGCCGGCGAGGCCTATCTAAGTGAGGGTGCGTTAGTTC
>DKEX01000099.1 GCA_002452295.1 Firmicutes bacterium UBA6811 | reverse complement strand
TCAGCAGAGCCCGGCCAATTCCTTCAGCAGAAGAGCTTCGCTCTGGGGATGGCGCTCGCGGCCCAGATATTCGAGAGCGTGCTTGTGTGCCTCGATGAGGAGCTAGCCAAGACGCGGGATCGCACACTCAGGAACAAAGGAACCGGCGAGCGGACGGTTCAGACGGTATTTGGTGAAGTGACGATCAAGAGGCGCAGATACCGGGAGGAGATACGCGTAGACGGCAAGCTCAAGAAGGGGGCGTATCGGTATCTGCTGGATGAAGCGCTGGGGCTTCCGCCGGACGATAGGGTCTCCCCCGGTTTGGCGAAGGCTCTAGTAGAAGCGGCGGTGGAGGAGCCATTTCGCCAGGTGGTGGAAAGGCGCCAGGAGGCGGGGCTGCCTACACCGAGTCACAGCACCGTACATAGTCTTACGAGGAAGCTTGGGGAGACGGTAGCTCGCGAGCAAGAAGAGCAACGGCGGGCTGTATTCGAGTATGGGGAGGAGCTTCCCGGGGAGAAGAAGGAAGTGGACCATTTGCTCGTCGAGGCTGACGGCACTATGGTGCACCTGCAGAGGGAGGAGCAAAAGCTCGGCGAGATCAAGATCAGGCTTTCCCATGAAGGCTGGAGGAAGCGCAGCCCTGGAAGGGATGAATACGCCCTAGCGAACCCTCTGGTAAACAGCGGGGTATTCTCTAGCGCCGAGGTGTTTTGGGAGACGGAAGTCGCGGGGCTATCAAGAAGGTATGATTTCGAGCATGGCATCTATGTAGCCTTCAGCAGTGATGGTGCTCCGTGGACAAAGGGTGTCGGGGACTATTTTGACCGCATACAGATACAGATGGATAGATTCCACCTCCACCGGCGTCTAAGGGCAGTGTTTGGACCGGAACAGGCATCTGGTTTGATACGTCTTCTTGCCCAAGGTGATGTAAAGGCCTTCATGGACACCATGGAAGCATCGATTGGTGACGGGAAGACCCATGAGAACCGGGTGAAGAGAAGGGCGGTTTTCAACTTCTGCAAGCAGCATGAGGGGGAGCTTCTCGACTATCGATTGAGGGAGGAGAAGCCGCCGCAAGGTATACTGCTTCGTGGCATGGGAGCGATCGAGCCCTATGTGGACAAGGTGATTGCAAACCGGATGAAGAAACGCGGCATGAGGTGGACACTTGCCGGGGCGGATGCCATGGCGAGGTTGAGGGCTCTAAATGCCAACGGGGAACTCCACGAATATGCGTCGAGAAGGATCGCCTGGCAAGTCAGGACGGATGGCAAGATAGTGGCCAGGGTTAAAGAGAGGGTATTGGATGACCCTGAAAGATGGCTACGTAAGGCTGTCCCGGCTCTATATGGGCCGCATGCCGATAGACCATGGGTAAAAGCTATTCGAGAGCTTTTGAGCACGAAGGAGGCTATGGTTTGACGCAACGAGCAGCNNTGGTGACAACTGCGGCATACAGGATTGCGGCATGCTAAGACCGCAGCGCCGAGACCGCAGGCGGGCTACCCTGTACAGCCCGCCCGGTCGAGGCGCCCTGCGACGGGGCCACGGAACCCGCATCCTTCGTGTCGCGTGACAGGACTCCCAACAAGAACGCAAACCTCAAATCAAGGGGAAGGCTGCCCCACTGTTCTTGACACGTACCGGCACAGAAGTCATGCTTGACAACAGGACGGCAGTCTGGTTATGATGATGCTGCGAATATGCCTCCTGGCGTTCCGAGATCCCATATGGGGATGCTATGCGGATGCCAGGTGAAAATGCGGGAGAGGCCGCCGATGGGCGGTCTTCTCCGCTTTTTGCTATCAGCGATCCCTGCGGCACCGCGCTATGACTTCTGAAGAGATCTGCTTTCGCTCATCAGCCGCGTCCCAGAGGTCGTTGTGGTAGGTAACCCTCGGCCCATGCACGAGCCGCACGATCACGCCATTGTTCTTCGCCATTTCCACCGCTGGCAAGAGGTCGCTATCGCCCGAAAGAATCGCAACAATGTCGGCTCGACTCGCCGTAACCACGGTCGCGATATCAAGACCTATCTGAAGGTCCACTCGCTTCTGCTGGAAGACTGGGGTACCGTCGTCGGCGATTCCCCGGTATTCGAGACGTCCTTCTCGCACTGTAAACCTGTCCAAGCGTTTCAAGGCTGTGAGAAACCGCTGTTTTCGTGACAGCATTTGCCGCTCCTCATCACTCGGAACGGACGACTGGTAAGGCAGGCAATCATAGTAGTATGTCCGGAAAAGCTCGTCATCCTCGCATATCCATTTGACGAGCTTGGCATAGTCGAGTCGGGGTTCACTGAAGTGATGCTTCAAGATGTTAGCCAAGTAACCACCGTCTATGAAAACTGCTACCTTGGACATCGAGCGCACCTCCTGGCCTCATTATACCATGACATGCCATACATGGATACATATGGAGACATACGCCCTTTACGCACGATTGTACCTCCTACCTCCGCTGTGCCGCAACATTGTGCAGGAAACCGTGGGCCCACGTCGAAAGAACAACTCCGGTTCCCAAATCGAACTTGGTCTCACGAATTCTAGCCTGAGCCTGGCTCCGAGTCTGCAGTCTTTCTAGCTGCCCAGCACGCTGCACCTTTTCCAGCAAGGACTTCCAGCAAGAATTTCGAAGCGTATTGCGCGCCATTTCGTTGCTCTTGCTTTGCACTTGCTCTGGGTCGTGTGGTCGTCCCTGGGGCTCTCTTGCCTTGGGCGACCCGAGGCTCTGCTATCTAGGGCGAAAGGACAGCGTCGTCCTTGTCCCAGGCAGGCAGGCAGACGCGGTCCAGAATCACGAGCCGGCCCGGATCGGGAAGGGGGATATGGTGTCGTTGCGTGCCGTTGAGCGTCGAGTTCACACAGAGGACGGGCGCTCGTCGCGTGGAAAGGCCGGTGACGCCGACCGCCCCACAGCCCGCGCGGCGGGCGCGCGCGGGAAGTTCCCGCTGTTTGAGAAGGCCGAGGCGGCGGGTGTGCTCGCCACTGGCAACTGCCTCATCGTCGCGCCCACGGGCACCGGCAAGAGCTACATCGGCCGGATCATCTTGAGAAACGTGGCACTGCGCGCCGAGCCGGGCGTGCATGTGTATCTCGTCCCATACAGGGCTCTCGCGGCGGAGATATACGAGTCGTTCGTGCGCGAGCTTGCCGCGGACCGCAGCGGCGCAACTGTGAGCGCCGGGGTGACCGGCGCTCACACGGGCACGGGCGCGGCCGCTGCGAACGGTGCCGCCATCAACGTTGCTCCTGCTCCCGCTCCCGCCTCCGCCTCCGTTCCCGTCCCTCGCGTGAAGATCGCCACAGGCGACCACCGGGACCCGTTCTATCCGGCGGACACGGACATACTCGTCGCGACCTTCGAGCGCTTCTCGGCGCTCCTCGCCTCCCCGGACTTACGCCTCGGGCGCGTCGTCATAGACGAGGTCCACCTCCTCGCCGACGAAAGCCGCGGCCCGACCCTGGAAACCCTGCTCGTCAGGCTCAAGACGTGGAAGCGCCCCACCTCCATCTGTGCCCTCTCGGCGGTCATCTCCAACCCCGAGCACCTCGCCGCCTGGCTCGGCGTCCCGCTCGTCCTCGGGTCCGCCGAGGACCGCACCGTCCGGGTGGAGTTCCGCTGCGAGGTCGCGAAAGACGCCACGAAGCGCCTCGAGTCCGAGCTGGAGGAGGTGCTCGCCCACGGCGAGCAGGCCATAATCTTCTGCCACTCCAAGGCCGCCTCGCAGAAGGTGGCCGCCGACCTGAAGCCGCTGGTGACCCGTTACCTGGCCGCCACCGACGCCTCCGCCCTCCGCGAGGCCGCCGCGCGCGCCGCCGCGGACGACGAGGAGGCCGAAGACCTGCTCGAGCTGCTCTCCGGGGGCGTGGCCTACCACCACGCGGGCCTCTCGCGCGACGCCCGCGCGTGCGTGGAGGAGACGTTCCGTAACCGCCACCTCAAGGTCATCTCGTGCACACCCACCCTCGCGGCAGGGGTCAACCTCCCGGCCCGCCTCGTGGTCGTGAGGGACGTATACCGAATGGAGTTCATCCGCCCCCGCCGCGTCGTGCTGTCCACGGGGGAGCTTCTCAACATGCTGGGCCGCGCCGGCCGCCCCGGACAGGTGGAGGCCGGCTGGGGCGTCGCCCTGGTGGAGCCTGGTCTCCTCGACGAGTACGAGCTATCTCAACTGCAGCTTGCCATCCGCGACGCGCGCGGCAACCCTGTCAGAAGCCGGCTGCCCGACGCCTTCGACTCACTCATGCGCTTCTTGCTCACCGTGATATCCGACCGGGGCGAGGCGACCCTCCAGGACGCCGTGGACGCCCTCCGCGCGAGCTTCTGGTATCACCTCGAGCCTCAGTCCATAGAGTTCGACAGGCCCCTTCACGCCGACATGATGGAGGACATCCCGTCCTTTGCGCGGGTAGACTCGTCCATCCGCCTGGAGCGGGCCTTCCCCGTGCCGGACCGCGTCGCCGGGTCGGTCGCGTCACGCGACCGGCTCTACAACTTCAGTCTGACCATCGCCGGCGAGGACTGCACGTGCGAGGCCAAGCGCAAGTGGGGTCCCAGGGAAACCTGCAAACAGCCGGCGTGCGGCATCCACTCGTGGCGGTGGCCGTCAGCAACGTGATCGAAACACTTCGCTAGACCGAGGAGGAATTAAATGGTATATGCCGAATGATACCCTAGAGTGTGCGACCATAGGGCTCTCTATTCAATGCCAGGCAGGAAAAATCCAAGGAAGGGGGAATCGTATCTATGGGGGAACGGGCACAGAGGCTCTATGCGAATACGTTCTCTATTGAAGCGTCCCTTTTCGATTTCTGCTTCAAGTTTGGGTTGCACGACCAGGCCCAACACGAAAAGGGGGAACACGACGAGATAGCTTGTGTCTTTGTGAGTCCCTCACATGCGAAGGCTGTAGCGCGGATCCTCAATAGCGCACTTGACGCTTACGAAGCGCAGTTCGGCAAACTGGCTTCCGAACAGCATACCAACCCGTCGGGCGGCGCACAATAGACGGGTGGTGAAGACTACTCGGCTTTCGATATAGCCTTCC
>DKEX01000064.1:3756-10137 GCA_002452295.1 Firmicutes bacterium UBA6811 | reverse complement strand
CCGAGGTTGTGCGTGAGATCGTCGCAGCCGTCGAGAGCGTCCCGGGCGTCCGGCTTCTGGACTACTCGTCTGATCCCAGCCATAACAGGTCGGTGTTGACGTTCATCGGCGAGCCTGCACCGGTGAAGGAGGCGGCGTTCCAGGCCATCGCGAAGGCGGCGGAGCTCATCAACATGGAGGAGCACCGGGGGGAGCACCCCCGTATTGGCGCCACAGACGTGGTCCCGTTCGTTCCGGTGCAGGGCGTCACCATGGCTGACTGCGTGGCTCTCGCGCGCGAGTTGGGCGCCGAGGTCGCCGAAAGGCTGCAGATCCCGGTCTACCTCTACGAGGAGGCTGCGACACGCCCCGAACGCCGAAACCTCGCCGACATCAGAAGGGGCGAGTATGAGGGCCTCAAGAAGGAGATCCACCTGCCTGAGAGGCACCCGGACTTCGGCGAGCCTGTGATGCACCCGACTGCGGGGGCGACGGTGATCGGGGCGCGCGAGTTCCTCATCGCGTACAACATCAACCTGGGTACGCCCGATGTCTCCATAGCGAAGAAGATCGCCCACGTTGTGCGCGCATCGAGCGGCGGGCTCATGTACGTGAAGGCCCTCGGGATCAAGCTCGAGAACCGCAACCTCGCCCAGGTCTCCATGAACCTTGTCAACTTCAAGAAAACCCCCATGCACGTGGTGTTCAACCTGGTGAAGGCCGAGGCCGAGAGGTACGGCGTCCCGATAGTCGGTAGCGAGATAATCGGCCTGGTGCCGCTGGACGCCTTGCTCACCACCGCAGAGCACTATCTTCGCATCGAGCACTTCTCTCGCGAACAGGTGCTCGAGACCCGCGTTTGGGAGTAACGACCGAGAACGAGAGGGGGGAGGCGCCGCTCCCGGGTCTGGGCCTTGCGCAGCATCATATGCGGCGTGCGCACCGTGCGACGCCATGCGACGCAGTGTGTTGCTACGCGTCGTCGCGCGATGCCTCGCGACGCCGTGCGACGTCGCTCGCCACGCCGCACCGCACTGCGCCGTGCTGAGCTGTGCTGAGGACGGCCGTCCCGGGGATGGTCAGGCGCTATCACATTGAGAATCCGGGCGAATCTCCTCGTTGAGAACGCGAATGAGCTTCTTACCCTCGCCGACGGCGGCGTAGTTTCAGGCGGCCCGCGCACGGGGCAGGCCATGCGCGAGCTCGGCGTCGTCGAGGGCGGCAGCGTGGCCGCGCTGGCCGACCGGATCGTGGCCGTGGGCAGGGCCGACGAGGTGAGAGCGAGGGTGGACCTTGTCCCCGACGCCCACATCATCAACGCCACAGGCAAGGTGGTGCTGCCGGGCCTCGTTGACCCGCACACGCACCTTGTGTTCGCCGGGTCCCGCGAGCACGAGTTCATCCAGCGCGCCGAGGGCCGTTCGTACATGGACATCCTGGCTTCCGGCGGGGGCATACTGTCCACTGTGAGGGCCACGCGCGCCGCCCCGGCATCGGAGCTTGTGGACCTCGCCCTCAGGCGGCTCGATGTCATGCTTTGCCATGGCACGACCACCGTCGAGATCAAAAGCGGCTATGGGTTATCCGTGGACGAGGAGCTGAAGTGCCTTCGCGCGATACGAGAGCTTCCCGCACACCACCCGATGGACATCGTCGCCACGTTCCTCGGGGCGCACGCCGTGCCGCCGGAGTACCGGGGCGACCCCGACGGGTATGTTTTCTGCGTCATCGAGGAGATGATCCCTCGCGTGACCGAAGAGGGGCTCGCCGAGTTCTGCGACGCGTTCTGCGAGGACGGGGTCTTCTCCATCGACCAGTCGCGACGCATCCTGGAGGCCGGAAAGGCCTTTGGGCTTGCGGCGCGCCTGCATGCCGACGAGATAACGCCCATGGGAGGGGCGGAGCTTGCCGCCGAGATCGAAGCGGTGAGCGCAGATCACCTCCTGTGCGCGTCGTCGCAAGGCATGCGCCGGATGGCGGAGGCGGGGGTCGTGACGACGCTGCTCCCCGCCACCTCGTTCACCCTCATGGTCGGGAGGTATGCCGACGCTCGGGCCTTCATCGACGCCGGCTGCGCCGTAGCCCTCGCCACGGACTTCAACCCCGGCACCTCGCCGACGCTCTCCATGCAGTTCGTGATGAACCTGGCCGCTCTCGGCATGAGGCTCCACCCCGCGGAAATCATATGCGCGTGCACGATCAATGCGGCGCACGCCATCGGCCGGGGGCACGAGGTGGGTAGCCTCGAGGTGGGCAAGCTCGCCGACATCGTTATCGCCGAGGTGGACACCCATCTCAAGCTGCCATACCAGCTCGGAACGAACATCGTGGACACGGTGATAAAGCGCGGACAGCTCGTTGTGAGCGGAGGGAGGCGGATCGCCCCGTGAATCTTGCGGACCTGACCCTCAAGGACTTCATCGACGAGGTCTCGGCGAGCTCGCCCGCCCCGGGGGGAGGCAGCGTTTCAGCCCTGGCGGCGGCCCTTGCCGCAGCCCTGGTGAGCATGGTGGGCTCGCTCACCCTGCGCAAGCTGCCAGCGGCGCCGGTGCCGCCGCCGCAGAGCGAAGGACGGACTTGCCCGGAGGCGGCTGTGGAGCAGGCCGACTGGGGCCGGAGTGCAGGAACCCGGACACCTGACGAGGCGCAGCCGGACGTGGAGGCCGACATGACCATGGCGGTGGACATCGCGAGCGACCTTCGCCGCCATTTTGCCAAGCTCATAGATGACGACGCCGCCGCATTCAACGCCGTGATGGGCGCCTACAGGCTGCCGAAGTCCACCGACGAGGAAAGGAAGGCCCGCAGCGCGTCGATCCAGGCCGCCCTCAAGGAGGCCTGCCGCGTGCCGTCCGAGGTCGCGAAGGGCTCCGTCGAGGTGCTGCGCCTCTCTGACCTGGCGGCAAGGGAGGGGGTACAGAGCGCGCTGTCGGATGCGGCTGTGGCCTGCCTTGCAGCAGACGCCGCCCTGCACGGCGCGTATCTCAACGTCATGATCAACCTCGAGTCCATCAAGGACCCGGACTTCGTCGCGACGATGCGGGAGGAGATGTCAAGGGCGCTGGAATCCGGGGAAGCCATCCGCGAGGGGGTCATGGCCCGCGTTCGAGAGGCGTTGGCTTAGGCTGGCAGGGGATCCTCGTAGTTACACGGCCGGGCTTGGAACACTTGGCGATTTGAAGGAGGGACTCTGATGGCCGGAAAGACGCTTGTGGTCATAGATATGCTGAAGGACTTCATCGACGCCGACGGGAAGCTCTCCATCGGCCCGGCGGCGACCCAGGTCGTGGAAGCCATCGCGCGGAAGATCGAGGAAGCCCGCGCCGCAGGATGGCCCGTCATCTACGTTTGCGACAGGCACGCCCAGGACGATCCCGAGTTCGGCATGTTCCCGCCTCACTGCGTCGTCGGCACCCCCGGCGCCGACGTGGTGGACGAGCTTCACCCGCGCCCCGGCGACAAGGTCATCCCGAAGCGCAGGTTTAGCGGGTTCTTCCAGACCGACCTCGACCTCACCCTGCGTGAGCTGGGCGTTGACGAGCTAGTGCTGGTGGGGGTGTGCACGAACATCTGCGACCTCTATACTGCGGCGGACGCCAGGATGCTGAACTACAAGGTCACCGTGCCGCGCGACTGCGTGGCATCGTTCGACGAGGCGGCGCACGAATTCGCGCTCAAGGAGATGGAGCGTACACTCGGCGTCAGGGTGATCTGAGCACAGGTTCCAGATGCTCCACAGTTCACCAGGTTTCCGTCGAGACGCCCCCGTTTGGGGTGCCGTCCCCGGAGCGAGAGCACCGGCAACCTGGAATGGTCCGCCCTCTGGCGACGTGGCGGCGATTTGTGACGCCCGGCTCAGCACCACTGCGTCCAGGCGTTATTGATTTCGCCGGGGGCTTCCGGTTAGCCTGGAGAGCGGGAACTCAAGGGATGGGGGAGTGACCCTTGTGGCCCAGGAGCAAAAGACAACCTCACACAACGCCCGACTTGTTCTCATAAGCACCGCGGAGGACCTCGTCCGCGAGATGAAGGAGATCGGGGTCGCGCCCGAGGGCGTGTCCATAATGGCGTCCAAGGGCGTGTTCCGGGTCATTCGGCTGGAGCGCGTCCCGCTCAGGGCGGCTATCCTCATAAAGGAGGAAATGCTCTCGAAGGGCGGGGAGGCGGCGGTGAGCGATGCGGTTGCCTCGCTCTCCACCGATGCGACGGACGTCCTCCTCATGGGCACCGTCGGCCAGCTCCGCAGGGCGGCGGAGGGGCTCCGGCGCCAGCCTTTCGGCTGCCGCGACATCGCCCGAGAGATCCTGGATGTCCTCGACGCCACCGGGCCTGCCGCAGTCCGACCGCAGGCGCTCAATCTTGGCAAGCATACGCTCGAGCTCGGGAAGAGAACCTACATCATGGGCATCGTCAACGTGACGCCCGACTCCTTCTCCGACGCCGGCCGGCATGCCACCACCCAGGCGGCCGTGGACCACGCACGGCGCCTCGCCGATGAGGGCGCCGACATCATCGACATCGGCGGTGAGTCCACGCGGCCGGGGGCGGAGGCTGTGCCGGTGGATGAGGAGATGGCGCGCGTCATCCCCGTCCTGGAAGGCCTGGCAAGCGACCTTCCTGTGCCCATCTCGGTGGATACCTACAAGGCCGAGGTGGCCGAGGCAGCGCTTGCGGCGGGCGCTCAGATGATAAACGATATCTCGGCCCTTCGCCTCGACAGGCGCGTGGGCGGGGTCGTGGCGCGGGCGGGCGTGCCGTTGGTGCTCATGCACATGAAGGGCCTTCCCCGCGACATGCAGGAGAACCCACAGTACGATTCGGTCATGGCGGACATCCTCGGGTTCCTGCGGGACGCTGTAGCCCGGGCGGAAGCCTGCGGCATCCGCCGCGACAACATCGTCGTCGACCCGGGGATCGGCTTCGGAAAGACAGTCGCCCACAACCTCGAGATCCTCAGGCGGCTGGGCGAGTTCCGCAGCCTCGGTCTTCCCATACTCGTGGGGACGTCCAGGAAGTCGCTCATCGGGCGGGTGCTGGACCTCCCGGTTGACCAGAGGCTCGAGGGCACCGCTGCTACAGTGGCGCTTGCGGTGGCGTCCGGCGCGGACATCGTCCGCGTTCATGACGTGCAATACATGGCGAGGGTGGCGCGGATGGCGGACGCCATTGTGAGGGGATTGTGAGGGGATTGTGAGGGGAGGGGCTTGCGCGTGCCGGCTGACAGGATCGTCCTCAGGAACATGGTGTTCTACGGGTATCACGGCGTGTTCCCGGCGGAGAAGGAGCTTGGCCAGCGATTCGAGGTGGACGTGGAGATGGCGGCCGACCTCTCGGCCGCGGCGCAGGCCGATGACCTCGAGGCCGGCGGCATCAACTACGTCGACGTGTACACGCTGGTCAAGGACATCGTGGAGGAGCGGGAGTTCAACCTCATCGAGGCGCTGGCCGAGACCATCGCCCAGGAGATCATGTCCGCGCACGACGTGGACGAGGTGACGGTCAGGGTGAGAAAGCCTGACGTGGCCATCGGCGGAGTGCTGGACCACGTTGAGGCGGAGGTCGTGAGGAGGCCCGAGAGGTGATGGCGGGCCCTGCGTACCCCGGCCTTGCCTACCTCGGGATCGGCTCGAACCTGGGCGACCGCCGCCGCAATATCGCGGATGCCCTCAGGATGCTGTCCGAGTCCGGGCACGTGAAGGTCGGAGATGTGTCTTCACTCTATGAGACCAAGCCCGTGGGGTATACCGAGCAGGGGCGTTTCCTCAACGCCGTTGCCAAGGTCGCGTGCGACCTTTCCCCCGCTGGGCTTCTGTCCTTGTGTCAGGATATTGAGGCCAGGCTGGGGCGGGAGCGAACCATAAGGTGGGGCCCAAGGACCATCGACATCGACATCCTTTCATACTTCGAGCAGCGAAGGAACAGTGGGGAGGAGGGGTCTTCNNGGGGCCAGGGATGGCGGCGCTGATGCGGAGGGCGGTCCGGGCCGCCGCGCAAGTGCTGTCGCGAGCATCGCCGCGGGGCCAGGTGGGACTGCATTGTCCGGCACGGGCCCTCGCGACCGTCGCGGGCAGCGCGATGGCGAAGGCGCTCAGGACGACGTTCAGGGCGCCGGGGACGCTCGGGATGACCAGCCCCCTTCCGAACAACCTGTGATTCCGCATCCCCGCATGTGGCAGAGGGGGTTCGTCATCATCCCTCTTGCCGAGATCGCCCCCGACCTTATCTCCCCTGACGGACGCACCACAGGGGCCCTTGCCTGGGATCCCCGGATGCAGGAAGGAGTCTCGCTTTACATGACTGGCCCATGGTGGAAGAACGGCCGCGCGGCCAGCGCCGGCGCACAGGCGCAAGATGGTCGCGCGCAGCACGTGGAGACGCAGGACGGCGGCTCGCCTGGAGTCC
>DKEX01000064.1:0-3704 GCA_002452295.1 Firmicutes bacterium UBA6811 | reverse complement strand
GACTCCACCAATGCCGTTGCAAGGCGCCTGGCCGAGGCCGGGGCGCCGGAAGGCACGTGCGTTGTCGCCGAGACCCAGACCGCAGGCCGAGGAAGGATGGGGCGCACGTGGCACTCTCCCCCGGGCGGGCTCTGGTTCTCGGTCGTGCTTCGGCCGCACGTCGTTTCGAGGGACATTGGAAAGCTGTCGCTGGTCACCGGCGTGGCCGTGGTCGAGGCAGTCCGCGAGGCGACGGGGCTTTTGGCGATGATGAAATGGCCCAACGACGTGGCGGTGCACGGAAAGAAGGTGTGCGGTGTCCTTGTGGAAGGCAGGTGGCGCGGCGAGGCCGTTGACTACATCGTGGAGGGGATAGGCATCAACGTTGCGGTGGACCTCCTTGCCCTGCCGCCCGAGGTGCGGACATCCGCGGGCACCCTCGTGCCGCCCGGCCACCCTGGCGCCGCAGCGCTCCGGGAGAGGCTCCTCGCGCTGGTCCTGGAGAAGCTGGGCCTCGTGTACCGCGGGTTCTTATCCGGCGGGTTTTTGGACATACTTGAGAAGGCCAGGCTTTACTCTGATACTCTCGGGCGGGATGTCGAGGCCGCCTGCCCCGGCGGCCCTGTGCGGGGGACAGCCCTGGACATCGACGGCGACGGCGCGCTCGTGGTAAGGACGTTCGCGGGGGACGTCCGGGTGGTGTCCGGGGACGTGAGCGTCCGCTGCGCCGGTGGCGGATACTCCGGCTAGTCTGCCAGGATGCGGTCTGGCAGCGATCCAGGCCCTGGGCACGCATGCCCCCGGGTGATGGGGCAAGGGGCGGGGCCTCGTGAAACCGTGCGATCCTCCCGGGCGAGTGCTGCGGGGTGTTCACTCGAGTATGTCCGCTAAAGCNNGTAGCCCTTCTTGTTGCCCTCGTTGCCGGGATCTCCATGGCGGTCCAGGGGTCCATAAACACCAGACTCGGCAAGGTGGTGGGCCAGTGGGAGGCCATTTTCGTCGTTCATGTCGTGGGGCTTGCCGGCGTGTCGTTCCTGCTTTTTGCGGTCAGGATGGGCCACGGCGACCTCGGCCGGATCGCGAAAGGGCCGTGGTACACCCCGCTTGGCGGCCTCATCGGTGTGCTCATTGTCTGGGGCGTGGTGGCAAGCATACCCAGGCTGGGCGTGGCGGTGGCGACCACATCGATAATCGTCGGACAGGTGCTCACAGCACTGCTAATAGACCACTTCGGCCTTTTCGGTCTTCGTGTCATGCCATTCACCTGGCTCAAGGGGCTCGGCCTTCTGCTGCTTGCAGCAGGGGCGAAGCTGCTTCTCGGATGACGCGCTGGCGGCAGGCGGCGGGCAGACCTCGCGAGAACCCGCCAAATGAAGCTGGAATCGCACGTAATGGCAGGAAATACTAATGCTCCGTCGAATAGTCCCATCGTGGGAGCAATATGTTGCGTTCTTGCAGGGGTTGAGCCTGCTTGCCACCTTGCTGTTCGTGGGGACGCAGTATTGTCATACCTGGCCGTTGCATTAACACTCAAACCTGCCGCTCATCCGGATGGTTGCTCCCGGCTGGAGGCGGGCTAGCCGGGAGAGCTTCGGCGCCCTTGTCCGAGTGATAGAGGGGACGAGCGCCTATGGGGAGCGGCGTTCAGATGATGTGGTTGCGGTGACGTCCACGACCATCGGTGGTCCTTGGTCCGATGCAGGAGCAGAGGCCCTGGATGCTGGTGGTCGTCGTGTGTCTGCCCCGGCCCGGTTATGCCGGCGGGGCGGCGCCTCGACGCCCGCGAGCGCGGAGCGTTCGGTTGAGATTCGGGTGCCCAAGCCTGAACTCCCCGCCAGCCGAAGCACGGCAAGAGGGGGTTCGAGAGAGTAGCGAGGTAATGCATTGTGACCACTCGTCAAGGTCGCGACAGGGGACGCTCGTGCCCGCCACACGCCGTACCTTCGGGGCTCGCGCGCCCATCCCGCGGTTCGTGCTGGGTTCCGCTGGCGAAGGATCTCCTGGCGCTCGACGGTCGTGGCGGCAAGGCGGGCTTCTATCGCGGTCTGCTTCGCCTCATCCTTATGGCATGCCGGGCCGATCACGCGCTCGCCCTGGATCTCGACCCTGCCCTGCAGGCATTACACCATCCCTTCATGTATGTTTACCCGGAGCCGGCCCTTGCGAAACACGAGCGACTCTGGACATATATCGCGGGCTACATTCTCTCCGCTGTTCGAGAGGGCCGGGAGGTGGAGATCCCCCGCGACCTTCAGGATGCGCTCGATCTGGCGTCCATGCTGGTCGTACCGGCGTTTAGCGACAACGGGATCTCGGCGGTCGTCGCGGTCTTCCGTGGATCATCCTCTCCCCCACTCGACGCCGACGCCGAGCAGGTGCTCCACATGCTGGGAAGCCAGTTTCCAGACGTGGCTCGACGGGCAGGTCGAGACGCGGATCTGCTCGCGCGGGCGCCTCGCCTTCTCAAGGTTCTGCAGGCGCGCGGGACGCTCCGCTCCGCGGGGAGGCTGTGCTGTGTCCTTGACGCCGTGGCACTCCTGGTGGAGAGGGCGGGTCTTGCTGATGCTGTGCTCTTTCGGGTGCTGAACCAGGAGACGGGAGAGCTCGAAGTGATCGCTTCATCGGGGCACGCATGGTCCGACAGGGNNGCAGGATCCGGTGCCGGCCTCGCGATGCAGGGCCATCAGGAGCGTCAGGGCAGGGGACATCATGGGACATGCGGGCGGGGCGGTCTGCCCGCTGCTACGAGGCACCAAATGGATTCGCGGAAATGAGGCCCTGTGTGTTCCGGTGCAGGCCGGCCGGGAAGTGGTGGCTGTGCTGGAGCTGTGGATGCCCCCCGGGAAAACGCTCGATGCGACCGGGATGCGCCTCGTGGAGGCGGCTACCGAGGCCGCCGGTGAGGCGTTTGCTGAGGCCAGGCTCCACTCCCCAGGGGGCGAGGGCGATTCTGGGTCCGCCCTCATCGACATGTTCGCCGTGGTGAGTAAGACCTCAAGCGACCCGGCACACGTCGCAGCGGCGCTGCTCGAGGCGCTGCACGCGACCACCGCCTTTGATGTCGCAGTGGTTGCCGACTTCCACGACGGCCGCGAGAACGTTATGGTGCTTCAGTCATGCCTCTTCCCTCCGACTGGCCCGGGCGAGCAGCCCTACCAGACGGCGGAATCCGGAAGGCTTTCAGCATTCAAGGCGCCGGAAACCGGGTTCGGCTGCGTGGCGGGAGACCCGGATGCCGAAGCCTGGGCGCGCCAAATGCTGGAGCGGGCGAAGCCGTTCGCATGCGGGCTGGGCCTGGAGCGGCTCTACCTGCCCGATGCCCGCTGGCAGGTGGGCCTCGTCGTGCCGCTCGCGGTCGCCGGGTCTTGCGTGGCCGTCCTCGTGCTCGGCAGGGCAGGGAGCGCGGGGTTCTCCCATGGCGAGATCGATTTCCTGGAAGGCGTGCGCGACGGGCTTGCAGACCTGTGGGACAGCCTTGTGCGGCGGACGCGGCCTTCGTGGCGGGCGGCCGAGCAGGCCATGGCGGAGCGAATTGCAACGCTGGAGCAACTCGCCGCTGGCGCGGCCCATGAGATCAGGAACCCCCTCTCCGTGATAAAGGGTTACCTCCAGGTGATGCAGTCCGACCCGGGCATATCTGACGCGACGAAGAAGCGGATAGGGCGCGTGTTTCACCAGCTCGATCAGATCAACGATGTGTTGGAAGACTTCTCGCAGCTTGCGCG
>DKEX01000033.1 GCA_002452295.1 Firmicutes bacterium UBA6811 | reverse complement strand
CCGGCGCCGTGGCCCACGATTCACCCCGCCCCGAGGACGAGGACGCATCTGGTGAGATCCTGCCCGGCGCCCTGGCCCAAGAGGACCCTCAGGAAAGCCTTCTGCGAGAGCGGCAGGTCCCCATCATCCCTCTGGGGAGGTGAACCCTTTGCCATTTCGTGACCCTGAACGGCGACGCGGGTATATGCGCGACTATCAGCGGTTGCGCCGAGCGAGTAAAACCCGTAAAACCCTGGCTAACCCGGTGACGCCGCTTCTCCGTATTCGGACGGCGCAGGACGTGCTTCAGGTCCTGGAGGCGGCCCTCCGCGAGGTGCAGGGGTTGCAGCGGCTGACGCCCACGGAGACCATGCAAAAGGCGCGGGTGATCGGGACAGTGGCCCTGACGGTCCTCAAAGCCCTGGAGGTGGGGACCCTCGAAAACCGCGTGGCCGAACTGGAGGCCCGACTGCAAAACCCACGACAAGGGGGGAATGGCAGATGGCGAGCTTGAGGGAGCGCATCGCGAGGCTGGCCGGACGGATTGAAGCTCTGGCACGGTCGGGGCGCGTGGACCCGATGGACGCGGAGTTTTCAAACGTCCTCGGGGCGGCGCTTGTGGCCCACCACGCGGAGGCCGTGGCGCTTCAACAAGCCATAATCGCATTCCTGGACCAGCACCCCGGCCTGTCGGGCGCCGAACTTGTGGAGGCGCCGGGTTTCATGGAGGCCGTTGGCCCGCTTTTCGACCAACTCGTGGAGGCCGACGAAGGATTGTCACGATTCCTCGCTGAAAGGGCGCAGGACGGCCCAGGGGACGGGTTTCGGGGGCCGTAGGCATAGAACTATGCCCGAGGACTTTCAGCGGCCTTCTGAGGCCTTCTGGCGGTGGGGAGCGAACCCCATTTTGGACCCCGTTTTGACCCCTCAAGTGGGGAACGAGGCGCACTTTCTTCCCCACCCGTTCCCCACGTTTCGGCCCTCAAACTCACCCGGTTCTAGCTGGCCTTTTGCAGAGGCTAGGTTACATAATGCTTATTATGCGATCCAAACGGGTGTGCGTCAATATGCGCCGGTAATTGACAATCCTCATGAATCTGATACAATCATCATAGGAGGTGATCACGATGAAGGAGTTTCCGGAAGTCATGACCGTGAGGCAAGTGGCCGAATACCTGCAAGTAAGCACGCGGACCGTCTATTGCCTGCTGGCGAACGGGCAGCTACGCGGCGCACGAGTGGGGCAACGCGACAAGCCCGGCAAGGCGTGGCGCGTGCGTAAAAGCGAGGCGGACCGGTTCTTGGCCGGCGGCGAGTGGCAGCACGCACAAGCGGCAGGCCCGGACGGACTGACGGAGGACGAAAAAGGTCGAGAGCTGCTCAAAAAGAAGTGGGATGTCGAACCCCTGCACGTTGGGACCCCGATCCTTGGATGGCACTGCACTATTTGCGGAACGAGGACGTTCGTTCTGGAGTTCGCGACGGGAGGGTTAAACTGGCCGGAATACTGCTGTGGCTGTGGTGCCAAGGCCACCCTGGAGACCATGGAGTTCGAAGGCCGTTATGAATGCAGTCAACCATGGGCAAAGAGTGACGCCGCACCTGGCCGAGGGCGGCGGTGAAGCACGAAAGGAGGCATGGCGACATGGGCGCGCGGCCGGGCGAGAGTGAGATCATCGGAAGCGTCCTGGAACGGCAGTTGCGGCGGGACGTGGCCCTGGCTAGGGAGGCTGAAGGTAGGGGGGACCATGACCGGGCGGTCGAGCTTTACAAACAGAGCGTGTCCCGGATACTGATCCGCATGCTGAACACCCGGAAAAGAGGCGAGGCGCGATGAGGGGCAGAATCGTGTCGAGGTATCCCAACTCGTTTAACGTGGTCGTTGACTGCTACCCGGTGGACCCGGCGACGGGCATTACCAGGCGCAAACAGGTATGGCACACGGTCAAGGGGACGCGGAAGGACGCGGAGCGCAAACTTGCCGAACTCCTCGGGCAGGCCTACTCCGGAACGCTGATTGAACCGGCGAAAATCACCGTCGGAGGATGGCTTGACGGGTGGCTGGAGACTGCAATAAAGCCACCTAACAGGCGGCTGCGGACCTACGAAACCTACAAGAGCGTGGTCGAGGCCCACCTGAAGCCGAGGTTCGGCAGCCTGCGGTTGCAGGCGCTGACCCCGCTCCACGTGCAGGCATACTTTACCGACATGGCGGCCCAACTTGCACCCGCCACCCTCGAACAGCATTACATGGTCCTCAGTGCGGCAGTAAAAGCGGCAGTGCGGCAGGGTTACATGGCAACGAACGTCGTGGGGCTGATTCTGAACAAACCCCATGCCACGGATGACCCCGAGGACGTTCTTGAAAACGTGTGGGAGGCCGAGGAGGCCCGCAAGTTCCTTGAGGCGGCGCGGCAGTTCGGACCCCAGGCGGCCGCGTTCTACGCCCTGGCCCTGGACAGCGGGGCGCGGAAGGGCGAGCTATGCGGCCTGAAGTGGGAAGACCTCGACCTGGAGCGGGGCGAGGTTCGGATTGTCCGGACCCTCGTGAAGCCGGGACCCAAACCCGTCTTCGGCCCGGTGAAGAACGCCCTTCCCCGGACGATCCCCCTGAACAAGGAGACCGTGGCGCTTCTCCGGCGCCACCGGGCGAACCAGGCCGAGATCAAGCTGAGGAACGGCGAGCACTACCACGACCATGGGCTGGTCTTTGCGAAGGAGTGGGAAGACCGGACCTGGCGCGGGGACTTCCTCGGAGACCCCTTGCAGCTAAACAATCTGGGGCAGAGGCAGTACGCCAAGATCGTCAAGGCGGCAGGCGTGAGGCGGATCAAGTTCCACGGCCTGCGGCATACATGCGCGACGCTTCTCCTGAAGGCTGGCGTGCCGGTGAAGGTGGTTCAAGAGCGCCTAGGTCACCGGAAGATCGAGACCACGTTGAACGTCTACGCTCACGTGCTGCCGTCGATGAGCGCGGACGCGACGGCGAAGCTGGAGGCGATTCTCTATGCGCGGTAGCTACCGTAGCTATCGGATAGCTATCGGACAGGGGCGGATCAGGGCGACGGGAGCCTATGAACTCGGCGCAAAAGGCCTGCTAAACCGACTCCAGCGGTACCGCAAGCCCTGCCTTGTCGATTCCCCGCTTCGGCACCAGCTATGTACGGGTTTGCAGATCGAGCATTTTCCGCAACATCGTGGAAGGCATCCGGATCGGCGCCGTCCGGTGTCACCGCCCGTTTTGCCACCCGCCCCCAGGGGTCGATGATCGCGGAGTTCGTGCCGCTGCCGTCGCTCTTCACCATTGCCACGCGCTTTTCCGCCGCTTTGAAGACAAGGTGGGCATAGTGCTTTGTTGCGATCTCGCGCCTGATGGAGGCCAGTCCAAGGATCACTCCGCCTCTTCCGTGCTGCAGACGAACATGCCGTCCTTCGCGGGATAGGCGGAGAAGAACCTCCTGCCGCACCTCGGGCAGGTGAGGGGCTCCACCGAGTTGGTCGCGAGGTTGTAGAAGACGGGCTGCGTGTAGATGCTGTCCTTGTGCCTCACCTCGAGCAGCGCCCTGACCTTCGGCATGACCTGCAGGGTAACGCTGTCGAGGCGCGCCTCCGCCCTTACCCTGTACTTGCTGACGATGTCGGCTATACGTCGCTGGCGCTCCACCTGGCTCGCCTCGATCTTCGAGTGTATTCTGGCCTTCTTATCGGGGTCCCCGGCCGCAGCGGCGGCCTCCTCCCTGGCGGCGAGGTCCGCCAGGGTTCTTTCGTAAAACCCGAGCACCGTCACGAGTTCCTTTTCACAGAAACCCCGCACCTCTGCCTGGTGCGTTGCCAACCTCGGCCTTACCCTCGCCTGCAAGCACTCCAGCGCCTTCTGTAACACCTCGCTGTAGGGGCGGCCCTTTGCAGTGAGGCCCGCCGCAAACCCCTGTGGCTCGCTGCTGAACGTGACCCCCTTCGACTCGTCGAGAAGGTCAGTGTCGTCCGCGAGGTTGGTCGTGTCGACAGCGACGGCTACAGACTCGCTGAACCTCTCGTCCGAGATGTACGACACCACAAACCCGAACACGGCCCTCTCGTATGCCTCGATGCTTGTAGCCCTGAGCACAGGACGCCTCGAGCGGTTGAAGCCGATCCTGGACTCGATCCTGCCCATGAGGTTCGGAGGAACTCGCACCGCGGAGCTTCTGGCGTATTCCCTCGTCACCCGACCGAGCTCGAGCCCCAGCGCCACGAACCTGTCCAGCACGGGGCTGCCGAACGTCACGAACTCGGCGGCCGGAGCGTCCTTCGCAGCGTCGTAGTCGAACGCGAGGACCCCGAACTCAGGCAGCGAAAACCCCTCTACAACCTCGGCGGGGAGCGCCACGTGGAGGAGGTACTCGTCCTTGACATCCACGATGCCTCCGGCCGTGGTCACCACGTCCGTTATGAACCTCCGGAGGTCAACGCGGTGCCGCCGTGCCCTGGTCTCGGACGCCACCTGCTCGAGTGTCCGGTCAGGCTCAGTCCGCGCCATCTGCCCCATCCTTTCCGGAACTCAGCTCGGAGCCGAAGAGGTTATCGTCGTATTCCTTTACCCCCTCATACCTGGCCCTGGCCTGCACGAGCTGCGCCCCGAGATTCTCCAGCCTGTCCTTGAGATCCTCCTCGGTCGTGGACCCCGCCCAGAGGTCCATTATCGTGTCCTCGAAGTCCTCCTCTTCCTCGATGTTCCCGAGTATCATGTCAAGCTCGCCCACCACGAGCTCGAACATGTTGATCTTGGCATCCAGGAGGTCGAGGATGTGCGCTTCGAGAGTCCCGGAGGCCGAAAGGTTGAACACGAGCACGTCGTTTTCCTGGCCGATCCTGTGGATGCGCCCGATGCGCTGCTCTATCCTCATGGGGTTCCAGGGGAGGTCGAAGTTCACCATCACGTGGCAGAACTGGAGGTTCCGCCCTTCCCCGCCCGACTCGGTCGAGAGGAGCACCCTGGCATCCTTCCGGAAAGCCCCGACAGCCCGCTCCTTGTCAAGGCGACCCATCTCTCCAGAGAAGGTCGCATACGAGATCCCTGCCTCCTTCAGGTATCGAGCGAGGAAGTCGAGGGTGGCGGTGTATCCCGTGAACACCAGGACCTTGTCGTCCGTGGCGCGGAACAGCTTGAGCAGGGCCTGGGCCTTGGCTGAATCCTCAACGGCCCGCCCGGCGTCAGCGAGGGCCTTGAGGTCTCGCCGCGCGCCTGCGAAATACCCCGACGACAGCATCCGCTCGACCGTCGGGACCACGGCGAAGGCGCTGGAACCGGCCTCCTTCTGCAGCGTCTTGAGGGCGAGCCTCGTGGCGCCCTTGCCGCCACCTGTGCCATACTGCTTTCTGACGAACTCGGTCACCTCCGAGTAGAACCGCGATTCCTCCGGGCTGAGCGAGACCCGCACGGTTTCCGCCCGCCGCCTGGGCAGCTCAAGGCCGCAGGTGGCACGGCGGTTTCGCACCATGACTTCTTTCATGAGGTCCCGGAGGTCCGCGACGTTCCTGGGCTTGAGCCTGTCCCCCCTGGTGATGAACCGCCGGGAGAAGTCTGAAGCGGTTTCGAGCTGGCCGGGGCGCAGCAGGGTTATGAGGTTGAAGAGCTCACGCAGGTCGTTCTGCACCGGGGTGGCGGTGAGAAGAAGAATGTACTTCTTCCTCAAGCCGTTCACCAGCTTCCACGCGAGGGTGTTGTTATTGCGGCACCGGTGCGCCTCGTCCACGATGACGAGGTCAAACGGTGCTGCCTGGACGAGCTCCGCGTGCGGCGCGCGCTTGGCCGTGTCTATGGAGGCTATGATCCTGTCCACCTCGAGCCACGGGTTCTTGCGCTCAACAAAGGCCGAGTCATCGGACGCGACGAAGTCCATGTTGAACTTTGATCTCATCTCGTCCATCCACTGCGACATAAGAGGGGGCGGGCACAGGATGAGCACGCGCTTGGCAAGGCCCCTCAGGATATACTCGGTCATGACGAGCCCGGCCTCGATTGTCTTGCCGAGGCCGACCTCGTCGGCGAGGATCGCGCGGCCTCGCATCTTCCGGAGGACCTCTCTCACCGCGCCCACCTGGTAGGCGAAGGGCACGATGTTGCGGACGACATCCAGCGAGATGAGGGTGTCAAACCCCGGGCTGGTCGAGAGCACGAGCGCCTGTTCGTGCGCCTGGGCGCTCTCGACTGTATCGAAGCGACCGGCATCGAGCTTCGTAAGCACCATGTCCATCGACCCAGTGTCAACCGGGATCGTGATGTCTTCGGGTATGGCAAGGAGCTGAGACCTGATGATCGCCCGGGCCTCGGTCTCCAGCTTCTCCGCCAGGGCCGTCCCGGCGGACACTCGGCTTCGGGCGGGGCCAGGAGCAGAAGCAGAAGCAGAAGCAG
>DKEX01000109.1:1585-4577 GCA_002452295.1 Firmicutes bacterium UBA6811 | reverse complement strand
TGAACGTCTACAAGGAGGGCGATTGAAGATGTCAGGTCGCAGGCTTACGTTGGTTCTCGTGCTCGGTTTGCTCTTGCTGACGTCGCTTGTGCTCACAGGTGGGGCGCAGCAAGGGCTCGCTGCGTCCAGGGTGAAGATACGCCTCGCCACATGGGCCGGCGTCGAGGAAGCCAAGGAGCTTCAGGCCATCCTCGACCAGCTCAACGCCAAGTCGGGCACGTACGAGATCGTGCAGGAATCGAGCCCGGCGGAGTACATGACCAAGCTCACGACGACCCTCGCCGCGCAGACCGGCGCAGACCTCTTCTGGATCGGCCAGGAGTTCGTGCCGAGTTTCGCACAGAAGGGCACGCTCATGGACATCACGGACCGGCTGAAGACATCGAAACATCCCGCGGCCAGGCTGGATGACTACTTCCCCGCGTCCTTGGAGCGCCTGACCTACGAGGGAAAGGTCTACGGGCTACCCTGGATCAACCAGCCGGTGATGCTGTTCGTGAACCTCGATCTTTTCGACAAGGCAAAGCTCGCCTATCCCGACGAGACCTGGGACTGGGATAGGTTCCTCGCCGCGGCGAAAGTGCTGACCGCGGACAAGAACGGCAAGCACCCAGATGACAAGGGGTTCGATCCCGACAACGTCCAGCAGTGGGGCTTCACGCTGAACGGCTGGCCGCCGGTGCAGATGTTCATCTGGCAGGCGGGCGGCGACGTGATAAGCGCCGACTTCAAGTCGTGCCCGGTGGACTCGCCTGAGGCCATCAAAGGGGCGCAGTTCTACGTGGACCTCATGAACAAGTACCACGTAGCGCCGCCTCTCTCGGTTATAAGGGACCGCGGCTTCGACACCATGTACCGCAACCAGCAGGTGGCGATGTTCATGGGCGGCGCCGCCGATGACCTGGATTACAAGCCCACATTCAGGTCTCAGGCGTTCATGATCCCGAAGGGGCCGTCGGGCAAGCGCGCAAGCTTCGTGTGGATAGGCGGAATGGCCATCAACGCGAAGACGAAGCACCCTGACGCGGCGTTCGAGGCGTTCCTCGACCTCTCCGACGCGATACACCACTGGAAGGTCGTGCCGCCGCGCAGGTCGCTCGCCACAAAGGAGATGCTGCTCAAGTTGAAGCCCGAGAAGAAGCATTCCATCGACGCCATCGTAGCCGCCATGGAGGATACCCGGGGCTTCCGCATCTTCCCCAACTATGCCGAGTGGGACAGCATCTTCTGGAACCAGTTCGCGGACCCGCTCATAAACGGCCGAGGCACCGCCGAGCAGCTTGCAAGGCGCGTCCGGCCGCTGCTTGAGAAGACGCTGGGCAAGTAAGCGGCAGGCGGAAACCAAAAAAGCGGAACGCGGAAAGTGGAAAGTGGAAAGGACGGGGTACCCGACGTCGGTGCATCCGGCCGGGAAAGACCAGGAAAGCGGTCGCCCGGTCTGGGGCTGCCGTTCAGGCGTAGCTCACAGCCTGGTGGGGGGGCGGCAAGGCAGACGCCAGGAGGTCACACTATGAGCACCGCCCCCTCCCCCGCCCTGGGTTCGCGGGGCCCCCACGGCTCGACACGGCACGGCATATCGTGGCGCAGCCCAGCACGGCCCAGCATAGCTCAGCTCAGCTCAGCTCAGCTCAGCACAGCGCCGCGCAACAGCGCGCGACAGGATAGTAAGGAGGGAGGAGATGCGAGATGGACGGCAGCATTTACGCAGGCACGCTCGCCCGATATCTACTGACCTCTGGTATGGTGGCCCTGCTTTGCCTCGGCGTATACGGCCTGCTCAAGCTCCTCCACGCTCGCGAAGAGACCGCAGCGGGTTACGCGCTCATAACCCCATGGCTTGCAGGTTTCCTTGTGTTCACCGCCGGGCCCATTCTGGCGTCCCTGGGCCTGAGCTTCACGTCGTACGACCTCTTCACCGCGCCGAAGTGGGTCGGCCTCGAAAACTACAGATGGCTTTTTACAGACATACTTGATTTCTGGCCGTCCGTGAAGCTCACGCTCGCGTACGCGTTCCTCAGCGTGCCCCTGGGAGTTGTGGGATCCCTGCTGGTAGCGCTGCTCCTCTCAATCGACGTCAGGGGGATAGGCACCTACCGGACGGTCTACTACCTCCCGGCGGTCCTTCCCGAGGTGTCGGTGGCCCTTCTATGGCGCTGGATCTTCAACAGCGAGGCTGGCCTTCTCAACGTCGTCTGCCGTCCTCTCTTCAGGCTTCTCGGCCTCGGAAAGCCGGACTGGTTCGGCGACCCGAGGTTTGTGCTCCCGGCTTTCGTTATCATGAGTATCTGGGGCATATTCGGCATAAACATGGTGGTCTTCCTTGCCGCCATCAAGAACGTGCCAAAGGTCCTCTATGAGGCCGCGGAGATCGACGGAGCGGGCCCCCTCGCGAAGTTCTGGAGCGTGACATTTCCTCAGATATCGCCGGTGGTCCTGTTGCAGGTGATCATGGGCATCATCGGCGCGCTGCAGATCTTCACCGTGGCCATGTTCGCGCGGCCCACGTCGGCCGCGGGGCGGTTCATGAACCAGCTCGTATACGAGCGCGGATTTCTGCAGCTCAAGATGGGCGAGGCCTCGGCCATCGCATGGGCGCTCTTCATCATCATCCTCGGCCTCACGCTCCTCGTTTTTCGCTCATCAAGCGCGTGGGTCTACTACGAGGCGGAGGTGCGGAAATGAGCGGGCAAGCACAGGCAGCGATCCTTGGAAGCCCTTCGAGAGCGAGGCGCCGGCGGCGCACCGCGAAGCTCGCGGTCCGGTTGGTTTCATACCTCGTCGTGACCGCAGGCGCGGCGGTGCTCCTCGTGCCGTTCTTCTGGATGGTGTCGAGCTCCCTCAAGGAGCTGAAAGATGTGTTCGCCTACCCGCCGGCGTGGCTGCCCATCCCCCCGCAGTGGCACAACTACCTCGACGCCTGGCGCGCCGTCCCGTTCGGGCGGTATCTTGCGAACACGATCTTCGTGACGGTCCTCGGGATGTTCGCGGAGCT
>DKEX01000109.1:0-1553 GCA_002452295.1 Firmicutes bacterium UBA6811 | reverse complement strand
TTCTTCATACTCCTCTCCACCATGATGCTGCCCTACCATGTGACGCTGATCCCGACCTACATGATCTGGCGGAACCTGGGTCTCCTCAACACCTTCGACCCACTGGTCCTGCCTGCGTGGACGGCGTGGGGTCCGTTCTACGTGTTCCTGCTGAGACAGTTCTTCCTGGGCATACCGCGTGACCTGGAGGAGGCCGCGAGGATCGACGGCGCCAATGTGCTCCAGACCTTCGGCCACGTGATGCTGCCACAGATAAAGCCCGCCATCCTGGCGGTGGCGGTGTTCGCTTTCCGGGGCTACTGGAACAACTTCCTCGGGCCCCTCATCTACCTGAACGACATGGGCAAGTACACACTGACGCTCGGCATGTATCTATTCATGGGCGGGGTGAACGAGGCGCCCCAGTGGCACTGGCTCATGGCCATGTCCACGGTGCTCGCCCTGCCGATGCTCGTAACGTTCTTCCTGGCACAGCGCTACTTCATCGAGGGGATATCGCTGACCGGCCTGAAAGGATAGCCAAAGGATAGCCAGCCGCCACATGCAGGGGGGCTGCAGCCGGCGGCGATCGCAACACGCACCGCGCGGCGCGGCGATCGGCGCAAGGCCATGTGCCATGTGCTCTGATGCCGTGACAACGCCCAAGGCGCACGCGCGGATGCACCAAGACATGGGTGATGCGGAGGTATGAGGATGGACGAGTTCGTTTGCGGGGTGAACTACTGGCCGAGGGAAACCGGCGTGCACATGTGGAAGGAGTGGGACCCGGAATCGGTCGACGTTGAGTTCCGGCAGATGGCCGCGCTGTCGCTGAATGCGTGCAGGGTCTTCCTGCTCTGGCAGGACTTCCAGCCTGCACCGGAGACGGTGTCCAGGGAGGCCATGGCCAGGTTCGATGATCTCGTGCAGATCGCGCGGCGTCATGGCGTGCGACTCATACCCACGTTCTTCACGGGCCACATGAGCGGCGAGAACTGGGACGTGCCATGGCGGCGCGACCGCGACCCTTACGCCGACCCCGGCATGCTGCGGGCCCAGGTCAGGCTCGTGGGCGAGTTCGCCCGGCGCTACCGCGACGAGCACGCCATCCTCTTCTGGGACCTCGCCAACGAGCCTGACGTCTTCGCCATGCCCCCCTCCGTGGACGCCGCCTGGCTGTGGGCGCGCGTGCTCTACCGTGAGATCAAGGCGCACGACCCCGTCCACCAGGTGACGTTGGGCACCCACGCATGGTCGCTCTTCACCCCCGGGCCGTTCCGCCTGCGCGATGTCGCGGAGGTGAGCGATTTCCTCTGCATGCACCCGTATCCTTCCTACACGCAACTGTGTCCCGAGCCGCTCGACAGCCTTCGGAGCAGTTATTTCGTGCCGTTCGCATGCAGGCTCACGGAGGGGCTCGGCGGCAAGAGGGTCCTGCTCGAAGAGTTCGGGTCCACGACGCAGATGGACGCGGAAGACGTCGAGGCCCGCTTCTTCTCAGCCGCCCTCTACAGCGCCCTTGCAAACGGCGCAACGGGCGCGCTCGCCTGGTGCTTCGGGGATTTCGAGAGGCA
>DKEX01000060.1 GCA_002452295.1 Firmicutes bacterium UBA6811 | reverse complement strand
GACCGCCGCGAACCCCTTCCTCTGCCGTGACACGATCGATCCCACTTTGATGCCCATTTTCAACACTCCTCACATGTTCTCTTGGGAGCCAGCACCGCGCCTTGCATCAGGGTAGCGGGCTGGCGACTGGCGACTCTACGCACGTCAGTGTACGCGACCGCGAACAGATCTGCGCAGCGGCGGCTTACTTTGGGACCGCCTTGCCGGGACCTGCGCGATCTACCCCGGACGTGCGTAATCTACGCGAGACCCGCGCCATCTGCCCGAGAGCTGCGCTGTCTCCCGGAGGCCTGCGCCACCGGCCAGGACCTGCCGCACTGGCCAGAGACCCACCGCACCGGCCGGAGACCCGCGAGATCAGGTGCCCCCTCGGGCGCCTCCTCAGCCGACAGGCCTTGCCCCCTCCCACCCCGATCTCGCGAGGAGTGTCACGAGGAGAAGGCCCATGCCCAGCGTGAAGGCCAGGAGGGCCAGCAGCGGTCCTCTACCGACATCGAAGAGCACTGACGACACCAGGCTCCAGAACCGGATGATGCCCATAAGGCCGTCGAGGGCGAGGTCGGCCAGGGTGTTCACGGCCACCGCGGCCGGGCGCAAGAGGAGGCCGGCTATGCGCAATGGCGTCGCAAGGGCTGCGCGGGCATCGAGCATCCGGAACACCACCGTGACGCCGGTGGCAAGGACCACCGGGCTGCCCCCCGCCACATCTCCCTCGGCGACCACGTCGATGGATACGCTCGACGGCGCGGCCTTCCACCGCCGCAGAGCGTCCACGCACAGGTTGGACGCTATCCGGTACAGCCATGATCGAAACGGGTACCTGGGATCGTACCTTGCAAGGTTGGAATAGGCGCGGAGAAAGGTCTCCTGGGCCACGTCCTCGGCAAGCTCCCTCGAGGGGAGCATCCTCGCCGCAAGCCTCAGGACCCCGGGACCGTGCTCTCTCACCAGGTCGGCGAAGGCCTCCCGGTCGCCTGCGAGCACTCTCTTGACAGCGGCCGCATCGTCCATGTCCCGATCCCCGCCTCACCCTTCCACTTACTAATACGAAGGTACTCTGAAATGGTCTGGGGCAATCCTGTGATTCTCCATCGATCTCTGCACAAGCCAACTCCGTCGCTAAAGCGATGGCTATCTGCTGTGCAGTGCATGTGCTCCCCCCGCATGCCCCCAGTGGCGGACGCGGCGCATGACTTCGAGCCTGGTTACCTGTGCCAACGCGTTTCAGTTGAAGGACCCCTGTACGACGTGCGGGTCGAAAACCATCGGCACCACCCGGAATGCGCAGCAAGAGAGAGTCGGCAACCCATCTTCTGCCGATTCATGCACTGCGTTCACGCAAACCACGCCAGAAGGCCCAGAACGACTGCGATCGGCAATCGGGCAAGGCCTACCCTGAACCATGCTTCGTCGCCCGAGATGGACGAGACGGTCTGGCGGCTCCTGGCGTTGAAGGTGACCAGGCCGCCTTTCATGACCCAGCCAGCCAGGATGGTGAGCCCCAGAATCCAGCCGGCCCGGTTACTGTCACCGCGGATGAAGCTAATCAGGGCACCGACGTAAAGTGCGATGACGATCGTCGAAACCACTCAGAACCAGGCCGGGTAGCGCGCACCGGCATAGACCGACGCTTCTGTCTTCTCCCAGCTGCACCCCTGAATAATCGTAGCGACGCTGGTGCCGATTACACCGGCAGCAAGCACGAATCCGAACACCTTCATGAACGTGGCACAAGACCCGCTTACGTCATCGGAATTCCCATCTCCTGCTTCTAGTACTCCGTTTCATAAGCCCTGATAGGGTATCAGGCCACCGGCTCCAATGACCTGAGGTACTTGTGCAAATGGAGAAGTATATCTCATCCTGGTTCAACCAACTCGCGTGTCTGGGGAGATTTACGACAATCATGTTCGGATAAAGCCGTTCAAGCTCCATGGTCTGCTTATCGGTTCGGTGGCAGGTGCTGTTGTCGAGAATCCAGAAGACTCTATGAGCCCTCTTGTACACCTTTTCGCTCATCACCTCGCCAGCGAGCCTGTGGAAGACGGGCTTGGTCACGCCTGGAACCGTCGTGGAGTCGAGAAGCCGAGGGTCTCGGCACGCCCTGTGGCTATGGTCACACACGTGTCGCCTGTACCCCCCTCTCTGACAGTAGTGCCAGCACCGCGACGGTGGCCTTGGTGTTCTAGGCCCGCTGGACCTCCGGGACCGCTGGATCCCGGCCACCCGCCCCCGCTACAGACGCACTTCGCCCGCCCCGACGAATGCCGCCAGGTCAAAGAGGGCTTTGGGGTATCGCGGGAAATGATATGCGAGGCAGGGAACGGTAGGTCTCTGGAGAAGACAGTCTCGTCGCCGACATGCGGGCATGTACTGCCGAGCAGGCCTCCTGGATGGCGAGGAGGTGCCAAGCACGATGGACTGGAGCAGCGCTGTCAGTATGCTCAGAACGCTTACCGCGTCCGGCGTGATCACAGGGGCAGCTCTGGCCGTGGCTGCCCTGATCTTGTTCCTTGCGCTGGGGAGGCAAAGGCTTACCAGGACCCAAGTTGCCGGCGGAGTGCTCGGGTTCGCGCTTGGTGCGGCACTGTTCGCGCCGTCGATAGCGGAGGTCCAGGTGCCGCTGCAATCCCTCGCGACCCGCTGGGCGATGGGCCACCTCGCCACCGCCAACAGCCTCCTCCTATCCATCCCCGCCATACTCCTCACGGGCATCGTCCAGGAGCCAGCCAAACTCCTTGCCGCCGGCCTTGGTATGTGGACGGTCAGGCGCGGGACACGGCGGGCGGCACCTACGTCGGCGCTCTCGCCGGGGCCGGGTACGGGGGCATGGAGGCCGCGATCATTCTGTCGTATGCCCTAACCATAGTGCCACCCGGGGTATTTCCGTGGTTGGCCACGGTTGAGCGGGCAAGTGCCGTCATATTCCATTTGAGCCTCCCCGGCATCGTGATGTTCTGGTGGGCGCGAGGCGCTGCGCGTGGGCTTCTTGGCCTCCTTGGAGCCGTGCTGGCGCACGCCGCCCTTGACTCGGTGCCCGTCCTTCTCGGGATGGGGTTGGTTGGGGTCGCCTGTGCCGAGGTTATCGTGGGGATACTATCTCTTGCGCTCTTCGCGTACTTGATATTCCTGGTGAGAGGGGCGAGACGTGGTGAAGAGAACGATTAGGAAGCTGGCGACATCAGCCGTGCTTGTGGGGTCTGGGGTAGTAGTCGCATTGGCGCTCTCGGTGATCCTCCCAGCGGGCTGCAGGGCTGGGCAGGGTCTGCAGTTAACCCCCCCGTGGGAAGTCGGCGAGGTGAGCCGCCTCGAGGTACGCAGGGCTGGGATCTTGCTGCTCCGATGGGAACTACGCGTCGAGGAGAAGGACTCCCAGGTCGTGCTGGTATCTGAGCAGGAGGCTGAAGGGTATCGCGAGTATAGCGCCGTATTCGTAAACCCCGAAACCCTCGTTCCGAGCAGGACGGAGTTCGAGCTCGAGACTGCTCAGGGGCGGGTTGCCTACACAGCCGCCTACGCCGACAAGGATGTCGTCATAAAGGCCCAGACACCCGGAGGTCCGCAGGAGGTCAAGGTGAAGCTGCCTAGCCGTCCTTACTTCGACAATGAGGAGTTCATCATGGTCCTGCGAACGTTGCCACTTGCGGAGGGCTTCAAGGCGACGCTCAACGACATCGTCACGCGCACCGCATCGAAGGCCGCTATCACGGTCCAGGTCGTCAGGAGAGAGAACGTGACGGTGCCGGCAGGCACTTACGACGCCTGGGTGGTCGAGCTCAAAGGCGCGTCCCAGTACGCCTGGATTTCAGCGTCGGCCCCGCACGAGCTTGTTAAGTACGAGAACAAACAAGCAGGCACAGTGAGCGAGCTCGTGGAGTACAGGCGGCGGTGAGAGTACGCCGACGCTTGCCTGCCCAGCGCACTTACGCATGGACGTAACGTATGCCACCACTATGACGACCGGCGACACAGACACACGGACGCCGCGGTTTGGTCCCCCTCGGCCCTGTGCGGGCCTGCATGGCTACACATCATATATACACATCAATTACATACGATACTTGATACATCGTAGCGGGTGTGATATGATCGGCCTGGAGTCAACCATCACGAGGTTGAGAAGGAGGTCGGGGCGCTGTGGATCCGCCGGCCATGGCAGGCCGATCACAGCGCTTGAGTATGGCACGCGAGAAGGACCTGGTCCGCGTGAACGTGATGCTTTCAAGGCATGACCTGGCGGAGCTTGACCGCATGGCTGAGGTGTGGGGGCTTTCGCGTAGCGCCCTGCTGCGCGACTTAGTCTCCCAGGCAGCCCGAAAGGAGCGAACGAGAGATGGCGCACTGCCACCGCTCCCTGAGCTTGGGATTCCCGTTCGGCGCATGACATTCGAGCAAGCTCTTCAGGTAGCCCGCAGCGCGGCAGCGAGGCTCAAAGGATTCGATGGGGTTGCAGAAATACGAAGGTGGCGAGAGCAGCGATGAATGAGGGGCCTTCCGCAGTGTCGGTCAGCAACCCCGGTACACGCTGGGGGATCCCGCCCGCGAGCCCCCGAAGCGACGCGGAGGACGTACCTGACGCCGTCTGGGCTGCCCCGTCGCTGGTCGCGCCGGTCTACGTGGTCGATGCGAGCATCGGGGTAAAGTGGTTCGTGGATGAGGAAGAATCACGGCTTGCGGAGCGTCTCCTCATAGAAGCTCACGAGGGACGAAGGCGGCTCATGGCACCTTCGCTCTTCTGGTACGAAGTAGCAAACGCTCTCCGGCGATCCCCAGAGAGCGATGAGGATCTCTTTCGCGACCTCGAGGCGCTAGCCGTATGCCCGGTCGAGCGTCTCGACCTCTCGCCCGCCGACCTGCCTGTCCTGGGAGCCCTCGCACGCAGGACGAAGCTCACGGTGTACGACGCTGCCTACCTCATGCTCAGCTCAAAGTGGGCAGTCCCCCTGCTGACCGAGGACCGCGAGCTTGCCGCGGCGTGCGCCGGCCTCACGNNGCTCACCCTCAAGCAGCTCTTCGGGAGCGTGCTCATGGAAACAACCGAGCCGTACATTGCGAGAGGCATGAAGGAGCGAGAAGACGAGCGTAGCTGAAAGACCGCATGCGACAGCAGGCCACCGCTCTACCACGCTCGCCCAAATGGATCTCCCTCGGCAACCGCACTATGGGTGACCAAATTCGAAGCCATAGTAACAACTTTTCGCGTGCTGTACGCACCTGGGCGCCCCCGCGCCGTCAAGTGCGGGCGTATCCTTCAATCTGGGGCTTCGGTATCTATGATCAAGATCCTGTGCTTACGCCTCCAGGCCCTGTCCGGCCCCTGCACGCCGCAGCGGAAACTCTACCTCCGCCGCCAGTATGCCTGCGAGGATGAGCGCAGCGCCGGCAAGCAGTTGCGCTAGTACTCGGCGAGGCTGCCGTC
>DKEX01000011.1:203-6090 GCA_002452295.1 Firmicutes bacterium UBA6811 | reverse complement strand
GCATTTTTGCACCCTCACTTAGGGGCAGCCGGGCTGGGCGCCGCCTTCATCATCGACCGAGACCCTTTCAAGCTGCCTGGGGTCCTGCCGATATCCGAAAACGGCCCGCCCGACAGGCGCCGACAGGTCTACCACCCACGAGGTCCAGTTGGCGGAGCTTACTTGCATGCGGTACGCAGGTAGAGCCGCTACCTCTTAGGTCCTGCACTCTATCCTGATCGCTTACTCAAGCGGTCCGATCTGACGTGGGAGCTGGCGTGCGACTGCACCCATCGAGGAACCGCTCCCGCAGCCATGTCATCGTCCGGACGAGTGCATCAGATTCCCCCTTGATGAAATCGTGAAGTTGTGAGCAGCTTTCAAAATCCGGGCATTCGGCGCAGTTCTGGATGCCCTTCCGAGCTGCACACTTCCTTATCTTGCATTCGGCGCAGAACTTGGCCAGGATGGGCTGGTCGGCCGGCCGGCACCCGAGGCAGACCCAGTCCTTCGCCGAGAAGGCGCCGCTCCAGAACGAGCCCGCCGCCTTCTCCAGCAAGGCGATGTCTCCGGTCACGGTGGCTTTGTAGGCTCTACACGCGTCGCAGTCGATTCCGCAGTAACCCAGCATATGTACTCCCCCTCCCGTTCGTGTCTCGTGACCATGCATGGGTGCTCCCGGGACACTCCCCTTTACACCGATTCTCTGGGTATCCTCGTCTCGTGGGCGGCCGCTCGCGCAGAGCAGATGGTTCACATGAGTTGTAACCGCTCCTCCTCCTCCTCACCACCACCACCACTGCTGCTGCTGGCGAACCTGGCTCCAGGTGCGAACGCGGTGCTGCGGAAGGGGTTCTTTCGCGAACCTCCCCCGGCCCTGCGCCCTCCTTTCGAGCCGCGCGGGCCACGCACCCCCTTCCCCAACGTGGCAGATCGCGTTTTGTGGCGGGTACGCAGAGGGATCTCTCGACGCACGGGTTCTAACCGGCTATACTGTAGATATCAGTTACATAATATCAGCGGGGACCTAACCTGTCAATAGGCACTGATGGGTTAGATACATCAAAGGAGACGAGGATTGGTGGATGATGCGAACACCTGGGCGGGAAACCTCGAGCTGGTAGGGGGCAGGCTCTGCCTGGATTTCGCGAATACCGTGGATTGGCACGCCAGCGATCACCCCAGGGAATGGCTGACCGGCTTTTCTGACCTGGCGGCCTGGAGCCGACATGCCGGTGCGCTGACAGAGGGCCAGGCCCGGAGCCTTGTGCGCGCGGCCGAGAGCGGAGCAGAGGAGGCTGCATCGGTCCTGGAAAGGGCGATTACCCTGCGGGAAGCATTGTACCGGATCTTCTCGGCGATTGCTGCGCGAAGGAGCGTGGAGCCTGCCGACCTTGCCACTCTAAATACCGCCCTTGCCACCGCCTTGATGCATCTCAGGGTCATCCCTGCAGATGAGGGCTTCACCTGGGACTGGGCGGCCGGCCAGGGCGAACTGGATAGAATGCTCTGGCCGGTGGCATGGTCGGCCGCTCGCCTCCTGACATCGAAGGATCTCGACCGGGTGCGTGAGTGCCCCGGTGATGGATGCGGATGGCTTTTCCTCGACACGAGCAAGAACCGCACCCGGAAGTGGTGCTCTATGGAGAGTTGCGGAAACCGGGCCAAGGCGAGGAGGCACTACAGGAAGACGCACAAACAACGCGCGAGCAGTGCCCGCGTGGCCCATACGGAACCTTGACCAAAGAAAAGGCCGCCGCAAGCCCCTGGCTTCAGACAGGGGGATAAGGCGGCCAGTTTTCCTGGATTAGGCGGTGGGTATATGGTACAATATTTTCATGCGGGGCTACACGGTGGAATACAAGTCGAACAACAACGTGGTATACTCCTGCAAGTACCACGTTATCTGGTGCCCGAAGTACCGCCGTCCGGTCTTGGTGCCGGAAGTTGCCGAGCGGCTGAGGGACATTATATGCGCCGTATCGGAAGAATGCGGCGCGGAGGTCATCGAACTGGAGGTCATGCCGGACCACGTTCACCTGCTGGTGGAGGCCGATCCGCAGTTCGGCATCCACCAGCTGGTGCGGAGGATTAAGGGCCGGTCGTCGCGGTTGTTGAGGGACGAATTCCGCTGGCTCCGGAGCCGGCTGCCGACCCTCTGGACGAACAGCTACTTCGTCGCCACGGTGGGGGGGCGCCGCTTGCTGTCATCAAGCAGTACATTGAACAACAGAAGCGGGTCTGAGCGCACCCCGTCCTTCGTCTGCGAGCTTCCCCTGCGGGCCGCCCCTGCGGAGACGCAGGTATTGAATGCCCGTCTGGAGGCGGCGCGGCAGGTGTACAATGCCTGCCTCGGGGAGGCGCTCAGGCGAGCGCGATTGATGCGCGAGCGCCGTGCGTACCGGAAGGCTCGGCATCTGCCGAAGGGTGAGGAACGTACCGCCTGCTTCCGCTCCGTCCGGCGGTCGGTGGAGTTCACCGGCGCCGCCTTGCAGCGGTACGCGGTGCGGTTGCGCCAACGGGCATTCCGTGAGCACCTAGACGTCCATGTGGCACAGAAGCTGGCCTCCCGCGCGTTTGCGGCAGTGGAGCAGTGGGTGCTTGGGAAACGCGGCCGTCCCCGGTTCAAAGGGCATCGGCAGTTAGACACGGTGGAGGGCAAGTCGAACCACGCCGGGATACGGTGGCGAGGCGACGCAGTGGAATGGAAAGGTCTCATCCTCCCCGCCAGGATCGACCCGGAGGACCCGGTGATCGCCCATGCGCTCGGCTGCCGGGTGAAGTATGGGCGGTTGGTGCGGCGCAAGCTCGGCGGGCGGGACCGGTTTTTCGTTCAGCTCGTTTGCGAGGGCACTCCATACCGGAAGCTGCAGCGCGTCGTCGGCGATGGGGAGGTGGGCTTGGACATCGGCCCCTCGACCATCGCTGTGGTCGGGGAGGATAGCGCACTCCTCGTCCCGTTCTGCGAGGAGGTCGCGCGGAATCACCGGCTCATCCGGCGGCTGCAGCGCAAGCTGGACCGCCAACGCCGCGCGAACAACCCGGACAACTACCTGCCCGATGGCCGGGTGAAGCCGGGGCCGAAGCGCTGGCGGAAATCCAACCGGCAGCATCGGACCGGGGAGGCGCTGGCGGAACTCCTCCGCCGGGAGGCGGCGCACCGTAAGACCCTGCACGGGCAGATGGCCCACCGCGTGCTGGCGATGGGTAAGCGCATCAAGACCGAAAAGCTTTCGTATCGGGCGTTCCAACGCCAATATGGCCGGTCGGTGAGCGTGCGGGCGCCGGGGCTTTTTCTTTCGATCCTCCGCCGCAAGGCTGAAAGCGCCGGCGGCGAGGTGATCGAATTCCCGGCCTGCACGGCGAAGCTCTCCCAGACCTGCCATGCTTGCGGGACCCTCCAAAAGAAGTCCCTTTCCCAGCGCGTCCACGCCTGTGCCTGCGGGGTCGAGATGCAGCGCGACCTCTACAGCGCGTTCCTGGCGCGGTGCGTGGGAGAAGACCACTTGCTCCACGCGGACCTGGCGCAAAAGCGCTGGTCAGGTGCGGAACCGCTCCTGCGGGCGGCGTGGAGCCGTGCCACCCAACCTGCGAGTGGACGGCTGGTGCCGTTCTCCTTCGGGGCGGCGCCCCGGAGTCGGAGCGGGTCGCTCGCGCAAGAGGGGACAGCCAAAGCCGAGGGCCGAGATGTTGTAGCGGCGGCGCAAGCCTCCGGCGAGAGCTCGGAAGAGGCGGCGGTAGTTTCCCCTCAGAACTCCCCGGCTTTAGCCGTGGGGAGGTTCAGGAGCGGGAGAACTCTTAGGCTGGCGGCAGGTGGGGAGCTGTGGAGGGCAGGGCCAAGCCAGGCTACAGCGGCCGCGGATGGGTGGGCCATAGAATGGTCGCGGGGGCGGTAGCCCTTGCCATCCTGGTTGCAAGCCCGCGGGTCAGTGCCGTTGGTAGGCCCGGTCCACCGACGGACCCGGCCTGGGAGCGGGCCGTGGCCCTCGCCAGCGCAAACATGGACTGGGTGCCCGGGCTGGTGGTTGTCAGGGTTGAGATCCTTGACGTGTCCGGCGTGCCGGAGCAATCTCAGGAAGCCTGGGTGCGCGTGGAAATGGGGCCTGGCGGCGACCTCGTCGCGAGAGACGTGAGGTTCGTGGAGGACGGCGCCGCGGTGTCGTCTAATGAGCGGCAGTCTGCGGGTGACCTGCTGCGCGACGGGCAAGGTCCCGTCGGGCTTCCCCCGCTAGAGCTATTCCGTGGCTCGCCCTTTGATCCTGGGGTTCAGCAGGACGTTTCCGCAAGCCGCACGGGTGAGAGGCGGGGGATCGACGGGAGACACTGCGTGGCGTTCGCGTTTTCTCAGCGGAAGGCCAACGGTCTCGCAAAAGGCATCGCGTGGCTGGACGAGGCAACCGGGGCCCCGGTCGAGGTACATATCACAGGCAGCCGGGTAACGGGGGTGGTCGGAGTCCAGGGTGCCACCATTGGTTACGGGCCCATCGAAGGAGACGCGTGGTGCACGAAGGAGGTCCTTCTCGAAGGGACGGTGGGCTTCGCGTGGATGCGAAGGGCGTTCCGGATCACCGTAACCTATGCTGACTACTGGAGCCTGAGACCGTTGATTTCCTCCACTTTATGGCAACGCAGCTCGGTGGAATCCCGGAAAACGGTCGCCGCCCACGGCCGAACTGGTAGCTACTGGGGAAAATCAACGGTCTCTTGCACCCTCACTTAGAGAGTCGGCGATGAGTTCTACGAGAGGTGGGATATTACGGAACACCTCTCGAAATGGACCCCATGCCGTGGACACATCAGGCGCGAGATCCAGCATCTCTGACCCGGCGCGGTTGACGGTGATGACGGCCCCTGCCGCGTCCACGGTTATCACGCCCGTGGGGATAGCGGCGAGGATGCCATCAGTGTACTCCTTGAGCTCGCAGATGGTGGCGATGTGGCGCTCGAGTTCCCGGTAGGCTGTCTTGAGGTTCGCCATGGACGCTCCAAGGTTTTCGGCCATCACGTTGAAGGCGGTCGCGAGATCCTCGATCTCGTCCCCGGTGCGCACGTCGATGCGAGCGGAGAGGTCGCCGGCCGCGGCTCGCCTCGCCGCGGTCGTGAGGACGCTCAAGGGTCTTGTGATCTTGAGCGCCAACCACAGGACACCGAGAGATCCAACGATGATCGCGGCCACCGTGAGGCCGACGGATTGGAGGGTAGCCTGGCGGATAGCTGCGCGCATCGTGGCGAGATCCATGCCGATCTCCACGGCTCCGACCATGCTTCCGAAAAAGTACAGCGGGACCATCACGCGAAATATGGTCTCTCCGGACGGCAATCGCTGAATCTCGTCGGCGGGAGCATTAGTGGCGACCACCCTGGCGAGCAGAGCGTCATCAGGTTCCACCTCGAACTGGGAGAAAACGTCCATGGGCGGGGTCTGCTCTTCCGAGAGAAGGTCGGCCCTAGTAAGAAACCTGCCCTTCTGGCCGTAGATGCGCAGGTACCTCACGCCCGCCGAGGTTCTGGCCTTTTCCACGATGCGGGAGATGCCGGAGTCGGTGACCATGGCGTTCTCTATTGAGAGGGCGTAGGACTCCGCAAGCGTCACCCCGTCCTTGCGCATCTGGTCGAGGATGCGCACGCTCTCGCTCCGCACGCCGATGGCGGTGGTAACTGCCATCACGGCTACGAGGAGCAGCGTGACGTACAGGATTAGGCGACCAGCCAGGTGCCGCCTCTGCAAAGGGAACCAGCCGTTCATGCTTCTCGCCTCGAATATTCCTTCCAAAGTGATATGAAACCGATTATGAGGACTTTCTGCAATACCGATTCGCTACCCGCTGCGCGGTCCCTGCCAAGTGTGAATTCAGGAATCCATGCCGGTTTGGGAGAATCTTCGGGGTTGCCGGTGCTTGCACGACGG
>DKEX01000011.1:0-147 GCA_002452295.1 Firmicutes bacterium UBA6811 | reverse complement strand
CGCACTTAGGGGGTCTCGCCCCGACGCCTGCAGCCGGGATCGGTCCACGGATGGGAGGCGGTGGCGCCCGTGGCGACCCACGTGGGGCGGGTCAGCCGCAATCTATGGGAGCCACCTGAGATATGAGATAGGCGTCGATCGGCGTTG
>DKEX01000123.1:2649-4907 GCA_002452295.1 Firmicutes bacterium UBA6811 | reverse complement strand
GGCCAGCGGTACTTCACGAAAGGGATCGCCCTTTCCGGCATGGGAGGCCGCTGACCACCGGCAGGTGCGACCAAGAGGAAAACGCGGAACTGAAAGGGGGGATACACCGGAGCGAATCGTTGGCTTCGACGTGTGGGGCCACAGAGAGGTTACGCGAAGTCTGAATTCTATCACAAGGAGGGCATGACAATGCAGGTAAGAAGGTTTCTCGTCGGCGTCCTGGTGCTGGCGGTGCTGCTCGGCATCGTAGCGACGCCATGCGTTGCCAGGACGAAAGTGCAGGTGTCAACATGGTGGAGTTTTGAAACGGGGGGTCCTCTCGACACGCTGAAGGCGGCCTTTGAAGCGGCGCACCCCGATATCGAGATCGAGTACCTCCAAATCCCGTCCTCCGAGTACTACACGAAAGTCCTGACGATGATTGCAGGTGGGACTTCACCCGATGTGGCCATGCTGGGCATGGATAAGCTGGGTTCGTGGGTCCCGCGCGGGGCGCTGCAGGAACTCACTCCCTATATCAAGGAGGGTGGGTACGACTTGAATCAGCTCTTTCCTGCGGTGCGCAAAGCTATTGAGTTCCGGGGCGGTATCTACGCCCTGCCGCGGGATGTAACCACCAGCGTCGTGGCGTACAACAAGACCCTCTTCGACCAGGCCGGCGTTCCTTACCCGAAGGAAGGGTGGACGCGGCAGGACTTCTTGCGGACGGCAAGGGCTTTGACCAAGGCGGAGGGCGGTCGCACCACGATATACGGTTATGCCTTCGATACTTTCCCCGACGGTTTTGTGGACTGGCTTTACACCAACGGCGCGAGTTTCATCAACGCCGACGCGAGCCGCGACGGGTTGCACGAGCCGAACGCGATAGAGGTTCTCAAGTTCCTGCAGGGCATGATCAAGGAAGGCATCGCTCCTTCTCCGGGTCAGGCGGAGGCCTTCAAATATGCCTCCAGTGCTTTCGGGATTCAAAGGACCGCGATGTATGTCGCCACAGTCGGGTGGGCCAACAGCTTCGCCAAGGACGAAAAGCTCAACTGGGACGTGGCGCCGCTACCGGTCTGGGCGGAAGGGATGAAGCCCGCAACCCGGCTGTGGGTCAACTTCTGGACGCTTCCGAAAGGATCCAAGCATCCGAAGGAAGCCTTCAAAGTGATGGCGTTCTTCGCCGGACCCGAGGCTCAGAGGATCGTCGGCGAAACCCGCATGGGCATTCCTGCTATAAGGGACGTTGCCTACGGTGAATCGTTCTTGGGTCTTCCGGGCGCGCCGGAACACCGCCGGGTCTATCTGGACGTTATGCAGTATGCCATCCCGTTCCCGCTCTTCCCCGAGAGCGACCAGTACTATACGGTTATGAAGCGTGAGCTGGACCAGGTGTGGACAGGTCAGCGGGCCGTGGAAGATGCTGTTGCGGCCATCGATCAGGAGACGCGTTCGCTGTTCGGCAAATAGGCGGATTTGCGAGACTGGGTCGGTTGGTTTTGGGACTGGCGGGGGAGCGCTGTGCCAGACAGCCGGCCCTCTCCTGCCTGACTTCTTAAGAGACTGGGGGCTCTTGCAGGTGTACCAGTATCGGGCAAACGGCTTACGGCCGTGTGGCCTGCGGATCGGTGTTGTCACGGATATTCATGCGGGGTGCGACCACGGCTCGCAGTTGGGGAGCCACGCGCCCCTGCTGCTTGAAGAGTTTCTGCGTGAGATGGGACGGTTCAAACCCGACCTCGTGGTGGACCTGGGAGACCGCATCAACAACGTGAACCGTGCCGAGGATGCGCTTCACCTGCACGAACTGGTTGCCTGGATGCAGGCGCTACGCCCTCTCAGGCATGTACCGGGGAATCACGATTTGGTGCATCTGACCCTCGAGGAGAACGAGGCAATCGCAAAACAACCCCAGGGGAATCGGTGTGAGACGTGGCAAGGGTGGCCCGTTCTCTTTCTCAACACCGAAACCACCGATCAGCCGAACCTCAAGAGGCTGTTAAAAGACATCTCCCAGCCCGTGGGTGCTTCAAAAGAAAACGGTGCAGGAGGCGGCCGCGTCCTGCTCGTGTTCAGCCACCGCCCGCTTGTCCCTGTACCTTTGACCCGCAACCCGCTGTTCCCTTCCGGCGAGCCACAGACTCCTCCGTGGGGCACGACCCTCGTGCGCGAACTGGTCGAACTGGGCTGGTTGCCTTTCTGTCTTAATGGCCATCTGCACGGGAATCATGTACTTACCGGGCGATCGTTCACCCAGGTCACAGTTGCTGCACTGG
>DKEX01000123.1:1921-2565 GCA_002452295.1 Firmicutes bacterium UBA6811 | reverse complement strand
GACTCCCCTGGCATGATCGGACGGCATCACCCGTTTGGGCCAGAGGGAATCGCCTGCGCCGTGGAGAAGCCAGGTTGGGGCAAGGCCTTGTCGAATATCCCGTCCCATCCAACGTCCAACTAGGCTGCTCAAGTCAGGGTGGTTGAGGCACAGGAGCTGCAGGCCTTGAAGGACGTTGGTGGTCCAGGCCTGTCCCATCGCCTCGGCGCAGGTGAGGTTTTCCTGAAGACATGCGAGCGCCGCGTTGCGCCGTGCATCTCTCGTCAACCCCGCGCGTTGAAGGGCCGCAATGGCTGCACAATTCCGAACGCTCCATCTCTTTCCAATCATACCATCGGGTGCAACCGGGGGTCAAGTCACTGCGCGGCGCTGTGCGCGGCGCTGTCAATACACGCTGCCACCCGCCCCTGTCGCCGGCGGTTGCGGGGGTCGATACTATGCTGGCTGCGGCATCCGGCACCCGCAAAGATACGTCAGTTGGAGTATTGCGACATCTGGTGGGGCTGAGTCTAGAATAGCTTGAGTCTACGGTCGCCTGGCGGCTTCGGAGCGGGCCGCAACAGGCCCACGAACGGGCCTCGCGCCTCCCTGTACCCCAGCCTGGAGCAGGGCGACCAGGGCTAAGTGAGGGTTCGTTAGTTCCT
>DKEX01000123.1:0-1834 GCA_002452295.1 Firmicutes bacterium UBA6811 | reverse complement strand
CCAAAAGTCGAGAGCATTTCTGCACCCTCACTTAGCGCTACCATCCTGAGCCGGCCGCGACCATAGGACGGCTCGCGACTCTGAAGGGAGGAGACCGAAAGGCGAAACTGTCACGGACGAGGACACGTCAGCGCCGGTGGCAGGGGCGAGCATACTCGACGATTCCCGAAAGACAGGTGAGCAGCCTGCTTCTGTGCATATCCCTGGTGGGAATGAAGCACATGGAGATGATCGGCGACCTGATACGAAAGCTCGGCCTGGACCCGCGCTACTGGCGGGCGAACAGGGGATACTGGAACGGCAGCAACGTCATGTACGGGGATGACACCTGCAGGCGTCTGCCTCGATGAGTGCTGCGCTCTGCCCCTGCACCCGCCTGGACTGGCCTGCAGAGTCATATTCCCCCTGCTGCGGAAGGATAGCTCCAGAGCATGTCGAAATCAAGAGTAGTCGTGAGTGCCAGACCTCGCCGGCCAGACGTTCCCCCGCTTCCTCGCCGTGCTTGCAGCGGCGGCGGTCGCGGTGGGCGGGTATATGGTCCTGCAAGGTCGCTGATGCCTGGTGGTCGCGGGATGAGCATGTTGCCTGCCCTGTATGTTTCTACGCTGCTCGCAGTGCCGGGGATCAATCGGAAGACGGCGAGGTGCGCTCTCGGCTATTCCGCTGAGCCACCGTCGAGCATCGGCGAGATGCGCGACACCCTGCTCGAGGCCAATGCCAGGAACCCCTGGGTTGTTGTCCCGAGCGAGGCGGACCTCGCGGACGCCCATGAGCGGGCAAAGCAGGAGCTGGAGAGAGCGGAGCAGCTCGGGCTCGAAGCCCTTGTCGCCGGTCACGAGGGTTTCCCGGGACGACTGTGCTCCATACCGGATGCACCGGTCATCCTTTATGCCAGGGGCAACGTGGCGTCTCTGGCGAGTGACATGTCCATTGCTGTTGCTGGCACCCGGGAACCCACGAGATACGGGGTGGAGGCAGCGCAACGGTTGGGTGTCGCACTGGCCCAGAAGGGCTTCACCGTCGTGAGTGGGCTCGCGACGGGATGCGATACCGCTGCGCACCTCGGGTGCCTGGAGGCGGGTGGCAGCACCGTTGCTGTTCTGGCGCATGGCCTGCACATGATCTACCCGGCGTGCAACCGCGGCCTGGCCGACCGCATCGTGCGGTCCGGCGGCTGCCTCGTCAGCGAGTACCCGCCGGGAGAGGAGCCGCGGAGGCACTACTTCATTGAACGGGACAGGCTCCAGAGCGGGCTCGGCAGGGCAGTTGTGATAGTGGAGACCGATGTCGAAGGAGGCGCGATGCACACCGCCCGCTTCTGCGTGGAGCAAGGGAGGCTCCTTGGGTGTCTGGTGCCTCCGTCGCGATCTTCCTGCGATCTCAAATGGCAAGGAAACCGGGAACTGCTCGCCTCAGGGAAGGCTTGTCCTTTGCAAGACGTGAGAGACGTCGAAACCCTCGTTGCCAGGCTGGGTGAGGCATCTGTCGGTAATGCCCCTGGCGTTCCAGTAACCAACGACGACTCGTCCTATCTCCGACGGCAGCTTTCGCTCTTTGATTTGGGCAAACTGTGACGTGGGGGGTGCTGGTTGGCGTTCACCGCCCATCAGCAAGCGCTTCTCGTCAACGCCCTCGCATCTACCCAGCGTGGGCTCCGCCCCAAAGGGATGACGAGGACTGTGTCTGGCCCTTGCTCAGAGCATTCTCGATGGCCTTCAAGATCACCTTGCTGCTTGACGTCGCGGCCTCCCATCCCCTCCTGCGGGGTAACCGCATTTTCCCTGAAAGGCTGGCGTTGAGGACTCGCGGGGCAGCACGGCAGCACGGCAGCACG
>DKEX01000008.1:14019-15762 GCA_002452295.1 Firmicutes bacterium UBA6811 | reverse complement strand
CCAGGCGTGCTATCCAGCGAGAGACTCGCACATCTCAACGTCAACCCCGTGCTTGCAGCGCAGGCTGCAACTCTCGGTGCCATGGTGTTCTCGTATTTCAACGACAGCTACTTCTGGGTGGTCAACAGGCTGCTGGGCATCGAGGACGTGAAAGAACAGATAATGACCTGGTCCGTGCCGACCACGCTTGGCTGGGCCGTATCGCTTGTTGCTCTGGTGGTCGCGAGTTTGCTCTTCTGACAGATATAAGCCGCCGGGCCGGACTGCATGCCAGGTGACGCCACACACGGTGCCGACCATGAAGGCTGCCTGCTGCCTATCTGGATAGCACGACGACTCCGAAGTGTCCGTTGTTGCACAGATGGGACGGAGAAGGAAGGGGAAGGCCCCTTACCCAGGGCCTTCCCGTCCGCCGACCAGGGAGCGACTTGCACCCAGAGTACCAGTAGCCTGCCCCCGAGGCACGCCCTTCAACAGGTGGTCCCGTCTGCAAGAGGCCGCGAGTTGGGGTCCCCGACCTCCCGGCCTCCCAGTCGACCGGCACACGCGCTTCTCCTGCCCCGCGTATCAGATAGGGTCTGGTGGGGAGGTATTCAGCCGGCGACACTTCCATGGGTCCACGCGCTACCGCGCTACCGCGTTGCCGCATCGCGGCGTTGCCGTATCGCCGCGCCGGCGCCCTACGGTGGCGGCGCCCTACGGTTCAAAGAGCCGCATGATGCCAGCTCGGATCCGGTTGAGCGTGTCTTGCCGAAGGGTTCCGAGATACCCCTCGATGCGACGGACGTCGATGCTGCGCAGCTGGTCGAGAAGCGCAACCGAACTGCGAGGCAAGCCTCCCTCTCCGGAGCTGAGGCTCGGATACATGGTCGGGTTCTGGCGCGCCCATCGGCCGACTTGTGTGGTGAGAGGGACAACGATGAGGGTTGGATAGCGCAACGTGCCGGACGGACATCCCACCACGATCACCGGTCTCTTGCCTTCCTGTTCATGTCCCTTCGGAGCATGGAAAGGAAGAGCCATGAGAAGCACGTCGCCCGCGGCAACCGTTCGCTCACCGACCACGCTCCTCATCTCCTTTGATAACAAGGCCCCTGCCAGGCACATAGCGCACGGGTCTCGCCTTCGGAGGGCCGCCAGGCCCCCAGTCGTATGGGGGAAGAGGGCCTTCGATGCTCGCTTCCAGCCACTTGCTATCTTCTTCGGAAGGCTGCGTGTAACGCCGTTCGTCCGAAAGATTCTCACGGTTACTGTCATCCGAATACTTTCGCAGGGCTGTCTCGCGCACTGCGATAGTGGACCCCGCGTTCTCCACCGCATTCTCCAGGCCGTCAGACCTGACGGCCCCGCATGTGTTCCGGGCGACGAACTCCGCAAGGTCGTTCTCCCGGATACGCCAGAGTTTGCCTGTCTTGACACCTTTCAGCTTTCCCTGTCTCAACCAGTCCCGAACGGTCTTCGGACTCACCACCATCTTCCCGGCGGCCTCCTCGGGGGTGAGCAGTTTCTCGAACATGTCGACCCCTCCTCAACAGAACAGGGTTGTAGGCCCCGGCACCTCCCGCGGCCCCTGCGTGCGTCACAGCCTGGTGGCGCACTCCCGGGCGAGCCGCGCGCACTCAACTATACACTACCACCTCTTGCCGTCCCTGTCAATACCGAACAGTACCGCAGTATACTGTACCGTACGCGCCCTAAGTGAGGGTGCGTTAGTTCTTGCCCCTCTTCCAGTAGTTGCCGGGT
>DKEX01000008.1:0-13879 GCA_002452295.1 Firmicutes bacterium UBA6811 | reverse complement strand
TGTGACGTGACGAGGAGGAAACTGGCCGGGAGAGGCCCTGAGCCTGCGCACACGTGCCTCCCCACCTGCATACCATATATGGTCAAACGCCGCACCTGTGTCAGGTTCACCGGTTCTGCGGGGCCTTTCGCGCCACAGTCTGCGAGCCGAGGCCTGCGAGAGCACAAGAGGTGCGAGAGGTGCAAGAGGTGCGAGAGGTCGTGCGAAGTCATGCTTGCCTTCGACCCCAGAGACCCGAACCTGGTCCTTGCCGGCCTGGAGGAAGGGAAGCTTTCACCGGTCGAGGCCCTCGAGGTTCTGAAGCGTTCGGCAGAACCCGGGCAGGCGAGACCCGTCGGAACGNNCAGCGCCAGCGCCAGCGCCAGCGCCTGGCGCCTCAAGGAAGCCCTGGCCGAGCTCGACAGCCTCATCGGCCTCGACAAGGTCAAGGCGCTGGTGCGGGAGATCGTGGCCTACGTGAGGATACAGCAGATCAGGGCGGCACGCCAGCTCATGTGCGAGCCACTGGTCCTTCACATGATATTCAGCGGCAACCCCGGGACAGGCAAGACCACCTGCGCCCGCCTCTTCGGCAAGATATTCCGCGAGATGGGCGTGCTCGAGAAAGGCCACCTCGTCGAGAGAGAGCGCGCCGACCTCGTGGGCGAGTACATCGGGCACACCGCCCAGAAGACCAGGGAGCAGATTAAGAAGGCCCTCGGCGGAATACTCTTTATCGACGAGGCCTATTCATTGGCGAGGGGCGGCGAGAAGGACTTCGGCAAGGAAGCCATCGACACGCTCGTGAAAGCGACGGAGGACTACCGCGACAGGTTCATTGTGATCCTGGCCGGCTACCGCGACGAGATGACGACGTTCATCCACACGAACCCCGGGTTGAGGTCACGGTTCCCTATCCACATCGAGTTCCCCGACTACTCAACCGAGGACCTTCTCCAGATCGCCGACCTCATGCTGAGGAAGAGAGACTACCGCCTCGACCTCGCGGCCCGGGCAAGGCTGGAGTTCCTGCTGACGAGACGAGCAGAGCCCGGCAACGAACACTCGGGAGGTGCCCGGCTCGTGCGCAATATCATGGAGCGGGCCATCAGGCGCCAGGCTGTGCGCCTCGTCGAAAAGCAGCACCTCTCCCGGGAGGAGCTCATGCTCATCCGCAGGGAGGATATCCTGGACGACTTCTAGGCGCAAGACCGCCTGGAGGGCGATGTGCAGGGATGAAGCGATGCATGGTCGTGGGAAAACCCAATGTGGGAAAGACCCTTCTCGTTCTGAGCCTTGCTGAGCACCTGAAGGCCAGAGCCGTGGACGTCACGTTCATCGATCTGTCCGGGAAGAGACAATCACGGACCTATGCCATAGCCGCCGCCATCCGGGATCTTGTCGGGCCGCGCCCGCACCAGACCAGGTGTCTTCAGTCGGTTGTGGTAGAGGTGCCCGCCGGGAAAGGCAGGAAGGTGGTTGATCTCGTGGACACCACCGGCCTCACCGAGCACATCCACCAGGACGCCGAGGTTCGGAGGGCGATGGCCCAGACGCTCCAGGCGATACGCCCCGCACAGGTGGTCATCCACGTGGTGGATGCCGCGGAGGCGGGGCGCGTGGGCCAGGGACCGCCCGCCGGCGTCATCGACCGGCAGATCGCTGACTTCGCCGGGTCGAGAGGGGGCTACTTCATCGTGGCGAACAAGATGGACCTGCCCGACGCGACGCGCGGCCTGGCAAGGCTCCAGAGAATGTTCGCCGGCTACACGGTGCTGCCAGTTTCTGCGACTGCAAAGACCGGCCTTCGAGAGGTGAAGCGGCATGTCCTCCGCAATCTCTAGATTCCTCGCCGACCTCCTTGCGGTGGCGCTCGCCGGGGCCGCCATCAAGCTCATGGACGACCACCTCGACTACGCGGCCGACATGGCCCAGGGCCGCCCATCCCTGGCGCTCACCCTGGGCAGCGGCGCCGTGCTCTACGCCCTCGTTTTCGCCCTCATCGCCTGCGGCATCAACGTGCGCCTCGCTGCGCCGCTGGTCCTCGCCGCCTACGTCGTGGGAATGCTGAAGGACCCCCGCGAGATGCTGCCGCTTGGCCTTACAGCCTGGATGGAATCGGCCCTGGTCGCGGCGGCGACGTGGGGACTCTTCGGCTGGCGGCCCACGTGCGTCTCGGTGGTCCTCATGGGCGCGGTGCAGCTTGCCGACGACCTCCAGGACCTCGCGGCCGACGGCGCCATAGGCCGCGCGAACCTCGCCCGGCGCCTCGGCAGGGGCGAGGCGCTGTTGCTGTGCCTGGTGGCCCTCCTGGCAGCGCTCTTCCTGGACCGGCGCACGACCATTCTTGTCTGCATATGTGTCCCCCTGATCGAAGCGGTCGGTCGCCTGGCCGGAAGCAGAGGAGGAGAGATGGATGTCGGTTGACGGCTGGCTATCGCTCATGGCGGTTGCCTTTCTCCTCGGGTACATCGTCGGCCACAGGCACGGCCGGGTGGAGGGGTTCAGGGACGGCGCCGTGTTTGCCCCTATCGAGATGCGTCGCGAATCCCTCGAGCGCGGCAGGTGCACCATATGTGGGACGGGGACGAAAAAGCAGGCGGACCAGCACGCAGGTCAGAGTGGCGAGGCCGCCGACGCAAGCAGGAGATCCTCACCGGACCGCGAATAACACGCGAGTAACGGGTGGCGGCGCAAGAGAGGGACGAGCAGGCGGTGGAAAGCTCTACTGGAAGCGGAACTACGTTCATCAAGATGCATGGCCTCGGGAACGACTTCATCCTCTTTGACTTCGCGCTCGCGCCCGCCGGTCCCCCCGGCGGCGAGGACGCGGCGGGATGGCCGGCAGCGGCCAAGAGGCTTTGCGACAGGCACACGGGCATCGGGGCTGACGGCGTGGTGCTGGTGCTGGCGTCCGGATCGGCCGATGTCCGCATGCGCATCCTCAACAGCGACGGAAGCGAGGCCGGGATGTGCGGTAACGCCTCGCGCTGCGTGGCGTTGTACGCGCGCGACGCGGGGCTCGTCCACGGGACCACCGTATCAATAGAGGCGAAGGGAGCGCACGTACGCGCCGAGATAATCGCTCGGGGCGACCTGGCGGGCCAGGTGCGGGTGGACATGGGGCCGCCCAGCTTTCGACCTGCCGACATCCCCGTGGCGGCAGGCGGCCCCGCCGTCGTTGGCGAACGGCGCGCGCTGGCGGCTGGCGAATTCGAGATCACGTGCGTGTCCATGGGCAACCCCCACTGCGTGATATTCGTCCCGGACGTATCCGCCGTCGACCTCGCCAGGCTGGGACCGGCCATCGAGCGCGACCCCATCTTCCCCGACAGGACGAATGTGGAATTCGTCCAGGTGAACGGCCCGGGCGACCTCTGCGTCCGTGTCTGGGAGCGAGGAGCGGGGCCCACGCTCGCCTGCGGGACTGGCGCCTGCGCGTCGCTCGTTGCTGCGGCAGAGCGCGGCCTCACCGGCAGGTCCGCGCGGCTACACCTTCCCGGCGGGACGCTGTTCATCGAGTGGCACGAGGGCGGCCACGTGTTCATGACCGGTCCCGCGACCCGCGTATTCACGGGAATCATCGACGATCTGGAGGAGTGGTTGAGGTGAGAGTACCGGAAGCACGAAGGATCGCAAACCTGCCGCCGTATCTCTTCGCCGAGGTTGACCGGGAGATCGCCCGCGCCCGCCAGCGCGGCGTCGACGTCATCAGCCTTGGCATCGGCGACCCCGATTTCTCCACGCCAGCGCCCGTGGTCGCGCGGCTCAAGGAGGCCGCCGAAAACCCGGCGAACCATCGGTACCCTAGCTACGAGGGGCTGCGCGAGTATCGCGCCGCTGTATCCGCCTGGTACTCGCGGAGGTTCGGTGTGGAGCTCGACCCCGACACCGAGGTGGTGTCGCTTATCGGCTCGAAGGAGGGCCTCGCCCACATCCCCTGGTGCTTCATCGACCCGGGAGACCTTGCGCTGGTGCCCGACCCGGGATACCCGGTATACGGGACCGCCGTGCTCCTTGCGGGGGGCGACCCGTTCTCCATGAGGCTCCGCCCGGAGGCGGGGTGGCTGCCCGACCTCGACGCCATCCCGAAGGACGTCAGGGTGAAGGCGAAGCTGATGTTCATCAACTACCCGAACAACCCCACCGCCGCCACCGTGGACGGGCTCGCCTTCTTCGAGTCAGTGGTGGAGTTTGCGCGCGAAAACTCCGTCATCGTGTGCCACGATGCCGCGTACAGCGAGATCACGTTCGACGGCTACCGCGCCCCCAGCTTCCTGCAGGCGCCCGGCGCAAAGGAAGTGGGGATCGAGTTCCACTCGCTCTCGAAGACGTACAACATGACCGGCTGGCGGATCGGCTGGGTCGTCGGATGCGCCGAGGTCGTCGAGGCCCTGGGCAGGCTCAAGACCAACCTCGACTCCGGCATATTCCAGGCCGTCCAGTACGCCGCGATAGCGGCGCTGGAAAGCCCGACCGACCACCTCGCCGTGGTGCTGCCTGCGTATGCAAGGCGGCGCGAAAAGGTGGTGGCTGCGCTCGGCCGCCTTGGGTGGGACCTGGAGGCCCCGAAGGGGACCTTCTATGTGTGGGCGCCTGTCCCGAAGGGGCTTTCATCCATCGAATTCTCGCGTCACGTTCTCGACAAGGCGGGCGTGTTCGTGACGCCAGGCGTGGGGTACGGGTCCTCCGGCGAGGGCTACTTCAGGATATCAGTGACCATCGACGACGCCAGGCTCGACGAGGCGCTTTCTCGCCTGGAGGAAGCGGGGGTAAGATTCTCGTGACCGGCGGTGGAAGCGTCTATGGCGGCCTCGACATCGATCCAGACCTCGCCGCGCTCACGCGGGAGGCCGAGGCGGCCTGCCGCTCCGACCTCGAACGCATCGACAGGCTGGCGGAGCATAACCTCGCCAGGGTCCTCCAGGCATTCAGGGAGGCCGGCGTCACCGACTACGACCTCCCCGGCACGACGGGTTACGGGTACGACGACCGGGGCAGGGAGGCAGCCGAGGCCGTCTACGCCCGGGCGTTCGGGGCCGAGGCCGCCATCGTGCGCCACCAGATCTCCTCGGGTACCCATGCACTTGCCCTGTGCCTCTTCGGCCTTCTTCTCCCGGGCGATGAGATCCTGTTCGCCACGGGCGACCCATACGACACCCTGCGTAATGTCGTCGGGATGGACGGGCCTGTGCCCGGGTGCCTTGCCGAGCTCGGCGTGACCTGGCGAGTCGTGCCACGCGACAGCGAAAGCCCCGCGCTTGATGTGGCGAGGATACGAGAGGCTGTCCGCGACCGCACGAAGGTCGTGTTCATCCAGCGGTCGCGGGGATACGCCTGGCAGCCCTCGGTGCCGGTTAGCGAGGTCGAGCGGCTCGCCCGCGCCGTGAAGGCGGACAAGCCCGACGCCGTTGTGGTCGTGGACAACTGCTACGGCGAGTTCACCGAGGACCGCGAGCCCACCGCATTCGGCGCAGACATCGCCGCAGGCTCCCTCATCAAGAACCCCGGCGGCGGCATCGCCCCCGCAGGCGGTTACATCGTCGGCAGGCGCGCGCCCATCGAGCGCATCGCATCACGCCTCACCGCGCCCGGCGTCGGCGCGGCCATCGGCCCGGGCCTGGGCCACGCGCGCCTCATCCTGCAGGGGTTTTTCCTCGCCCCCACGATGGTGGCTGAGTCGCTCGCGGGCACGAGGGTGGCGGGCCACGTCTTCAGGGCGCTCGGCTATCCCACGCTACCTGGCGGCGAAGAGGCGCCGCCGGACACCGTGCTCGCCGTGAAGATGTTCGACGAGGAGCGCCTGCTGGCGTTCTGTCGCGGCTTTCACCTGGCAAGCCCCATAAACGCCCGCTACGCCCCCGAGCCAGGCCCGCTGCCGGGTTACACTGACGGCGTGATCATGGCCGGCGGGACGTTCGTACAGGGGTCATCCTCGGAGCTCACGGTGGATGCGCCGATGCGCCCACCATACATAGCGTATATCCAGGGAGGGATCTCGAGACGCCACGTGAAGCTGGCGGTGCTCTCCGGCCTTACCGCGCTCGCCCGCAGGGGCATCCTGAGGCCCGGTGAGCAGGGGTGAGAGTGGACAAAAGTGCGTAAGGTCCCTTGACTTTGGGGGGCGATCTGCTAGAATTGCGTTGATCGGGCAAGTCACCGGTCGGAAGGGAGAGATCTGGAAGGGAGGCGGGACTTTGGATGGAAAACACTTTGGGGCGTCATATCCTGTGCGAGGCGTACGAGTGTGACCCTGAGGTGCTGGACGACATCGAAACCGTTAGGGATATCATGGTAGACGCTGCTTTGCGGGCAGGGGCTGAGATCTGCGAGGTGGCGTTTCATAAATTCAGCCCTCAGGGTGTCAGCGGTGTGGTGGTCATATCTGAGTCGCACCTCGCCATCCACACCTGGCCGGAGCACGGGTATGCTGCAGTCGATGTGTTTACATGCGGGGAGAAGGTGGACCCCATGGTCGCGTGCCACTACATCCGCGACCAGTTCAAGGCCCGCCGAATCGTGGCTTCTGAGGTGAAAAGGGGGATCTTCGACGAGCACCACATGACGAAGATCTCCCCGGGGTAGCGGCCTTCGGGAACTTCGCACAGGCGAATACGTCAGATGGGATCGGGGAACAAGAGAGGCGTTTCCCGGTCCCTTTTTCCGTACCGCTGCGCAAAGCAGGATAGGAATGAGAGATGGCGAAGTAAATGGCGGAGCAAGTGGACCAGAGTGGGCCGCCCCATCGCCGCTCGCGCGGCAGGTCGCGGCCCGGCCAGCTCGAGGAGGGTGACCTGGACGGGTGGACGCAATCGCAGGAATGCTGAAGGAACTCTCTGAAGCCCCGGGGGTGTCCGGTTATGAGAGGGAAGTGCGGAAGACCATCCGCAAGTACGTGGAGCCGTATGCCGTGATTGAGCAGGACCGCCTGGGGAGCATCATCGCAAAGCGCACGGGCAGGAGCGATCGGCCGAGGATAATGCTGGCGGGCCACATGGATGAGATCGGGTTCATGATTCCGTACCAGACCGACTTCATGGAGGGCGGCGCGGCGGACACTGGTAGGATCCACCTCCACGGCAGCGGCGTTCCGTCCATCGTGATAGGGGTGCCCTCGCGCTACATCCACAGCCACGCCTCGCTCATAAACAGAGACGACTACGACCATGCGGTCAGGCTCGTAACCGAGGTCGTGAAGAGGCTCGACGATGCGACCGTGGCCGATCTTGTAAGCTAGGAGACCCCCCTGGCGGGCGCCGGGCGAGACATCTCGAGCCGCGGGCGCTCCGGGGGCTCTCGCCACATCCGGATCCTTGAAGGAGGGAACTCGCGTGCTCCGTGGGAAACATGCATTGCCGCTCGCTGTCCTCGCTGCCCTGGTGCTCGCTGCATCGTCATGGGCGTCAGCGCAGGACACGAATATCGAGGTGGGCCCTGACCAGCAAAAGAACGTGTCGCTCACCGTCTACAACGACAACCTCGCGCTGGTGCGCGACGAGCGCTTCATCTCTCTCGGCCTGGGCCTGAACATCCTGCGATTCTCCGATGTCGCCCGGGACATAGACCCGTCGTCGGTGCGCCTTGTGTCAGTCACGGCGCCGGGCGACCTCAGGCTCCTCGAGCAGAACTTCGAGTATGACCTTGTGAGCAGGCAGAAGCTGCTCGAGAAGTACATAGGCAAGGAGATCGAGCTCAACCGCGACGGCGTCATACGGCCCGCGCGGCTCCTTGCGGTGGACTCCCAGGGCAAACTCACAGTCGAGATGGACGGCAAGATCCTCCTTGACCCGCCTGGCAATATCGAGCTTCCGGCGCTGCCGTCCGGGCTCATCCTGCGCCCGACCCTGGTCTGGTACGTGGATGCGAAGTCGGCCGCGGACCACCTCGCCGAGGTGAACTACCTCACGAGGGGCATAAGCTGGCGTGCCGACTATGTCTGCGTCCTTGACGAGAAGGATAGGGCGATAGCCCTCAACGGCTGGGTCACGCTGGACAACAGGAGCGGCGCCACCTACCGGGACGCGTCGCTGAAGCTGGTCGCCGGCGAGGTGCGGACGGTCGAGGCCGACATGGGCCTCAAGGCTGTGCCGATGCTCTCCGGGGCTGTACCGACCCCCGAGGCGTTCGAGGAGAGACCGCTCTTCGAGTATCATTCATATACCCTGAAGCGCCGCACGACGGTGGCCGATAACCAGCTAAAGCAGATCGAGCTTCTCTCTGCCCCGAACGTGCCCGTCAAGAAGCTGTACGTCTTCGAGACACCTGGGCGCCGTTACGGATACCAGACGTACGCAGGGAAGAAGGAGACCGGCGACGTCAGGGTGGTCATAGAGTTCCCGAACAAGGCCGATGCGGGGCTCGGCATCCCGCTTCCCGCAGGGAAGGTGCGGGTGTACAAGGCCTCGCCCGACAAGAGCCTCGACTTCGTGGGGGAGGACAGCATCGACCACACCCCACGCGACGAGACGGTGCGCCTCTACGTGGGGAACGCCTTCGACCTCGTGGGCAAGCGGACCGTCACCGACTACAAGAAGATCGGGACGAACTCGTACGAGGAGGCGTGCTGCATCAAGCTGCGGAACCACAAGGACGAGGACGTGGAGATCATGGTCATCGAGAGGTTCTATGGCGAATGGACCATCCTGAGTTGCGTCCCGTCGTCATACCAGAAGCTCGACGCGAATGCCGCCGCGTTCAAGATAAAGGTGCCCAAAGGCAAGGAAGCCGAGATCCTCTACCGGGTCCGCGTCATCGCCGACTGAGCCCGCAAATAGGATATACCGGTCGCAGTAGCGCTGGCTGCTGGAGGCGAGATCAATCAGGGAGGGATGGCTATGGCCTGCTATCTGATTGACGACATCGAGAGGTTTCGGCAGAGTATCGTGGGCACCGTCATCGTGGACGTGGACCTGCGCACAAGCGACGTGGGCCCGCAGGATCCCGGTTACTGGGAGGAAGTCGTCATCACCCTCGACTCGGGGTATGTGATCCAGTTCTCCAGCACGTTCTCGGAGGAGTTCAAGCAGAAACACCCGATTGCTGAGCTTCCGCGCGGCCTCGACCGCGATTACCACTAACCCCGGCACGCTCCAGACGGGGCCTTTCCGCTACCGGCTGCGCACGTAGGAGTAGCGTCCGATGGGGCCGACCGCCGCAATGGTCGGCCCCACCTCATCATCTGCGCGCATCGCCTGCATCACTTGAATGGCCTGCGCCATTTGCACCGTTTGCGCCCCCTTGGTCCATCTCCATCATCTGTATCGTTGCGGCGTCTACCTCTGCAGCGTGTGCAGGGTCTGCAACGTCTCCAGGGCTGCACGGCTACGAGGCTACAGGGTTGCTCCTGGGCATCGCTCCTGCTATACTCTATTGACACGCCCCCGGATCGCGACCGCGTCGCGGCGTGTGCGTGAGTGCGTGCCTATAGCTGCTAAGAGGGTTAGGCGGACCCGTGGCGAATTCTTCAGGCGGGTCCGCCCACGGAGGGAGGGACGGGGGCCATGGAGAGAAGGCCTGCACCTGCAGAGGATCTCCTCGGGGATGGAGACTACTTCGTCGGCGAGCGCACGTTCCCCGCGGTATACGTATCGCCCCCTGATGGGCCCGCGGCTCTTCGGTGCAACCTGCAACTTCTGCGTGGCATCGGCCCGAAAACCGAGGAAAAGCTGAAGGGCCAGGGCTACCATGACCTTGACAGCCTCGCGCAACACGCACGCTGGGGCGAAGGTGCGTGCAGCCTGCTTTCTGCCATAGACCGGTGCGATGCGGAGCTTCTCATGCGGTGCGGGGCGCCGGATCTCCACCTCCTGGGTTTCTACCCCGCCACCAGCATCGCGTTTATCGACATAGAGACCACCGGGCTCCACAGCGCCCAGCCGCTATTCCTTGTGGGCATCATGGGGCCGCGCGACGGCGCCATGGTCCTTCGGCAGTTCCTGGCGCGGTCCTACGAGGAGGAGGCCGCAGTGCTTGCCGCGGCACGGGATGAGCTCGAGAGGTTCGGGGTGATAGCAACCTACAACGGGCGAAGGTTTGACCTCCCGTACATACGGGACCGCATGGCCTACCACGGGATCGCATGGGGCCCGTGCGGCCTCCACGTGGACCTGCTCAGGACCACACGACGGCTCTTCCGGGGGGTTCTGCCCGATTGCAGGCTGGTGACCGTCGCGGAGCACCTTCTCGGCTACGAGCGCCACGGTGACATCCCGAGCGCCATGATCCCCGAGGTGTACCATGAGTTCGTGAGGACCCGTAACCCCGTCCTCATCCGCCCGATCCTGCAGCACAACGCCATGGACCTTCACGCGCTGGCGCTGATCCTGGAGAGCCTGCTGGACACGGCAGCGGGAGGGAGGTAACCAGATCCGGCACAGGCCCAGCGGGCGCAGGTCCGCATTATTCAGGGAGGGACGAGCAGTTGGACGAAGCAAGGATCATGCGCGCAGTCAGAGACATCCTCGAGGCCATTGGAGAGAACCCTGATCGCGAAGGGCTCCGGGAAACGCCGCGCCGCATCGCCAGGATGTGTGAGGAGATATTCTGCGGCATCGGCAAAGACCCCCATGAGCTCCTTGCCCCGGTGTTCAACGAGGACCACGAGGAAATGGTGATCATCAAGGACATCCCGTTTTATTCCATGTGCGAGCATCACCTCCTCCCTTTCCACGGCAAGGCGCACGTGGCCTACCTGCCCAAGGGCGGGCGCGTCGTGGGCCTGAGCAAACTCGCGCGGGTGGTCGAGACGGTCGCGAGGCGCCCGCAGCTTCAGGAGAGGCTCACCAGCGAGGTCGCGGACATGATCAACGAGGCGCTGAAGCCGCACGGGGTCGTGGTGGTTGTCGAGGCCGAGCACATGTGCATGTCGATGCGCGGGGTCACGAAGCCCGGCAGCATCGCCGTGACGTCCGCGGTGCGAGGCTTCTTCCGCAAGGACGTCGCTGCCAGGGCCGAGGCGTTCTCCCTCATCAAGGGCCAGCCGTAGGTGGGACGGTCCGAAGCCGGTCCGGCAGGGCTTCTGCCGGCCGCGCGGCGTGCCGTGGCGGCCGCACGTCCGTCCGTCAGCGTTTTTCGAAGCCTGGGTAATAATTGCTCCCTCCGCTCATATACATTATTCTGAAAGCCGGGTGCAACCCGGTACCGGGGGAGGGAGCCGGTATGGAGACGTTCGACATCTTCCAGGATATCGCTACGAGGACGGGCGGCGACATCTATATCGGAGTGGTCGGGCCGGTAAGGACGGGAAAGTCCACGTTCATCAAGCGCTTCATGGATCTCCTGGTCCTCCCGAACATCTCTGACACGTTCGACAAGCAGCGTTCGGTGGACGAACTCCCGCAGAGCGGCGGCGGCAGGACCATCATGACCACCGAGCCCAAGTTCGTGCCCAGCGAGGCCGTGGGAGTCGAGCTGGAAGACAACGTCAAGGTCCGGGTCAGGCTCGTCGACTGTGTGGGCTATACAGTCAGGGGAGCGCTGGGCTACGAGGACGACGCCGGCCCGCGCATGGTGGTCACGCCGTGGTTCGACTACGAGATCCCGTTCGAGGAAGCGGCGGAGTTCGGCACGCGCAAGGTGATAGCGGACCACTCCACCATCGGCCTTGTCGTCCTGACCGACGGCTCAATCGCGGAGATCCCGAGGGAGAACTACGTTGCGGCCGAAGAGCGCGTGATCGCCGAGCTTCAGCAGCTTCACAAGCCTTTCGTGGCGGTCCTCAACTCGGTCGCGCCGTGGTCGAGGGAGGCCCAGGACCTCGCCGCGAAGCTCGCGGAGAAGTACCAGGTGCCGGTCATCCCTCTCGATTGCATGCGGATGGATGTCGAGGACGTCAAGGGAGTCCTGCGCGAGGTGCTCTACGAGTTTCCGGTCCGCGAAGTGAGCGTGCGGCTGCCGGTATGGCTCAGCGAGCTCTCCGAGGACCACTGGCTGAGGCAGAGGTTCCAGGAAGCCGTGGTGACCACGGTCAGGGAGGTCAAGAGGATACGCGACATAGAGGGGGCTGTCGATGGACTCTCCGGAGAGGAGTTCGTGTCCGGGGCCGACCTGTCCACGATGGAGCTTGGCACGGGGGCTGTGGTTATCGACCTCGAGGCGCCGAGAGACCTCTTCTTCCAGGTGGTCCAGGAGGTCAGCGGGCTCGAGGTGGAAGGCGACCACCACCTGCTGCGGCTCATGAAGGAGCTTTCGGTGGCGAAGAAGGAGTATGACAAGGTCGCGGACGGCCTGCACGATGCGCGGGAGCTTGGGTACGGGATAGTCATGCCGCTTCTGGATGAGCTGACGTTCGAGGAGCCGGAGCTCATCAGGCAGGGCAGCCGCTTCGGCGTGAGGCTCAAGGCGTCGGCGCCGTCCATCCACATGATCCGGGCGAGCATCGAGACGGAGGTCACGACGAACGTAGGAACGGAGAGACAGGGAGAAGAGCTTGTGAGGCGCCTGTCAGAGGAGTTCGAGAAGGACCCGGACCGCATCTGGAACACCGACTTCCTTGGTAAGTCCCTGCATGAGCTGGTGAAAGAGGGAATCGAGAGCAAGCTGTACCGGATGCCCGAGAACGCGCAGCAGAAGCTCCAGGAGACCCTCCAGAAGATCGTCAACGAAGGGAGCGGCGGGCTCATCTGCATAATCCTGTAGGCGCTGCGCGACGCGGGGCAGGAGCGGGTTCTCGGGAAGGGCTGGAAACCTGGAGCAGGGTGTGTAGGGGGAATCGCCAATAGGAAACAGGGAAGGGGCAAGATCGCGAGGGCGAGCCGTTCATGCGGCCCGCCCTTTATAAATCCTGCATCAAGTGGGCAACATACCTGCGAAAGGAGGTTTCCGGAATGACCAAGACTGAGCTGGTTGATAAAATCGCAGCCAAAACCGGTTTTACGAAGAAAGACTCGGCCAGGGTCGTAGACGCGGTATTCGAATCAGTCACGGAAGCCCTTGCCGCAGGCGAGAAGGTACAGCTCGTGGGCTTCGGCAGCTTCGAGACACGTAGGAGGGCGGCCAGGGCCGGTAGGGACCCGAGGACAGGGAAGACCATCCGGATCGCCGCAAGGACCGTGCCGGTTTTCAAGGCGGGCAAGACTCTGAAAGACGCTGTCGCGAAGTAAGGCGCGCGGGTTCGGGCCTCCTCCGGCCCCCCGGCCAAACTCGGGGTTGCGGCCACGCCGGCGATCTGCTATAATACAGTCAGGCCGCGAGGAAAGCGGGCCATGCAGTTTTGGTCGGGGCGTGGCGCAGTTTGGCTAGCGCGCCTGAATGGGGTTCAGGAGGTCGCGAGTTCAAGTCTCGCCGCTCCGACCAGTTTTTGTACCTGATACCGGGCAGCAGGTGACGCAGAGCATGCGCATGTCAGGAGCCGCTGTGGCGGGCACGCCAGGCGGCTCCGATTTCTTCCATGCGAGGCTCTCCTGGTAAGCTCGTCTCCGTGTAACCCTCGCCGGGGCCGGTCCCGCAGAACGAGAGCCGACGGTGACGATCGAGTTGAGGTGGGAGAGGCGAGTTCACAACAAGTGAGAAGTAGCGCTCTCCTTCAGAATATGGCTGGTGCCATAATCCCCTCGTATCAACCGTGGGACCGTCGGCAGTTATAGTGATGTCCCGGGCATGCAGGTTTTAGTCACGCTTCTGTAGAATCTCAGGAAACAACGTTGTGGCAATGCAACCAAGAAGAGGTAGGTCCAGTCATGGGTGGGATAGAGCACGGGCGGAGTGAGTACGCCAGGGCCGAGATAACGGTGGACGGCAGGGTCCAGGGCGTCGGCTTCCGGGGGTTCGCCCGAAGACACGCGGCGGCGCTCGAGCTTCGCGGGTGGGTCAGGAACCGCTACGACGGTGTGGTCGAGCTCGTCGTCGAGGGTGAGCGCTACAGAATAGAGCGTTTCATCGCCCTGCTCCGCGAGGGGCCGCC
>DKEX01000025.1 GCA_002452295.1 Firmicutes bacterium UBA6811 | reverse complement strand
GCAGCGAGATAGTGCTACGACGGGGCACCGTGTGCTATAATGGAAAAGCTAGGGAAGCATTATGTGGTGAGGGGTGCGATCATGGCTGCGACCGGAGAGTTCGAACCGTTCATACGTGCATGGAGGAGGCGCCTGGACATAATCAGGCGGAAGAGGGCCTTGCTCGCCCATGACGCTCGGAGAGAGGCCGCTGCCGCAGGGAAGATGCTCGGGGAGCGGTTTGGAGTGGATGCCGTTTACCTGGTCGGATCTGCACTTGATGACGGGCGCTTCGATGAATCCTCGGATCTCGACATTGCAGTAAGGGGGCTGAGTCCTGAGCGATAGTGGGAGGCGGTGGCCGCGATCGAGGAGATTACGCGGTTCCCTTTTGACCTGATAGACCTGCAAACCGTCGGGAAGTCGATGGTGGAGCGGGTGGAGATGGGAGGGATGGTGCTTTATAGACGCCGAAGCGAGAAGGCGGGCGACCCTTGGCGTGGAACTGGCCACGGATTCTACTCAGCAACGGAAAGCACCTTAGAGAGAATAGTGAAGTGCTTCGACGGCGGCGTTCCAACTGGGGACTCATGGCATGGAGACCTTCTTGCACGGGCCGTAACAGAGATCCCTGGCATCCGACCCGCAACCATCACTGGCGATGGGTCACGTCCGGCAGTGCGATGGGAATTCATTAAGGGAGGGAGCAGTCGAGATGATGAGAAGAGTCCTTATTGCGGCACTGGTGCTTGTGTGTCTGGTGGTCTTTCCTGCTACGTCCTTCGGCGCCAAAGCCGGCGGAACGCTGGTCTATGGCCGCGGGGCGGATTCGGATGCGCTGGACCCACACATGACCACGAGCGGTGAGTCAGCGGTTGTCATCGTGAACGTGTTCGAGGGGCTGGTGAAGTACAAGGAGGACAGCACGGAGGTCGAGCCGTGCCTCGCGACGTCCTGGAAGACGTCGGCGGACGGGCTCGTGTGGACGTTCACTCTCAGGAAGGGCGTGAAGTTCCACGACGGCACCCCGTTCAGCGCGCAGGCCGTGGTATTCGACCTGGACAGGCAATTGAACAAGGAGAACCCCTACTACCTCGAGGGCAAGTTTCCTTATGTCAAGTTCACCTTCGGGATGATCGACAAGTACGAGGCGGTTGACGACTACACCGTAAGGATCACGCTGAAGAGCAAGTTCGCGCCGTTCCTCAAGAACCTCGCGATGTTCGCGGCGGCCATCCCAAGCCCCGAGGCCGTCAAGAAGTACGGGGCCGACATCTTCAAACACCCCGTGGGCACGGGGCCCTTCAAGTTCGTCGAGTGGATCCCCGACGACACTATCACGCTAGTGGCAAACGAGGGCTACTGGGGCGGGCGGCCGCACCTCGACAAGGTGGTCTACAAGGTGATCCCCGATAACGCGGTGCGCCTCATGAAGCTCGAGAAGGGCGAGCTCGATGTGACCGAGGGGATCAACCCGAACGACCTCGGCAGGATAAAGGCGAACAAGGACCTCGTCCTGCTGGAGAAGCCCGGCATGAACGTCGGGTACCTCGCGATGCACTGCCAGAAGCCTCCGTTCACCGACAAGAGGGTCAGGCAGGCCCTGAACTACGCGGTGAACAAGGAGGAGATATGCAAGTATCTCATGAACGACCAGGCCGTCCCGGCAACCGGGGTCGTGCCGCCGTCCCTGTGGGGATATGACCCTGCGCAGAAAGGCTATCCCTACGACCCGAAGAAGGCGAAGCAGCTCCTCGCGGAAGCCGGCTTCCCGAACGGGTTCAAGACGACCCTGCGAGCCTACACCGCGCCGAGGGCCTACAACCCTGTGGGCGACAGGCTCGCAACGGCCATACAATCCTACTTCAAGGAAGTCGGAGTGGACGCAAAGATAGAGACGCTGGAGTGGGGCACCTACCTTGCCGAGGGCAGGGCCGGCAAGCACGAGATGGCGCTTTTCGGATGGATGGGAGACAACGGCGACCCGGACAACTTCCTCTACGTGCTGCTCGGCTCCGACAACTTCGGGTCGGGCAACCGCGCTTTCTACAAGAACGACGAGGTCGATGAGCTCCTGAAGGAAGCGCAGCAGACTTACGACGAGAAAGAACGCCTGGACCTTTACATCAAGGCCCAGCGCATCATCGTGGACGACGCACCGTGGGTTTTCCTGAACCACACGAAGCAGCTCGCGGCCACGCGCAAGGACGTCAAGGGATTCGCGCTGCATCCCACGTCGAACAGGTTCTTCTACAGCGTGTGGCTGGATAGATGATGCGGGTGGCGTAAGCCACGAGTCGTGAGTCGTGATCCGTAAGCCTGATCCTTAAGCCATAAGCCATGGGCCGCGGGCTGCGTGCCGCGGCCCATGGCTGCCGGCGGCGGCTCAAGACCGCAACCGCAGCCCGGTGGGAATCCAGGGGGATGTGTTCATGCTTGCATACATCGCGCGACGTTTGCTGATGGTTGTCCCGGTCCTGGTCGGCATCTCGGTGGTGGTGTTCCTGATGGTCCACCTGATACCGGGTGACCCGGTGCAGGTGATGCTGGGCGAGCGGGCGACCGACGAGGAGATCGCGAGGCTCCGCCAGGAGCTGGGGCTCAACGACCCGATATACGTGCAGTACGCGCGCTTCCTCGGGAGGGTGGCTCACGGGGACCTCGGCCGCTCCCTGCGCAGCAACAGCCGCGTCGTGGACGAGATCGCCGCGAGGTTTCCCGTCACGATTGAGCTCGCGGTCGCGAGCATCCTCATCGCCACGGTATTCGGGCTTCTTGCCGGGTGCGTCGCCGCGGTGCACCAGCACTCGCTGTTCGACTACTTCACCATGGTGCTGGCGCTGGTCGGCGTCTCCATGCCTGTCTTCTGGATCGGGCTGATGCTCGTGATCCTTTTCGGGCGCCACCTCGGGTGGTTTCCGATAGCAGGGGTCGTGGCCGACGGGATCGAGCTTGCCAGGGTCACCAACTTCCCGCTGCTCGACAGCCTGCTCTCGGGGAACGTCGCGGCCCTGCGGAGCGTGCTCTCGCACCTGGTGCTGCCGTCCATCACGCTCGCCACGATTCCCGTGGCCATAATCGCAAGGATGACGAGATCCACGATGCTGAACGTGCTGAGGCAGGACTACATCCGGACGGCGAAGGCCAAGGGGCTCGCGCACCGCAGAGTCGTCTACAAGCACGCCCTGAAGAACGCCCTCGTACCGGTGGTCACCGTGGTCGGGCTGCAGTTCGGCAGCCTGCTGGGCGGGGCGGTGCTCACCGAGACAGTGTTCGCACGGCCTGGCATAGGGCGGCTCGTGGTGACCGCGATATTCGCGAGGGACTACCCGATGGTGCAGGGCGTCGTGCTTGTCGGAGCCTTGACGTTCGTGTTCACCAACCTGGCAGTGGACGTCCTTTACGCGCTTCTGAACCCCAAGATCAGATACGCATGACGGAGTAGCGTTAGAGGAGGGCCTGCGATGGCAGACCGCGCAAGCCTACAGAACGCGCCGGCTCGGCCGGGCTCACAAGAGCGCCCGTTCCTTGCGGCCGTGCGGAGGTTCCGGAAGAATCGGACCGCCTCCATGGGCGCCGCGATCTGTATCGCGCTTGCGCTCCTCGCAGTCTTTGCGCCCCTCGTCGCGCCGTATGACCCCGTAAAGCAGAGCTTCCGCGACCAGCTCAGACCGCCCTGCGCGGACCATCTGCTCGGCACGGACGAGTTCGGCAGAGACATGTTGAGCCGGATCCTTTACGGAGCCAGGCTGGCCCTGCTCGTAGGGTTTGTGGCTGTGAGCATCGCGCTCGTGGCGGGGGTCGCCCTCGGCGTCGTGGCGGGCTACTTCGGAGGCTGGGTGGATAACGTCATCATGAGGGTAATGGACGTCCTGCTCGCCTTCCCATACATCCTCCTTGCCATCGGCATCATGGCGATCCTCGGGCCCAGCCTCGTCAACGTCATGATCGCCATAGGCATAGTGAGCGTGCCCGAATACGCGCGAGTTGTGCGAAGCTCCGTCCTCGTGGTGAAGGGCGAGGACTTCATCGAGGCTGCGAGGGCGGTGGGTGCCACCGACCGGTGGATAATCACAAAGCACGTCCTGCGGAACTGCCTCGGGCCGGTCATCGTCCAGGCCACGTTGAGTGTGGGGCGCGCCATAATCAACGCCGCCGGCCTCAGCTTCCTGGGCCTTGGGGCGCAGCCTCCGACGCCCGAGTGGGGGTCGATGCTGAACGCCGGCCGTCCCTACATGTTCGACGCCCCGTGGATCACAACGTTCCCCGGGATCGCCATCCTCATAGCCGTGCTTGGCTTCAACCTCCTCGGCGACGGGCTCAACGAGACCCTCGACCCGCGCCTGAGGCAGTAGGCCGGGAGCAGACATCCAGCGTGCTGGTGCGTTTCGGCGCGGTGTGCAACTTCCGGGTTGGCGCGGTCACCAACGTCTCAATTGACGTTTGCACCAAGGCCGGCGGCGGCCTCGATCACAGACCGCGTTGAGTATCGCGACGGGCAGCGCTGACGCGCGCCCGTGAGATCACCGGCCTGTAGGGAGGTTCGGCGGACAGAGGGACAAATTTGGCCGCGAAAGGGGCTGGGCGGTTGTGCGATGATAGGGTGGGAGTCCTGTGAGGGGAGGCCCCCACGGTCATGCGCGAACCGGAGACCCAGCTTTTGTGCGGCCGGGAATTTGACGCCCACGAACTGGCCGAGATCGTGGACATCGTGCGTATGTTCCGCCGGCTGAGCCGGGCTGAACTAGCGGTCACAGTTTGTGAAAATCTGGGGTGCGTGGCGCCGAACGGCCGGCTTAAGCTCGAGTCGTGTCTTCAGGCGCTGGAAAAGCTGGAAGCCCAAGGCAGAATCCGGTTGGCTGCCAAGGATACGACCAGGATCCACAGGAGAAAAGAAAGCTCTCCAGCCTTCACCCCGGCCACTGGATCTCCACCCGTGGTGGCGGGAAAGCTTAGGCCTCCTTCTTGCCCTTGGAGATTGAACCTGCCCTAGAGCCCTCCGCGATCCACCTGTGGAACGAATACGTGGCCCGCTATCATCCTCTGGGCTATAAGCGCCCATTTGGAGCCCACCAGCGGTATTTCATCGTCTCGCGTGCCGGCGGACAGAAGCGCCTGTTGGGTTGCCCGCTGTCTGCGGCCTCGGCGTGGGCGCTGGCGGCCCGGGACGCCTGGATCGGTTGGAGTCCGCAGGACCGCAGCCTGCGCCTGCACGGGATCGTGAATAATACCCGCTTTCTGATCTTCCCTTGGGTGCAGATTGAAAACCTGGCCAGCAAGGCGCTGGCCATGGCCGCCAAACGGCTGCGGGCCGACTGGCAAAAGCGGTATGGCTATGTGCCGGTTTTGTTGGAAACCTTCGTAGACATGGCCCATTACGCCGGGACCTGTTACCTGGCGGCCAACTGGCTAGATCTGGGGGAAACCGTAGGCCGGGGCAGGATGGACCGGTACAGAGAATATCCTTCCACTCCGAAGCGGATTCTGGCCTATCCCCTGGTGCGGGATTTCCGGGTCTACCTTTGTGGGCAACGTCCCTATCTACAGGGTCCAATTTCAGAAGACAGGGAGGAGGAGCCTTATGAGTAAGCCCAGATCTGTCAAATCCAAGGCCAGCGTTTCCAGGCAAAAGCGGCGAATCCTTTGGGAACTGCGTCAAAGGCGGGGAGAAAAGGGAAGCGGCCCGCTGAGGAAGCAGGTACTGCCGAATCGGAAAAGCCCGCTGCAAACCGTGGAAGAGGAGCAGGCAGAACGGCAGCGGGCGGTGGAAGAACAGCTCAAGGTCTTGCGACCGTTGCTGCCCCGCCTGCTGCGGCAGTTTGCCAAGATCCCCGATCCCCGCAATCCGCAGACCACCAAGCACAAACTCACCACTCTTTTACTCTACGGCCTGCTGTGGTTCGTGTTCCGAATGTCCTCCCGCCGCGAAGCCAACCGCCAGATGAGCCAGCCGGAGTTCCAGAAAAACCTGCGGGACGCTTTCCCAGAGTTGGAAACCGTCCCCCATCAGGATACGGTCAACCGCTTGCTCAGCCGCATCCCAGTCGACCAGATTGGGCTGGCCCTGGTGGAACTGACCCGCCGGCTGATCCGGAGCAAGAAACTGAGGCGTTATCTGGCCGGACAGCACTATGCCATTGCTATCGATGGCACCCAAAAATGGATGAGCAATCGAGGTTGGGCCCCCGAGTGCCTGCAGCGGCATCGGGAGAAGGAGCAAACCCAATACTACGTCTACGTGTTGGAGGCAGACCTGATATTCCCCAATGGGCTAACCCTGCCGCTGATGAGCGAATTCCTGAAGCGCTCCGATGGGGATGTGGCTAAAGCGAAACAAGACTGCGAACTGAAGGCCTTCCGGCGGCTGGCCCAACGGCTGAAGGCCTGCTTCCCCCACCTTCCGGTTATCGTCGTGCTGGACGGGCTGTACCCCAATGCCCCGGTCATCCAGCTGTGCCGGAAGTACCATTGGCAATTCATGATCGTGCTCAGGGATGGATGCCTTCCCTCGGCCTGGGAGGAGTTCCACGCGCTGCAGCGCCTCCTGCCGGAACAGGTTTTGGATCAACCCTGGGCGAACCGCCAGCAGCACTTTACGTGGGTGAATGGGATCGAGCACGATGACTGGGTGCAAAGGCGGGGGCACCGGGTGACGGTGCACATCGTGGTTTGCGAAGAGTACTGGAAAGAGCAGGACGCCCGAACCGGCCAAACCGTGCAAAAGACGGCCCGACATGCCTGGGTTTCCAGTGAACCCCTCAGAAAAAGCAATGTGCATCTCCGCTGCAATCTGATTGCTCGGCACCGCTGGGGCATCGAGAATCACATTCTGGTGGAGAAGCATCACGGGTATCAATACGAGCACTGTTTTTCCCTGGACTGGAACGCCATGCAGGGATTCCATCACCTGATGCGCCTGGCCCATGCGCTGAACAGCTTGGTCCAGTGGTCGGCCGCCCTGGCCGGGATCGTGACGGCCCTGGGAGCGCGGGGCTTTATCCAGTTCATGCGTACGACTTTTCCAGCCCTTGGCTGGACGTAGAGCGGATCCGGTCTCTAAGTAATCGCTCAAGAGACCGT
>DKEX01000122.1 GCA_002452295.1 Firmicutes bacterium UBA6811 | reverse complement strand
GCACATCCATGGTAAGGATGGGGTCGCCGGTTCGATTCCGGCCGTGGGCTCCAGTCTCGTAACCTGGTACGGCGCCTTTGGTTCCGGCGCTGTTTTCTTGTACCCCGTCACATACGGCGTCATATAGTGGGGCACCCGGCGGCGGGCGGCCGCGACCGGAGCCCATCGTTCCCAGGGCGATCTTGCGAGCGGGACTGGTGCTCGCCGGGCGGCACGGCCCTGGTGTTGCTCATAATCCTCCGGGCACTGGTGAGACTACGAACGGCGCGGGCACGCCGTTCCGGGTTCGCTTCGATCGGCGCCGGTGCGTTGTTGACACGCCTGCCGCGATATGCTAGATTCTAGAAGTGACATGCCGGGGGGTGTAACGAAATGCGCGAGGGCATCACTCTCGAATGCACCAAATGTAGGCAGCGGAATTACCGCACCGAGAAGAACAAGCGGAACGATCCGGACCGGATCGAGATGAAGAAGTATTGCAAGTTCTGTCGGGCCCATACTGTCCACAAGGAGACGCGGTGATCCGGCAAGCCCCTGCTTGTCCCGGAGGCGTAGAGGTGCATCGCCGGCCTTCGAGGCAAGAGGCGCCTGCGTCATCTGCCGATCCACCGACTTGAGAAGGCCCGCGTGCGGGCCTGCGGGCGAGGAAGGGAGCCGTTATGCAGATCATGGAGAGGCTTGGCCGAGTGGGCAAGTTCCTTCGCGAGGTCAGGGCCGAGATGAGGAAGGTCGCGTGGCCGGACCGCAAGGAGCTGGTGTCTTCGACCGTGGTTGTGGTTACTGTGGTCGTTGTGGCGAGCGCATTCATCGGGATCATCGATTTCGTGTTTTCTCAGGGCCTGAAGTTTTTCATACGGTGAGATGCGGTAAGACTTCAGTAGGGGGTGGAGGGCTGCTGTCGCAAGGCGGTGCGGCCCCTCGTCAGGTGGAGGAAAGAGAAAGAGCCCGGTCTGCCGAAGATGAACTCGCAGCCTCGATGGAGGACGGCCCTGCCAAGCAGGAGACCGTGCCTGGTGGGCCGGCCGAGGAGTCTGCCGAGGAGTCTATGGGGGAGTCCGCCACGGGGTCGTCGGAGCCCCTTGGAGAGGCTTCGGAGTCTTCTGAGGAGCCCGGGGGGACTGAAGAGCTTTCGGAGCCGGAGAACCCGAACAAGAACTGGTACGTGATCCACACGTACTCGGGTTACGAGAACAAGGTCAAGGCCAACCTCGAGAGACGGGTCAAGACCATGGAGAAGGAAGACAAGATCTTCAGGGTCCTCGTCCCGACCGAAGAGGAATACGAGTTCAAAGACGGCAAGAAGAAGATCGTCAAGAAGAAGATCTTCCCCGGGTACGTGCTGGTGGAAATGGTAATAGAGGACGACTCCTGGTACGTGGTGAGGAACACTCCGGGCGTGACCGGGTTTGTCGGCTCCGGCTCCAGGCCCGTGCCGCTGCAGGAGACGGAGATGCGCGACATTCTGAGGCGGATCGGCGTCGAGGAGGCTCGCCCGAAGATCGACTTCTCCGTCGGTGAGGGCGTGCGGGTGATCTCCGGCCCGTTCCAGCACTTCTCCGGGCTTATTGAGGAGATTCAGCCCGACAAGGGGAAGGCTCGCGTGCTCGTTTCGATGTTTGGGCGCGATACGCCTGTGGAGCTGGACTTCAGCCAGATCGAGAAGCTATAGGGCAAGAAGCTGTCAGATAACTCGTGTCATTACGTTACTGGGTTCGAGCGGGCAGGAGGGACGCGTTTCATGGCCAAGAAGAAGATCGCGGCGATGGTGAAGTTGCAGATACCAGCGGGGAAAGCCACCGCGGCACCGCCGGTGGGTCCGGCCCTGGCGCAGCACAGCGTGAACATCATGGAGTTCGTGCGTTCGTTCAACGAGAAGACAGCCGCCGAGGCCGGTACCATCATCCCGGTGGAGATAACCGTCTACGAGGACAGATCTTTCACATACGTGCTCAAGACCCCGCCGGCCTCGTTCCTCATCAGGAAGGCCGCAGGCATCGAGAAGGGGTCTGGCAAGCCCAACACCGAGAAGGTGGCGAGGCTCACCCGCGCCCAGGTGCGCGAGATAGCCGAGCTCAAGATGAAAGACCTCAACGCGACAACCCCCGAGGCTGCGGAGCGGATGATCGCGGGCACCGCGAGGAGCATGGGCGTGGAGGTCGAGGCCTAGACGGCCTGTGGTCCGCCGCCTGAGGCCTGCGAGCTTCTGCAGGCATGGCGCCGCGACGCCAGGGTGCCAGGGTGCCGGGATGCCGGGATGCCGGGGCGTCAAGACAAACATGATTTTCGTGGGAGGAGCAATCCGTCTGCACCACAAGGAGGTTTCGGTTATGGCAGATCGTGGCAAGAGGTATCACGAAGCTCTGAAGCAGTATGACAAGCAGCAGCTTTACTCGCCTTCGGATGCCGTTGAGATCGTAAAGAAGACTGCGACGGCGAAGTTCGACGAGACAGTGGAGGCGTCGGTACGACTCGGGATAGACCCGAAGCGGTCGGATCAGCAGGTGAGGGGGGCCGTCGTGCTTCCGTTCGGCACTGGCAAGACCGTGAGGGTGGCCGTTTTCGCCAAGGGCGAGAAGGCCAAGGAAGCAGAGGCCGCGGGCGCTGATTACGTCGGCGCTGAGGACCTCGCCGAGAAGGTGCAGGGAGGCTGGATGGACTTCGACGTGGCGGTCGCCACTCCTGACATGATGGGCATCGTCGGCAAGCTGGGTCGCATCCTCGGCCCGAGAGGGCTCATGCCGAACCCCAAGACGGGGACGGTCACATTCGAAGTTGCCAAGGCCATCCAGGATATCAAGGCCGGTAAGGTCGAGTACCGGGCGGACAAGACGGGCATCGTGCATGTTCCCATAGGCAAAGCCTCGTTTGAGGCCCCGAGGCTCCTGGGCAACCTGGGTGCCCTGATGGACGCCATCATCAAGGCGAAGCCCGCCGCAGCGAGGGGTACGTACATCAAGAGCGTCGCCGTCTCGACTACCATGGGTCCCGGGGTGAAGCTGAGCCCGGTGCAGGCGGCGACGATATCGGCGGAAAGATGAGGCAGGCGCGGGGGTAGCAGCGGCGCCGCGTGGCATGGCGTTACATGGCATGGCATGACACGGCGCAGGCTGCTGACACCGCCCGGCGCCCGGCGCTCGCTGGGTGCTGGATGCCTGCTGGCTGCAGCCTGGTGTTCGATAATTGATGCTTGGCATTTGATGTTTGACGCTCGATAATCGAATACGTGGCAACGCGTTTTCCATGACCCAAGACAGCAGGCGCTCGAGGAATGCCCCCGGGGCAGGAGTTGCCTCGAGCTTAATGAGCCGAGCCGGTCCGGACGGCCCGGCAAGAGGGAGGGGCTCGCCTGCCGAGGTCGGGGGACAGGCGTCGCGACTGGTTATTCGTTCGCGTGCTTGTTACGAGGCCCCCGCATGTCTTGCGGGGGCCTTTTCCATATGCGCTGCGACTGCGGCGCGTTGCGACCATGTGATGAGCCGAAAGGAGGTGCCAGTTGGAATTGCCAAAGCCGGAAAAGGAAGCTGCTGTGCAAGAGGTCAGGGAGAAGCTGTCGAAGTCCCAGGCTGTTGTGCTCGCCGATTACCGCGGGCTCAACGTGAGCGCTCTCACGGAGCTTCGACGGAAGCTGGGTGACGCGGGCATCGAGTTCAAGATAGTCAAGAACACCCTGACCCGCATCGCCTCGAAGGAGATCGGCCTGGGAGAGCTCGAGCGGTACCTCGAGGGTCCCACGGCCATCGCGTTCGCACCGGGCGACCCGGTGGCCCCCGCCAAGATCATCTCGGAGTTCGCCCGCGAACACAGGGAGATCGGGATCAAGGGCGGAGCGCTGCAGGGAAGGGTCATAGGGCCGGACGATGTGCGCAGCCTTGCGGAGCTGCCGTCCCGCGAGGTCATGCTGGCCCGTGTTGCCGCAACGATGGCCGCGCCCATCTCCGGGCTTGCTCGCGCCCTCGCGGGCACCGTCCGGAACCTCGCCTACGCTATCGATGCCGTGAGACGGCAAGAGGAAGGGGAAGGCGCACCGGCATAGCCCCGGCGTTTCATGTCGCCTGATGATCCTGCCTGGGTGCCGACGCGCCCGGCCGCCGAAGCCGCGCAGGGCCGAGGTGCGAAGGGACGCAGCACCCAGGTGGCGAGGCGACGAAGCGAAGCGACGAGGAGATGAAGCGGCGAATCTGCAAACCGACGGAGTGCCGCGAGCGCCAGGCCAAACGAAAATCAGGGGAAAAGGGGGAGACACGAAATGACGAAAGAAGAGATCATCGAGGCAATCGCCAACATGACCGTACTGGAGCTATCCGAGCTTGTGAAGGCCATTGAGGAGAAGTTCGGGGTGAGCGCAGCCGCGCCCGTCGCCGTCGCAGCCGGCCCCGCCGTCGCCGCGGCCCCCGCAGCCGAGGTCGAGGAGAAGACCGAGTTCGACGTCATCCTTGTGACCGCGGGCGACAAGAAGATCCCCGTTCTCAAGGTCGTCCGCGAGCTGACCGGCCTTGGGCTCAAGGAAGCCAAGGAGCTCGTCGAGGGTGCGCCGAAGCCTGTCAAGGAAGGCATCAAGAAGGAAGAGGCCGAGGCCATGAAGGCGAAACTCGAAGAGGCAGGGGCAACCGTGGAGATAAAGTAAAGAGATTCGACGTACACGGACAAGGGGAGCCCGTGAAGGCAACACGGACTCCCCCTTGCGCTTGACACGGGTCAGATCGTCTGCTAGGATTAGAGAATGCGACAACCTGAGTCAGGCGCATATTTCTCATCTGGTTCATTAATACTACACGAGACCCTTCTTTTCCTTCACCCAAAGCAAATTTCTCAGGCGCTGATAGCAGGGAACTTCTCGTGACCTGCTTATAGTGTTGTCATCCGCTCACATTCGGTGGGAGATAGGAGCGTGACAGGATGGCTGTTATGACACAGGTCGGCAGGCGGCAGCGGCTCAGCTTCTCCAAGATCGACGAGGTACTCGACGTCCCCAACCTCATCGAGATCCAGCAACGGTCCTACGACTGGTTTCTCTCCGAAGGCCTGCTCGAGACGTTCCGGGACATCTCACCCATCCAGGATTTCACCGGCAACCTCATTCTCGAGTTCGTGGATTACTCACTCGGCGAGCCGAAGTACTCCGTGGAGGAGTGCAAGCAGAGGGACGTGACCTACTCCGCTCCGCTCAAGGTGCGCGTCCGCCTGATCAACAAGGAGACAGGCGAGGTCAAGGAGCAGGAGGTCTTCATGGGCGAGTTTCCGCTCATGACCGACAAGGGCACGTTCATCATCAACGGCGCGGAGCGCGTTATCGTGAGCCAGCTCGTGCGGTCGCCGGGCGTTTACTACGGGCGCACCATCGATCCCAATGGCAAGGCTCTCTACTCTGCAAGCGTTATCCCGAACAGAGGCGCCTGGCTGGAGCTGGAGATGGATTCCCAGGAGTGCATCTGGGTGCGGGTTGATCGCACCCGCAAGCTGCCTGTCACCGTGCTCATCCGCGCTCTCGGCTACGGAACCGAGGCCCAGATCATCGACCTTCTGGGCGACAGCGAGGGCATACGGAACACCCTCGAGCGCGACAACGCGGAGTCGGAGGCCGACGGCGTCATAGAGATATACAAGCGCCTGCGGCCCGGCGAGCCGCCCACCGAGGAGAGCGCTCGCTCGCTCTTCGAGACGCTGTTCTTCGATTCCAGGCGCTACGACCTTGCCGCCGTGGGGCGTTATAAGCTCAACAAGAAGCTTGCCCTCAGCGAACGGCTGATAGGCTGCACCCTGCTCGAGCCTCTCGTTGACCCCGCCACAGGCGAGGTGCTCATCGACGCCGGGCGAAAGGTTGACAGAAAGGCCGCGATGGCCCTCCAGTCCGTAGCAGGGCAGGGCAGGGTCCTCGATGCGGTTGTGGCCGACGCCGATGGGAACCCGGTCAAGATCCTCGACAACGGCGCTCCGGCGCCTGACGTGAAAACCATCACGCGCGAGGATATCGTCGCCGTGGTCAATTACCAGCTCGGCCTTGTGCGCGGCGTCGGCAACACCGACGACATAGACCACCTGGGCAACCGCCGGCTGAAGTCCGTCGGGGAGCTATTGCAGAACCAGTTCAGGATCGGCCTTTCCCGCATGGAGCGAGTGGTCAGGGAGAGGATGACCATCCAGGACGTGGACGTGGTGACCCCCCAGACGCTGATCAACATCAGGCCTGTGGTGGCCTCCATCAAGGAGTTTTTCGGGTCGAGCCAGCTCTCGCAGTTCATGGACCAGACGAACCCCCTC
>DKEX01000044.1:5042-5717 GCA_002452295.1 Firmicutes bacterium UBA6811 | reverse complement strand
CTCGTGCGCGAGCTGGCCTCCAAGGGCCTCGGGCTGAGACGGGTTGCGGTCACCGCCCGCGCCCCCCTCGGACTCGGGGGCCTCGTGGACGAATGCATCGAGTTCGACCCGGACGGCCGCGCCCAGGTCCCTGACGACCTACGCCCGCCGGTCGATGTGGTCGCCGGGCAGATGCTCGGCCTCTTCAAGGCCCTCGACCTCGGCATCTCCCCGGACGAGCCATCGGCGCGCGGGGCCATCAACAGGGTGGTCCAGGGTGTCACGATCTATCCGGCCGACGTCGACGAACTGCAGTGCAGCTAAGTGAGGATTCAGAAAGAGTGTCGCAAACCTATGGCGCCATACTTAGACATGGGCGGGCGGCGGTCCGGAAATCGCGACTCACTTCAGCATCTTCGACATCCTGCGTCTCGTAGTCTCATACCCCATCTCCTCGTACAGCGCCAACGCCGGCTTGTTGAACTCCCACACGTTGAGCTCCACTTCCGCGACATCCCTGGCGAGGGCCCACTCGTGGACTCTCTCGACAAGGGCGCGGCCGATCCCGGCGCGCCTGAAATCCTTTCCGACAACGAGATCATGGATCATGACATAGCGCCTCGGGACCACGATCGGGAGATCGGGCGCACACCCAATGGATGCGTGGACAAGGCCGACGGCACGCCCGCCGGACTC
>DKEX01000044.1:0-5015 GCA_002452295.1 Firmicutes bacterium UBA6811 | reverse complement strand
CGCGCCCCTCCGGCTTTCGGAACACATGGGGCAGCGCCTTCCGGTGAAACGCCTCTACCTCTTCGAACAACTCGCACAGCGCCTCGAAGTCGTTCGCAGTCGCCTGGCGTATCGAGAGGTCCATGAGTCTCCCTCCAAGGTGAGCGAGGCTGGGTCCCATTATCGTAAGCCGTAGGTTGCGTTAGAGGCACTCGCCTTTAGTGCAGAGCTACGTACAACGGGAAGCCGGTGCAAGTAATGTTACCACAAAATGCGTCGGTCCAGAAGCAGGTAGCAACAAAAGTTTCTCACGACGCGGCAGGAGATCCTGGACACATGGCGAAGCTAAACGATAAAGATTATAATCTTATATGTTTATACTGTAGCCCCTATCCCCAACCCATCCCTCAAAGGAGGTCGCAGCGTGGTCCATCCGGGCGTTGACCGGGCGAAACCCGTGCCCCTATATCACCAGGTGAAGGAGTCGCTCCGCGAGCGAATAGAGGCCGGGGAGTGGCCGCCGGGGGAGCGCATCCCGACGGAAAAGGAGCTTGCCGCCGAGTACGCAGTAAGCCAGATTACCGTAAGGCAGGCCCTGGCCCGGCTGGCCAGCGAAGGCCTCGTGGAACGCTGCCAGGGCAGGGGCACGTTCGTGTCGCAGCCTTCAGTCGTACAAGACATCCTGGACCTTGGCGGCTTCTCGGCCGGGCTCGCCAGCGCGGGCATCGAGATCGAGACCCGGCTCCTCGGCGCCGGTATTGTTGCCGCGAGCGAAGGTGTCTCCCAGCGCCTGAAGGTGGCCCAGGCCGCCTCCGTGATAGAGGTCCGTCGCGTCCGCCTTACGGGTGGGGTGCCAATATCGCTCCAGACATCGTATATGCCTTGCGAGCTGTGTCGGCCCATCCTTGACCGCGACCTCGCACGCGAGTCGCTGTTTTCGCTGCTCACCGAGGCCTGCGGCCTGGAGCTCGTGCGCGCAGAGGAGGTCCTCAGCGCGGTCACGGTGGACGAATATGAGGCAAAGGTCTTGCTTGTGACCCCCGGAAGCCCGGCGTTTCTGGTCCGGAGGACCACGTTTGACAGGAACGGAACGCCCGTCGAGTTCGTAAAATCCGTGCTGCGAGGTGATAGGTGCAAGTTTACGGCGACGCTGACTACCAGAGCGAAGGGAAAGACGGGAACAGGGATAGGAGCGGGAACGAGGACGAATCGCGCGGAAACAGGAGAGCAGACTGTCGGCATCAAGACGCAGGTATCCTGAGCCATGTGCACGTTGAGAGCAGTTTTTCCCTTTAGGAGTCTCCCTTAGGAATCTTCGATCTTGACACAATGTCTACAAGGAGGAGAGTCCAATGGCAATCGGCCCCGAGCTCAAGAGTCCTCCCTCTCAGGGGAGCGAACTGAAGCACGAAGGTGACCTGCGCAAGACATACTGGACCCCCAGGCGTGTCGCCCGGATGGCGATATTCGTGGCGCTCAGCGCTGTCGGCGCGCTCATCAAGATCCCGAGCCCGACCGGCACGGTGGCTCTTGACTCGTGCCCCGGCTATTTCAGCGCCATATCCTTCGGCTGGCTCGAAGGCGGCATCGTCGCCGCGATAGGCCACATCTTCACGGCGGCCACGACCGGCTTCCCGCTCAGCGTGCCCATCCACATCCTGGTTGCAGTCGAGATGGCGGTCTTCGCCACAGCGTTCTGGTGGATCAACAAGAAGCTTGGAGTAATAGCGGCGATAATCGCCGCTACGTTCCTTAACGGAGTCGTGGCCGCCTTCGTGATGGTCCCCATCGGCGGCATGGGGCTGGCGCTCGGGCTGCTCGCTCCGCTCACGGTGGGATCGGCTGTCAACATCATCATCGCGGCGGCGGCCTACGCGATCGTGAAACGCAGCAACATGATCTGATCGGGGCGACGGCAACCACAGAGGCCACAAGGGATGGGCTCCACAGGGGATGAAGAACACATGTCGCATTCAGGCCATTCAGAGATAGAGCGAGAGCTGGCAGAGCTGGCGGGACTGGCGGGACTGGCGAAATCGGCGGGGCCGATGGGGCTGGCGGGGCGACCGGAGTCGGCCGGCCTCGCAGGCCAGGCGGACGTCGGTTCGCCCGCCGTTCGGCCCACCAGCTCGCCCGCCAGTTCGCCCGCTAGTTCGCCGGAGGAAGTCGCACGCGCCATCCTCCGGCGGCGCGTGGAGAGGCGTCGCGACCTGACGCTGGTGCGGCTTGCGGGCCCATATTACCTCGTCATCGCGTGCGACTCTGACGGCGGCATAGGCCCGAAACCCCACGACACAGTTAAGGTGCCCGGCTATCTCGTAGGGCGGTTCGCTGCGCGCGTGCCGCTCATGGAGATGCTCGCCAGCGGCGCCCGTCCGCTGGTGCTGGCCGATGCGTTGAGTGTAGAATTGGAGCCGACGGGCAAGGAGATCATCGAAGGCGTGAGGTTCGAAGCTGGTCTTGCAGGAATCGAAGGCGAAGGGGCAGTCACTGGGAGCACGGAAGACAACGTGCCAACGGTCGCAACAGGGATCGGAGTTACGGCTATCGGACTTGCGGAAGAACACCAACTTAGAGCTGGCACCGCTGCTCCCGACGATATCATCGCAGCCGTTGGAGTCCCGAAGAGCGCACCTCAAGATGCGATAATGGTCGACGACCCTGAGATCGCAGATGTGCCCACGGTGATGAAGTTGGCAGAGATGGCGATGGTCCACGACATCTTGCCTGTCGGCTCCAAGGGAATTGGATACGAGGCGCACCAGATGGCCGCGTCAGCCGGCCTCGGCGTCGTCCTGACGGCAGACCCCGGCCTCAACACCAGGAAGTCGGCAGGTCCGGCAACGTGTGTGCTGGTTTCGGTAGCGGCAGCGGCGGGCAAGGACGGCGACTCGGCACGCCAGGCGCGCCACGCGCTCGACGAGATCCGTCGGGCCGTGGGCAAGCCCGTGGCACTCGTGGGCCGGCTCACACCTGATGGCGGCGATCCGGCGCGCCCGCATTGAGAGCGGCCGAGAGCCATGTCGCCTATGGTGCGCCCTTCTTCCCGGGGCGTGGATATCGCATATGTGCGATATCGAGGGGTGTGAAATGCGTCGCGCCGCATGGTAGTCCGGGATGATCGAGGCGGGGCGCGCTTTCCCGAGACGACCCTGGGCGAAAAGGGCTATTCACCACTCTCGAAGGACGTAGGAGCAGCTATGCTCTCTTTCGTTTAAGACCATCGCATATGTGCGATATCGCGGGTCGACCGTATTACGCGTCGTCATTGCGCGTCGCCCTGCAATGTCATGGTATCAGCTGACGCTCGGAGCATCATCAGGCTTCGCAGCGTGCCGACACGGAATCAGGGAGTGCATCGCAGTACATGGCAGAAACAACTGTTGCTCACGGCAGAAGCATTGTCGAGGTCGAGTCGCTTTCATACAGGTACCCAAAAGGCAAGGCTCCCACCCTTAAAGGTATAACCTATGGCATTGATGCCCCGCGCTTCGTCGCGATCATGGGCCCGACCGGCGCAGGCAAGACCACGTTCGCCATGACGCTCAACGGGCTTGTCCCGCAGTTCTTCGAGGGCGACGTGTCGGGCCGCGTCTCGGTCATGGGCATGAACACGCAGAAGTTCCGGATCCAAACGCTGGTTTCCAGGGTCGGCCTGGTGATGCAGGACCCGGAAACCCAGATCTTCGGCATCACGGTCAGGGAGGACGTGGCGTTCGGCCCAGGGAACATGGGCCTTCCGCCGGTAGAGATCGAAGGCCGGATCCCGGAGTCGCTCCGGGTGGTCCGGCTTGCCGGCTACGAGGGACGGTTCACGAGCGAGCTATCGGGCGGCGAGAAGCAGAGGCTCGCGATAGCGGGCGTGCTTGCGATGCGCCCGGAGGTGCTCGTGCTGGATGAGCCCACGTCGGAGCTCGACCCATTGGGCCGCGACGAGATTTACGCGGCCGTTGACCGGCTGCGGCGCGAACAGAACCTCACCATCCTGGCGGTGGAGCACTCGAGCGAGGACATAGCCGAGCGGGCCGACGAAATCGTCGTGGTGAACCAGGGCGAGGTGGTATGGCGCGGGCGGCCGCGCGACCTTTTCTGCAACGCGCCTCTGACCATGAGCTTCGGCATCAGGCCCCCCCAGGTGTGTGAGTTCGGGTGGAGGCTGTATGAGCTGGGGCTTATCGGCCAGCGTGATGTGCCCCTCACGGCCAGCGAGGCAGCCGACCTTGTAAGGCGCATCCTGAAAGGGCGGAGCATTCCCCGGGGCGTTTCGCGCACGCTCCATGAGGCAGCTCCCGACGATTTCTCGCCCGTGTCTCCACCGCCCTGCCAGGCAACGCCGCACGGGACGTCAGGTTACGACGCGTCATCACAGATGCAAGGCGGGCCTGGCCGGTCCGGCACGACCACCTGCGCGCCGGTTGCGATCAGGGTTGAAGGGCTGGAGCACAGCTACGGCCAGACCACCCAGGCCCTACGCGGCATCGACCTGGAGATACGGCGCGGCGAGTTCGTGGCGCTCGTCGGCCAGAACGGCGCGGGCAAGACCACGCTGGTCAAGCACTTCAACAACCTCCTCAAGCCTACCAGAGGGCGCGTCGTGATCGACGGCGCCGACACGAGGGGCGAGACCGTAAGCAGCCTCTCGCGGCGCGTGGGCTACGTCTTCCAGAACCCGGACCACCAGATATTCTGCTCCACGGTTGAGGAGGAAGTAGGCTATGGCCTGCGCAACCTGGGCCTTACGCCCGAGGCGGCCCGGGAGCGCGTGCGCGAGGTGCTCAGGTTCGTGGGCCTCGAGGCCGTGGCCGACCGCCACCCGTTCACGCTCGGCAAGGGAGAGCGGCAGCGCGTCGCCGTGGCATCGGTGCTGGTCATGAAGCCGAACATCCTCGTCATCGACGAGCCCACCACGGGCCAGGACTGGACGGGCGCCGAGCACATGATGCGCCTGGTCCGGGACCTCCATCGTGCAGGGCATACGATCATCATGATCACGCACGACATGCGCATCGTCGCAGAGTATGCGGAGCGGGTCATCG
>DKEX01000046.1:2904-7495 GCA_002452295.1 Firmicutes bacterium UBA6811 | reverse complement strand
GCACCGCCAGGCCGCACGCCCCCTAGCAGGGCCGCGAGATGTGCATGCGCACCCGGGTGCCGCGCCACGCAAGCGGCACGGAAACGCTCTTCCAGTGGGCGGGCAGGCGGGGGTTGACGCTGAACCCGCTGCTCGACCAGGGAGCGAGGCCGACCGCATCTTCAGGGGGGCGGCCCGAAGGCGAGGTGTACTCCTGCGGCTCCCTGGGGCGGGGCGTGCTCATGTCCATGCGAACGCCCGCAAACCCGTTTACGACCGCCTGCCAGAGGCCGCCCTGGGTCGCCATGTGGACGCCGTTGACCGCGTTCCCTATTGCGTCGGCGAGGTCTATGCGCGCGGCACGCAAGAAGTAGCGCCTGGCCTCTTCACCAAGACCCAGCCTGCTGGCAAGGCCGGAGTGAATCGAGCAACTCAGGGACGAGCCGTGGTCGGTCCGTGGTTCGTAGTAGCCCCAGTTTGCCCGGAGGACGTCATCCCAGCGGAACCCTCTTCGACCCGGGCAACTGGCGCCCCCGCGCAGGAGTTCACCAGCCCAGCCGTACCCCTGGGATCCCGCCCCAGGGGTACCCGCACTCCCGACGCCTCCGGCAACCCCGACACCACCCACTACTCCGGCCGTATCTGCGACCCCGGTGGTACCTGCGATCCCGACGGCACCCGCGATATCCTCCCTGATGTCGTCCTCCAGCAGGTAAAGCGCCATCAGCACGTCAGGCTGCTTCACCACCCTGGACCCGGCAAGCGCTTCAGAACCAATGATGGCTTCCATGGGCCCGAATCGCCCGTCGTCGGCCGGGACCTCCACGTCGGCGAGGTCCCAGAAGCCGTCGAACTGCTCTATTACGGCAGATTCCGACCGTGGCTGCGTCCCCCCGCCTCCGCAGGGGGCCGCGAGTACGCGACCGCATACGAGCCGCGCCGCAACGTCAGCCATGTGGGCTAGCTCTTGCTGGGTAACCCCGATGGCTGAGGCAAGACGGGCCCACTCGGATGGGTGACACCCTTTCAGATAGTCGCATGTGGCGAGGGCGGCCCGGATGTTCCAGCGGGCCATGGCGTTGGTGTAGAAGTTGTTGTTCACGTCCTCGTGGTACTCGTCAGGACCGATAACGTGCAGGATCTCGTACGCCTGCAGTGCGGGATTATGGGACGCCCGGCTCGCCCAGAAGCGGCCGGTTTCGATGAGGATCTCCGCGCCTTTTTGCAGCAGGAACTCCTCGTCGGCCGTGGCCACGCAGTATTGCCACACGGCGTAGGCCACGTCCGCTGTGATGTGGTGCTCGAGGTCGCCGCAGAGGATGCGCCTTCTCTCTCCAGTCACGGGGTGCGGGTCGCCCCACGACGGCGTGGTCTCCTCGCCCGTGTCCGCGCTCTCCCACGCAAACATGGCCCCACGATAGCCCTTTGAGGCAGCGTTCCTGCGGGCCGCGGGGAGCGTGTGATACCTGTAGCCCAGGAGGTTGCGGGCGATCTCGGGCAGTGTGAAGGTGAAGAACGGCACCACGAAGGTCTCCGTGTCCCAGAAGACGTGGCCCCTGTAACCCTCGCCGGAAAGGCCGCGGGCGCCGATGCTCACGCGGTCGGTATGGCGCGGCGCGGCCTGCACCATCTGGAATATGGCGAAGCGCACAGCCTTTTGGGCGAAATCGTCGCCTCCGATGATGATGTCGCACCGGTCCCAGATGGCGCGCCACACGCGACGGTGCTCTTCGAGAAGCCCCGCGAAGCGGCAGGCCGCGCCGCGCCGTGCAGCGCTCAGCGCGACGGCGCGAGCCCCCTCAACACCGTTGGTGTCAATTGCGGTCGCGTGGTCAAGTGACGTCCCGAATCCCACATGCTTCTCGATGGTCACAGGACGGCCCCGGCGGCAGCGTATCCCCAACGAGATCCCCGCCACCGCCCCGTCCGCGGGCGCCTGGCGAAGCACCTCAGCCTCGTCATCCGACACCGCGACCACGGCGGCCTCTGCTATCACGACGCCTGAGGCCCGGGTGCGCGCGACAAGGTAGCATCCATCCCCGTCCCAGCCTCGGTCGATTACATCGAGGTGGGCCGCCTTCGCATCTGAGACGTTTCCGTCGAGGGTCAGGTCCACCACGATCCCGCAGTCGTGGTCTTCAGCCTCGATGGAAAGGCTGATCGCGGCCGCGTGGACGTCGGCCATGGACACGATTCTGCGCCAGGTGAGGCGCGTGGTCCGGCCGCGCCCGTCCCGCCACCGCACCTCGCGTTCGAGGACGCCGTCGCGCATGTCGAGGGTCCTCCGGAAATCCAGGACCCCGCCGGACGCCATGCCAAACTCCTCGCCATCTATGAGGACGCGCATGCCAAGCCAGTTGGGCGCCACGACAAGCTCCGGCACCCCGCCCGGTGCGGCGTCGAATACCCCCGCCATCAGGGTCGCCGGGGTGGAGGCAGGGTGGCCATCCTCGGGCGCCCCCCTTACGCCCAGATAGCCATTACCCAGCGCGCACACGGTCTCTCTGTGGCCCGCCCTTGAAGCATCAAAACAGTCCTCGATTATGCACCACTGTAGCCGCTGCTCCTCCAACTGGCTCCCCCCGTCTTCGGGTCCAACCGCACCCATCCCTACCCCGCCCCCATGCTCCATCTCGCGCCATGCAACTTTAACGTTAAAGTGCCGGAGCCTATTCTCCCGCTTCCCTCAGAGTCGCGGGGCGCCGGTGCGGCGCTGCACCGCCCCTCGCGTTCCCGCGCCGTCCCTTAGCTCTCGCCCCTTGTCTCTCGTCCCTCGCCCCTCGTCCCTCGCTAGCGTCTTCCTTCTACACCCGCCCGGCTCAAGCCCCGCCGGGAGGCGCCGTAGACCGCCTCACGACAAGCTGCGTCGCCAGACGAATCCCAGGAGGAGCGCTTGCCCCCCGCCCCGACCGCCCGTCCTCAAGCTGCTGCAGCAACATCCTGGCCGCTGTCGAGCCGAGGTCGTACCTTGCCTGCCTCACAGTGGTGAGCGGCGGGTCAACGTGGGCTGCGCTCGGGATGTCGTCGAACCCGACGACGGACATGTCCCGCGGCACCCGCAGCCCCCTCGTCTTGAACTCCTGCATGAGGCCAATAGCCATGACATCGCTCGCCACCACCACGCCCGTCGGCCGCCTCTCCTCAGGCACGCCCATGAAGTGCACTGCGGCCCGCGCCCCGCTCTCCCGGGAGAAGTCGCCCTCGAACACGAGGTCAGGGTCGTAGTCGATACCTGCATTCATCAGGGCGATCTTGTATCCTTCGAGCCTTTCGGCGCTCACCGTCGCAAACCCGTGGCCGTTTAACATGCCGACTCTTCTGTGCCCCAACGAGAGAAGGTGCTCGGCTGCCTGCTTGGCCCCGAGGACGTTGTCCGAAGCCACAAAGCCTATCCCGTCTCGGGGCGGCGCCACATCGATGAGCACGCACGGCACGTCGAGGTCCTGGAGCGCCTGGTACTGCGGGTCGTCCGTCCTGATTCCCATCATGATGACCCCGTCCACGCGCCGCTCCTTGCACTTTCCGACGTATGACGCCCCGGTGTCCCTCCCGGGGGCGGGCTGTCCGCCCACGCCGTAGAGCACCAGGTCATACCCTGCTGCGCTCACCCTGTCCATGACGCCCAAGATGACCTCGTAAGCAAACGGGTCGCCGAACCCGGTCGCGCCTCTGCCCAGCACGAACAGGCCTATCGTGTCGGTCTTGTTCGTGACGAGCCCCCGCGCGATGGCGTTGCGGCGATACCCGAGCTCGCGCGCCACGCGCTTTATCTTCGCCCGCGTCTCCTCGCCGATGTCGTGGTGGTCGTTGAGCGCCCGCGAGACCGCCGTAGGCGACACGCCCACGATCCGCGCGATATCCTTAATCGTTACAGCCATTGCATCACAACGCCTCCCGGGATGGTCCCCGCATCGGCGCAGCGGCATCCCGGCCCTCCCCGGCCCTCCCCATCCTGGAACCTTTCAGCCTCCCCGTCTCGCCGCGTCGGCGGCTTACCGCCCCAGTGGCGTGCCACCCTCGCGCATCGCCACTTTCATCCACTGCCGGATGCCTGGCAATGGCGCACACGGTGGACACGGCTGCTCCACCCCCGGACCCGGACCCGCCCCCGGACCCGGGCTCATCCCCGATCCCATCTCCCAGCCCATCCCCGCGAAGCCAGATCCAGATCCAGGCCCCGAGCCTGACCCGGCTTGCCGCAGGATGTGCTGCGGCTGGCCCGGGCGCACGCCGCACAGCAGGTATGCCATCGGGATTACTTTAACGTTTCAGAGCCTGCCCCTATATTTCTTTGCGGGGCGGGGGAATCCTGCCTTCGTTCCTAGATAATTTCTGTGGGAATCTTATCTTGCCATAGGGCTTCTCCCCAGGCGTGGCGGAAAGGTGCAGCCGGAGTGCCGTGAGCGGAAGCCCCCGCAACGCGAATCGTGAACCTCACCAGCGTTTGACCCTCCGGGCGCAGCAGTGTATATTGACTGTAGGTGGCGGGAATGATGCTTCGACGGGCAGGTGGACGAAAACCTGCTGCTATACCGCATGACGTGCCTGGAAAGCAACCGCCCCGACCGGGAGGCGCGGCAAAGTGGCACCGACATGGGTAGTTGGCTGCGGA
>DKEX01000046.1:0-2857 GCA_002452295.1 Firmicutes bacterium UBA6811 | reverse complement strand
CAGGAATCTGGGCAGGATCGGCGCGCAACTGCCAAGAAGCCTGGCATCCTCGTGTGGGATCTGCCCAAGAAACTGCCATCGTCGCCCGTGGCGAGAGCGGGCTGCCAAGGATTTAGGCAGGAGTGGCGCGCGACTGCCAAGTACCCAGGCACATTCGTGAGCGATCTGCCCAGAAAACCGCCACCCTCGCCCACGACCGCACCAGGGTGGCAAGAAAGTAGGCAGCACCAGCGGGCAACTGCCAAATAGCTTGGCATCTACGCCCGCGAGCCGCCAGGAAAATGGGCAGTTGACAGGCTCGCCCGGGGCAGCGGTGGGGAACACGGTCACTTTCTTGGCAGTCCCGTCCGTAGACTGGCAGAAAAGTTGGCATCGCCGACGTCCACCCGGGACGAACGACACGATGAACCTCTGCCCGCGCGGGGCGCCACCCGGCGGGCGCGGGCTACTGCCTGGGGGAGGCGACATGCAGCTCAGCATATATATCCCGAAGCAACGGGCCGCCGTGATGGAGACGCTGGAACAAGTCGCCAGGATCACGGGCCGCCCGAAAAGCGAGCTCGTCTTGGAGGCGCTTGAACACTATCTTCGTTCCGCGGCCGAAGTCGGCCTTGCACGCGTCAGCCTGGGCGAGATGAATGAGCTGCGGCGAACCGACATCTACGAAGGAAGGCTTGAGTCCGGGTTCCTTCCGGCGCTGCCCCCCAGCACCGGTCGCCCGGACTTGGCATGAGTTCGTGGCCATTTGTCTGGGGGTCGAGTTCCGTCAAGGTGCCCCGCCAGGGGGCGCCGCCTCCGAACCGCAACACCGACAATCCCTGGAGAAGTGGCAGTCATATGTTTGTTGGCTTACGCTCAGAGCACAACGCGGAACACGCAGGGAGGTCGTTACCCGAAAGTGGCTTCAACACACGAGCAACTGGCATCGATCTTACGGCGCATCGACCACCGGGGCTACAAGGCGTACCAGGACATTCGCGGGCAATACAGCTTTCCCGGGTTCGACCTCCACGTGGACCACGTGCAGGCGGACCCGTTCGCCCCGCCTAGCAGGTTCCGCGTGCGCATCCCACAGAACGTAGCAGGTTTTCCGGAGTGGTCCCTCGCGACGCCCACGCGCCGCGTGGCGCTCTCAGACTTCCTCACCCGCCGCTTCAGCGCCCTCGCCGCCGCCCTCTCGCGCGGCCAGGGCCAGGCCGCGGGCCACGGCGGCACCGGCAAGAGCGGGCGCATCTCCATGGCCCGCCCCGGGCAGGAGATCCTCGCCAGGAACTCCGTCCTCATTGATGCCGACGCCGTGGAGGCCAGGTTCACCATCGGCCTCCCCGCCGCCGGGCGCACCATCCTCGGAGGCGCAGCCGAGGACATCATCTGCAGGGCCGTCCCGAGGCTGGTCCGCGACACACTCACGTTCTCGTCGCTCCCAGCCGCCGACCTCGAGCGGCACATCAAGGCGGCCGAGAACGCCGACGCGCTTCGCGCCATGCTGCCCGGCCTCGGCATCGTCGCCTTCGTCGCCAACGGCTCCATCCTGCCGCGCCGCAGCGGTGTGGACGAGCGTCCCCTCGACCGGGGAAAGGTGGTGCCGTTTGCGTCCCCGCCGTCCCTCGAGGTGGATGTCACCCTCCCCAATCGCGGCGCCGTGCGCGGCATGGGCGTCCCGCGCGGCGTGACCCTCATCGTGGGCGGCGGGTATCACGGCAAGTCCACGCTCCTTCGCGCCATCGAGCGCGGCGTTTACAACCACATCCCTGGGGACGGCCGCGAGCTCGTCGTAACGTCCCCGCTCGCCGTCAAGATCCGAGCCGAAGACGGGCGCGCCGTCACGGAGGACGACATCAGCTTCTTCATCACCAACCTCCCCTTCGGCGCCGGCACGCGCCGCTTCTCCACGAAGAACGCGAGCGGCAGCACGTCCCAGGCCGCGAACATCATCGAAGCCATCGAGACCGGGGCTAAGGTGCTGTTGGTGGACGAGGACACGTCGGCGACGAACTTCATGATCCGCGACCGCCGCATGCAGGCGCTGGTCGCGAAAGACCGCGAGCCCATCACCCCGTTCATCGACCGCGTCCGCAGCCTAGCCGAGGACGGGGTCTCCACGGTGCTGGTCCTGGGCGGCTCAGGGGACTATCTCGATGTCGCGGACACCGTCATCATGATGCACGAGTACCGGCCCGTGGACGTGACCTCGCGCGCCCGCGAGGTCGCGGCGCGCCTGGCGACCGGGCGCGAGTTCGAGGGAGGCGAAGAGCGCCTCCGCCCGGCGCGGCGCGTGCCCGTGTCGCTGGGGTTCGCACGGCCCGGCGACCGCCGCCCCGCCAGGACGAAGGCGCGCGGCACCGATGCCATCGTGCTGGGCCACGAACAGATCGACTTGCGTAACGTGGAGCAGGTGGTGGACCCGGGGCAGACGAGGTTCATCGCGGACGCGCTCCGCTACCTGGAGGCGCGCCTCCTGGACGGCAAGGCGACCGTGCCGGAGCTCATCGAAAGGCTCGAGCGCGAGGTTGCGTCGCACGGGATGGACGTGGTGGCGCCATACGTCCACGGCGACTACTGCCTCGCCCGGCCCATCGAGATCGCCGCCGCACTGAACAGACTGCGGACCCTTGAGGTAAGCCCAATCCCGGGAGACCATTGAGGCAAGCGGGCAACTCGAAAGAAGACAAGGCCGGGAAGCTATGGTGTGGGTGCTGCAGAAAACGTCCGTGGAACGGCGCCATGCAACAGGGAACGCCCCGGGGCCGAGTGGCCAACGTGCGTGCGGCCGCACCTCGTGCTGCGCATCAGGGCTCCAGGCGCGTGTGGTCGCACCATCTGCTACGCGTCAAAGCTTCGAGGCGGAGACTTCCCG
>DKEX01000030.1 GCA_002452295.1 Firmicutes bacterium UBA6811 | reverse complement strand
TCCGCGAGGACGAACTTCTCGGGAATCCAACGAGAGGGCGGCGACGAGTTCGATGACGCACAATCAGTGTGGGGACCTTCGCATCTCCGAGGTGGGCGTGGGCTGCTACAGCCTCGCAGGGGTCTACGGCAAGAAGGACCTGGACGAGTTCGCCCGGATGATCCGGCGCGCCCACGAGCTAGGGGTGACGTTCTTTGACACGGCGGACGCATACGGCAACGCGGAGTCGATCCTCGGCGAGATCGTGCACGACTTCCGGGGGGACATCCATATCGCTACCAAGGTTGGCGTGGTGTCGGGCGCGAGCGTGGACCTGTCCCCCGCAAGGGTGACCAAGGCATGCGAGGAGAGCCTCGAGCGGCTCGGCACGGACTACATCGACCTCTACCAGGTCCATTTCGACGATCCGAAAACTCCCGTCGAGGACGTGGTGGGCGCCCTGGAGAGCCTCGTCGTTTCGGGAAAGATCCGCCACTACGGTGTGGGCCATCTGCCCGCCGATAAGATCGCCAGATACGCCGAGGTCGGGCGCCCCCTCTCGGTGCTCATGGAGATCTCGGCAGCGGCCAGGGACGCCCGCGCGAAGCTCCTCCCGCTCTGCAGGGAGCACGGGATGGCTGCGATAGCCTTCAGCACCACGGGCCGCGGCATCCTGACGGGGACGATCTGCGAGGGTCACGTGTTCCCCGATGGCGACATCCGGCAGTACGACCCGCTCTTCCAGCGCGAGCAGCTTCGCTCGGCGCTGCGGGTCGCCGCAAGCGTCGCAGAGGTCGCGCGCCGCCACGGGAAGACCCCCGCCCAGGCCGCGATAGCGTGGGTGCTCGCCCAGCCGGGGGTGGTCTCTGCGCTCACCGGGCCGTCCAGCGTCGCGCACCTCGAGGAAAACGTGGGCGGTTCCGGGTGGAAGATTTCAGATGAGGACCTGGCGTCGCTCGAGGCGTTTCTTTCGGAGGAGGACGCCAGGCTGGAACGGGAACGTAGAGAGGCGGTCGCCGGCATCGTAAGCTCGCCGCTTCCAGCGGATCCCCAGGCCGCCTTCAGGGACCTGGTCTACGCCCTCGACACCGCGGCTGCGACAGGGATATGCACCGAGGCACAAATCGTGCCGGTGTTCGAGGAGCTGCTGGCCCTGAAGAAGGCGCCCGGCGCGGAGGCGGCGCAGAAGCTCGACGACATCCGGCGGCGGCTGGCGGCCATGGTGTCGGGGCGACTTTGAGGCCAAGCGCGGTCGTCTCATGGCGAAACAGGGGCACACTTTGGGCGTTCCCGGCCTTCAGTCGGACATTCGGCAGGCAGAATGCCCGACGCTGCACAGTCCGATGTTACGTGGGTTCCCGGGTTTGCACAAGGTTGCATCGTCAGCCTGTCAAAACACTGTGTATGGCAGCGAAGCCCATAGCGGCGCCGTTTGGGGTTGGGAGCCTCGAACCCGGCGGACAAGCGCGCCGAAGCGGGCCAACCAAACCCTCACTTAGCATATCGTTGGGGCTGAGCGTCACGAACCCCGTCTGCATGGCCTCGGCCACGGTGATCTCCGGTCCCTTCTCGTGGAGGGCCGCGAGCACGGAGGCCTTGGTGAGAATGCCTTTCACGGCATCGCCCTCCATGACCGGGAAGTCGTCCTGGCAGCCCCGGTACGCCCGCTCCAGGACCGCCGCCAGAGGTTCGTCAGGCGACAGGTCGGTGATGGCAGACTGATCTTCGCTCAGCCAAGGATGAAGTTGACGGCGCGCTCGAGGGTGGCCGGGAAGTCCGGCGGGAAGCGGTGGCCCATGCCGGGCCGGACGTCGAGTTCGCAGCGGAGGGCCCTGTCCTCCATTGCCGCGTGCATGCGCCTGACGTCCTGGTAGAACTGGTCCTTGTCCCCCGTGATGATGTAGCCCCTGACGCCCCGCGCGACAGCGGGCTCGATGAAAGGAACCAGAGCCTCGGCGTCCCGCACAGCCGGGACGACCGCTATGAACCCCCTGCTCCGGAACGCCTCGCCCTTGAGGGCCATGGTGATCGCGATCCTTCCCCCCTGGGACGCCCCCGCGAGAATGACCCGGCCTGCGTCGAACCGGTGGGCCTCTGCCACCTTTGAATACGCGGACGAGACTTCCCTTTCTGCAAGGCCTTCGTCGTCCCAGCAGAACTCGTCTTTCCCACAGACTTGCGAGGACTGCGGCACCGCCACCAGGATGCCTGCCCGAGCGGCCACCTTCCCGAATCGTGCGAACCTTTGAGCGTTGGCGCCCCGCGAGTGAAGGAGGATGAGGAGTGGCGGCAGGACACCCGGCTGCGACAGCGGTTGCAGTTGCGGTTGCGGTTGCGGTTGCGGCGCGGACCCGACGCCCTCCCTAGCCTCGGGCGTGACGACGAGAAGTTCGGGTCTGGCGGCCTCCTGCGCGGTGGCGTGCAGGAGGGCACATTCACGCACAATCTCCTGGAATTCCGGAGTATGGCGGATGGAGTCGAAATCGGGGTCCCCGTTCAGCGTCGCCTCTGACCACCAGGCGCCCTCGCGCACCGCATCCTCGAGCAGGGCGATGGCCTTACCTGCCTCGCCAAGGCAACTTCGAAGGCACGCTCTCCAGTAGGACGTCCTTGCAGCGTTCTCCGGAAACCGCTCCGCCGCCCGGGTGGCCACCTCCAGGGCCTCCCGGAGCCTTCCGTGTGCATACAGGTCGAAAAGCTGCTCCTGCAGTTCCTCAAACGTAGTCACGACACTGTCGCCTCCTCTTCGTGGGCATGCTACTTGTCGAAGCGGGTTGCCGGACACCCACTCCGCCTGTAGGGCGCGCACCCCAGGAGATAGGCGGGGCTCATACGGTGGGTAGCGAAATCCTCGACCGGAGCGCGGCGCACAGGGCACCGTGAGCGACGCGCCCACCGTCCTTCAGGACAGCCCCTGTGCCACGCAGCGCAGCGCCCGCCGTGCATGTCGGGCCCTACCATTGGCTCCGCCACCGAGCTAGCGCGCGGCACACGATTCTACGTGATAACTCGCCAGTTGCGTTCCCCGGCGATCCGAAGCAGGCGAGAGTCCGGATCTACGGCGACAGGGTGCCCCACCCGCTCGAGCATCGGCAGGTCGGGGACGCCGTCGCTGTATGCGAACGACGCAGCCCAGTCGATGGGCTCTCCCCAGGCCTCCGCGAGCTCCTCCACATACCGCAGCTTCCGCACCGCATTGCAGACGGGCCCCGCAAGCCGCCCCGTGAACCGTCCGCCCTGGACCTCCAGGGGGGTCGCCGCGTGGCCGCGCGCTTCCAGAGCTTGCGCGAGGCACCCGATCACCGGCGAAATGCCCGTGGAGGCAAGGATGATGCGATAGCCCTCCGCGCGTCTTGCCCGCATTTCCTCTCTGACGCCGGGCCGGAGGGCGGCCGCGAGTTCGCGGCAGAACAGGCCGAGGAGATCCTCCACCTCCGCGACGGGAGCATCGCGCAGTAGCCAGGCCATCCCCCTCGCCCAGCGCTCCTGGTTGTGCAGACGGTCCACGAGGCCGAGCTTGCGCCCAAGTTGAGACGGGAGGCCCGCACACACCACGCCCAGCACGCGCGGGCGCCGCCAGCCGCGCCTCCACAGCCAGCGTAAGAGGTGGGCGTACGACTGTCCACGTATCAGGGTCCCGTCGACGTCAAAGAGCGCAACCCGCATTTCCCAGGCTTCCCTCCCCGCGCGTCGCCCGCCCCACTCGCCGGACGGTACGTTAGTTCTGTCCGGTGACAGCGATCTCCTTCCGTCCTTTCCGGCTTTTCCCGTGTCTTCCGCCTCCTCCGAAGATCTCTGCCGCCTTCCAGCGGGTTCCAGACGTATTTCGAAGGACCTGGTAGCCTTCGTATGTTCGATGACCAGCGAGCGAGAACGAGGCATCCGGTTGCGCTGGTTCCCCGTGCTAGCCGGAGCACTCCACGGTCGAAGGGCGAGAGGCACGCACTCGATCTTGCATGCCCTGTTGCTTTATGGTACAGTCTGCACGGGCGGACCATTCCACAGAAGCAATCTGCTTTCTCGACGCATCGGGCAGACATCCAGAACCTGCGAGAGATCCCGCGAAGCAGGGGGTGAGTTCCTTTGGACACCACCGTCTGCCCAGCCTGTGGTGGGGTTCTAGAGGATAGGACGATCCAGCTTGACTTTCGTTACAAGGGCCGCTTGGTCGTAATTGAGGGCGTTCCAGCATTGGCAGGCCTAACCTGGTCTAGGTGCTGGTTCCAGAGACCGTTGATTTTCCCCAGTAGCTACCAGTTCGGCCGTGGGCGGCGACCGTTTTCCGGGATTCCAGCGAGCTGCGTTGCCATAAAGTGGAGGAAATCAACAGTCTC
>DKEX01000022.1:16035-45810 GCA_002452295.1 Firmicutes bacterium UBA6811 | reverse complement strand
GCGATCATCGTGTGTATCTCGGGGACCTGGGTGATGCGCCTGGTGTTCCCGTGGCTTGGCCAGGTCGGATTCTGAGTTCGTGTTTTGAAAGGAGGCGGTCATCTTAAGCCCGCTTCTTCCGTTCGGCGGCGCGAAGCGCGCCGTCGGGCTCGACATCGGGACCACCCTCATCAAGGTGGTCGAGATCACGAAAACAAAAGGCGCGGTTGAGATAACGCGCGCCGGGGTGCATCCCACGCCTGAAGGCGGGGTCGCCGAGGGGAGCGTGCTCGACCCTCCGAAGGTCGCCGCCGCCGTCAAGGAGGCCATGCGCGCAGGCGGAATTCGCTCCAACGAGGTGTACGCAGCCATTGCCGGCGACGATGTTGTGGTGAGGCACGCGCTCTTCCCCCGCATGCCCAGGGAGGAACTCGCCCAGGCGGTGAAGTGGGACGCGGGGGCCTACATCCCTTACCCTGCGAAAGACGCCAGCATAGACTTTGAGATCGTCAGCTCTCCGGCAGAGCCGTCCGAGAAGATCGAGGTCATGATCGTGGCCGCGCCGAAGAAGCTGGTGCAGAGCCACATGGAGACGATGCAGCTTGCGGGTCTGTACCCGCTCGCCCTCGACATCCAGCCGATCACGCTGGACCGTGTGTTCCGCGACGGCAACACCGAAACCTTGGGCTTTTACGCAGACATCGGTGGAGGGACAACCGACCTCGCCTACTCCGAGGGCGGCGTGCTCAGGTTCACGCGGATCGTCCCCGTAGGCGGGAATGACTTCACCACCGCCGTGGCCGAGGCCACGGGCCGCGGCACGGGCTGGGCGGAGACGGCCAAGCGCAGGTCCAGGGTGCCGTTTCCGCCCATATCGACGGCGGCCGGGGACGTTCTCGGTAGCGCTGCCACTTCCGAAGACGGCGCCGTCGAGCAAGCGCTCGCCGGCGTCGCGGGCAGGCTGGCCCTGGAGATGAGGCGGTCTCTCGACTACTGCAACGCCCAGGCGAGGACGAGGCGCGGTGCGGATGCACCCATCGTCTCGATCATCCTCACGGGCGGCGGGTCCAGGCTCTCAGGGCTTGCGGAGTTCCTCGAGAACAGCCTGGGCATAGCCGTGAGGTCCGGGGACCCGCTAAGGAACGCCTCCCCAGCCCGGGGAGCGCGCCTCGCTGAGGTGCTCGACGCGCACGGGCCGTCGCTCTCGGTTGCAATCGGGCTTGCGCTGCGGGGGGTGGAGGAACATTGAAAGGCGTTGACCTGCTGCCGCCGGGGCTACCCAGGCCGCCCAGGACGAGCGCCCTTCGGATAGCGGTGGCAACGGCGGTGTGCGTTTTCGTGGTCGTGACAGTCCTTCTCTACGTGGTCAAGGCTCATGAGGTCGCAGACCTGCGCCGTTCGCTGGAAGCGCAAGAAGAGGATCATGCCAGGTATGCGTGGCTGGACCGTGATATACAGGAAACCCGCAAGAGCAGGGACGAGGTGCTGGCGAGGCTCGCCGCAGCAAGGAAGCAGGTTGACAGCGGCCTTCCCGCGCAGGAGATCCTGGGGGACCTTTCGCAGCTCCTTCCGGAGGGCGTGCGCCTCGTGCAGTTCGGCCTTGCCGACGACGGCAAGGCGATTATAGACGGAGAGGCGGTGTCGCTCGAGGCCGTGGCCTCGCTGATGCTGGCCCTCGGGGAATCGGGTCTTTTCGAGGACGTGCGGCTCGCTCGCGCAGGCAGGATCGGCGACAGCGCAGGGCTCCTCGCCTTTCAGGCACAGGCGACGCTCTCCCGCACAGGGGGCGAGAAGCCATGAGCAGCCGAAACTGGATGTCGACACGTGTCCTCGCCCTGGTCTTTGCCCTGGAGCTTGCAGGCTATGCCTTCTATGGATATGTCCTTTCGCCCATGTGGCGCGAGGCCGCGGACCTATCGCAGCGTCTTGACCTCATAAGCCGCAGGATCGGGTCCATCGCCCAGAGGGGCGAGACCCTCGCGAGCCTGCGGGCCGAGTATGAGGACGCCTTGAAATCGCTCCAGGAAATCGATTCGACGGTGACCAGGGAGACGGCCATACCGTACTTCCTGAGAGACCTCGAGAACGTTTCATCCGCGTCCGGAGCCGCCGTGGTCTCCCTTTCTCTCGGATCTCCGTCCATCTCCAGCCCCTATGCGGAGACTCCTCTTACCATAGAGGTCCAGGGCTCCTATCAACAGGTGAAGGCTTTCCTTGACAGGCTTCTCTCCCTCGGGCGGGCGATGAGCGTGACGGGCGTGCGCCTCGGCGGCCCGCGAGGGTCAGGCGACGTAGCGAGGCCGCAGGCCCTGGACGCGACGTTCTCGGTGGTCCTGTATGTGGTGCCGAAGGGCGGTGGTGGCAAATGAGCCGTCTCGATACCGGCAGGGGACTTGCGGATCTCAAACGGGGCGGCCTGAAGCTGCCACGCAAGCCCGGGTCCCGGCAGGCCTGGCTGGTCGCTATCCTCGCCCTCGCTCTCCTGGCTGCCGCCGTAGTGGTGGGCATGAGAGCCATACGCCCGCCTGCTGACAAGGGCTTACCGCCGGCGCCTTCGACGGTCGTCGCAAGGCCTGCCATCCCAGAGAAGTGGCGCGAGCTTCAGAAGCCGCTCCCGGCCGCTACCCAGTCGGGCAGGGAAGAGGAGCCGATTTCGGTTCCTGCGAGGAGCGACGACGATCCCTTTGCCCCGGATAGCTCCATTGCGCGGTATTGCCGCTCGCAAGGGCAGCACCCTGCAGGCACAGGGCCCAGCACGGGTCCCGACGAGGTCAGCAGGATCATCGCTGCCGCCTCAGCAAGGAACGCTTCAAAGAGTGCCGCGGAACCGCGCGCAGCATCAGACAAGCCTGTGGCGAAGCCAAAGGAGGACGCAAAGCCTCCCTCCTCGCCCGCCCCGGAGACCTCGGAGCCCGTGACGATAGCGCGGTTGCAGCCCGAGCCCGCGCCTGAGAAGGCACCCTCCGCCAAGGAGGGTGACGCGGACGCCGGGCCGGCGCGGGAGAGCGGGAGGACCGAACCGGGCATGACCGTCGAGGCGGGAAAGGGCGAGTCTGCCTCCCCTGCGGCCGAGGCACGCACTGGTGACGTCGTCCGGGCGCCGGAAAAGGCCACCGGCGAAAGCAACGGCGCCCAACGTCCGATCCCTTCGGATGTGAAGGATACAGCTTCCCGCAACACGGCGCCACCTGAGGGAGACAAGAAGACTGAGGCTGCGTCGGAGAAGCCGTCCGCCGGGAGCGACGCGGGGAAGCCCGGCACCGCCAGCCAGCCAGCGGCAACAGCAAGCAAGGGGGGCGGTCCCACAGCTACAGGGGCTCCTGATACCAGTAAGGGCTCGCCCACCGTCAAAGAGAGTGGCCGCGAGAGCCTGCCGGCGGAACCTGCCGCCCCTCTACCGAAGCCTCGCGTGGAGCCGCCGCTCATGCTCGTGACCGGCATCATCTCCGCCGGAGACTCGGCGTACGCGATAGTGAGGACGCCCCAGGGCAGCACCATCGTGCGGCCTGGCGACGAGCTAAACGGGGTGACGGTGAAGTCGTTGGGAGAGAAGTCCGTTACCGTGATAAAGGAAGGCGAGGAGTTCGTGCTGGAACTCGGGGGAGGCGGTAAGCGATGATAACCAGCCCGCGACGCGCAAGGTGTATCACCCTCATAATCGCGCTTGCGGCGATGCTTTTGTGCTTGCAGGTACAGGCCCAGGCCCCGGCGGCGGGGCAGCCTGTCACCATAGACCTCAAGGGCGCCGACATCCGTGACGTCCTGAAGATCCTGGCTGACCTCGGCCAGGTCAACATCGTCGCCGACCCGTCCGTGAGGGGCGAGGTCACGCTGAACCTCAAGGCGGTCCCGGTGCGCGATGCTGTGGAGCTTATCACGCGCGCAACGGGTCTCGCCTACAGGTACCTCGGCAATACCCTCGTGGTCGCCGCCCCCGCTCGCTTCAAGGATGGCTTTGACAGGGTCGATACGCGCGTGTTCAAGCTGAGCTACTCCTCGCCGGCTGACATGAAGCAGGCCCTGGGCCTCGTGATCCCTGCGGACAAACTCCAGGTGGACGAGCGCACGAACTCGGTCATAGCTTCAGGCGCCGGGGTGGAGCTTGACGAGGCCGCGAAGGTCGTGGAGAAGCTGGATGTGCCCATCCCCATGGTGCGCATCGACGCGCGGCTCGAGGAGATCGCCAAGGACGCCATGGACGATTACGGGATTAACTGGCAGGAGGCGGGGGAGTACGGCGGGTTCGGGAAGGTGTACATAAGGACGGATCCCATGACCGGTGCGTTCATCGGGCTTTCGCTTGCCGTGGCGCCGTTCCTCAAGATGCTGGAGGACTCGGGCAAGGCGGTGACCATCGCCCGCCCCGGCACCACCACGCTCGACGGCACGGAGGCGCGGATTTTCATCGGCGACAAGATACCAGTGATAATCACGAGCTCCTCTGGCGGGGAGACGAGCCAGGCCGTGTCGTTCATCGAGGCTGGCGTGAAGCTCATCATCACCCCGCGCGTCAATCGGAACGGCCTCATAACGGTGCACGTCCACCCGGAGGTGTCAACCATCCTCGGCAAGGAGCAAACCCAGGGCTACCCGCACGTGAGAACGAGGGAGGCTGATCTCGTGGCCACCGTGCGGGACGGCGAGACCCTCGCCATCGCGGGGCTCCTGCAGCGCGAGGAGATCGAGAGCATGATGAAGTTCCCCATCCTGGGCGACATCCCGATCCTGGGCGAGCTCTTCAAGAACAGGAAGGTCCAGGCCAAGGAGACCGAGATGGTCATATTCGTCACGCCGCGTATAGTGACAGTGGACGACCTCCCACCGGCGTCGGAGCCGGCCTCGGAGCCGGAGCCGGGGTTCGGGTCCGCGGCGGAGTGGCGACAGGAGGAAAGGGCGGCGCCGGGGGAGAAGATCCCGCAAGAAACCGGGCAGCCTGCGCCTGCCGACCCTGGGGAGAGCACGACACCTGACGACGCCCCAGTGTCCGCACCGTAAACGTCCGACGACGGCAGGTGCGATGGCGCGAAGGGCCCTGCCCGGCCAATCTACCAGGTGGAGGAACGCAACGAGATGGCAGGCACACAGGGAAGAATAGCAAGGCTTCGCGAGTCGCTCAAGGCGCACGACATCGACGCCCTGCTTGTGATCCGCCCCGAGAACAGGCGCTACATGACGGGGTTCACCGGGTCGTCGGGGTTCGTGCTCATCTCCGAGGACCATGCCGTGCTCCTCACGGACTTCCGCTACGTCGAGCAGGCGACAAGCCAGGCGCCGGACTTCCGCATCGTCAAGCACGGCGTGAAGATGGTTGACACGCTCAGGGAGGTCCTCGCCGAGATGGGCGCGAGGGCCCTTGGCTTCGAGAAAGACGTGGTCACCTACAAGCAGCACGAGACGTTCGCGTCGGAGCTTGAAGGCGTGAAGCTGGTCCCGCTGGAAGGCCTTGTCGAGAAGCTGCGGATGGTCAAGGACGAGGCGGAGATCGAGAAGATCCAGCGGGCGGAGGCCCTTGGAGATGCCGCCTTCTCCCACATCATCAAGGTGATGAGGCCGGGCATGACGGAGATCGAGGTCGCGCTGGAGATGGAGTGGTTCATGAGGAGGAACTGCGCCGAGCGGCTGGGCTTTGACATCATAGTCGCGTCCGGCCCGAACGGCGCCATGCCGCATGCCGTGGCCACCGACCGGCGCCTCGTTCCGGGGGAGCTTGTCGTGCTCGATTTCGGAGCGGTCGTCGATGGCTACCGGGGCGACACCACCCGCACCGTGGCCCTGGGAAGGGCGCCGGATGATGGGCGCAGGATATACGACATCGTGCTCCGCGCGCAGCAGGCCGCCCTCGACGGCATCACGGCCGGCATGAAGGGCGACGAGGCGCACGCCATAGCACAGCGCATCATCGATGAGGCAGGCTACGGCGAGCACTTCGGCCACGGGCTCGGGCACGGGGTGGGGCTCGCCGTGCACGAGGAGCCGCGCCTCGCGCCCTCCTCGTCCGCCGAGCTTGCGCCAGGCATGGTGGTCAGCGTCGAGCCGGGCATTTACCTCCCGGGCAAGCTCGGCGTGCGCATCGAGGACCTCGTGGTCGTCGACGAGAAGGGCGTGCGGAACCTGACGAGATCGCCCAGGCAGCTCATCGAGGTCTGAATCGTGGGAGCGCCACCGGCGGAAGGGGAACGCTGCCTCCCATTAGCACCAAATATCCGCCGTCGCGAAAGGATAATCTAGAGATGGCGCGAATTAGATGTGTATTTGATCCAGTTCCGGGGGTGGGTGCATGATATCGACCAACGACTTCCACACAGGCCTCACGATTGAGCTCGACGGCGAGGTCTACACCGTGGTGGACTTCCAGCACGTGAAGCCCGGCAAGGGCTCCGCGTTCGTCCGGTCAAAGCTCAAGAACGTCAAGACCGGGTACGTTATGGAGAGGACGTTCCGGGCGGGCGAGAAGCTCCCGCGCGCTCACATAGATTACCGGGAGATGCAGTACCTCTATAGCTCCGGCGACGAGAACCACTTCATGGACACGTCCACCTACGAGCAGCTCATCCTGAGCGATGAGACGCTCGGGGACGGCAAGAAGTATCTCAAGGAGAACATGGTCATCGGCGTCCAGATGTACGAGGGCGCGCCCATCGGGGTCGAGCTTCCCAACTTCGTGGAGCTCGCTGTGGTCCAGACCGACCCCGGCCTGCGCGGCGACACCGCGACAGGCGGATCCAAGCCTGCGACCCTCGAGACGGGCGCCATCGTGCAGGTGCCCCTCTTCGTGAACATCGGCGACGTCATCAGGGTGGATACGCGCACCGGCCAGTACCTCGAGAGGGTCTAGGAAAAAGCCCAGGCGGAAGGCCTGGGCTGCAGGACGCGCGCAAAGCGGGCGTCGGGAAGTGCCGCCGGCACCTCCCGGCGCCCTCTCTTTTCCCGTGACCCTGTCATAAAAGCCGTCCCCCCGAATATGCATGGTTACAAGAGGGGGGACGTGCCTTGCTTCAGGAAGGACGAGGCGGCAGGCCGATGAACCAGGTGATCGTCGATGAGATCCTTCCGTACCTTCCCGTCAAGCTCCGCGCCGCCGTCCAGACAGTGCCCGCCGACGTGCTGGCGAGGACCCACGAGATCCGCCTGCGCCGCGGCCGCCCCGTGATGCTCATTGCCGGGGACGACGAGGTGTTCGTGGCCTCGCGCGGCGGCATCGCGCGCGTCGCAGGCGACGGCTACGTCCTGAACGACCAGGAGGCTCTGGTTGCCCTGCAGCTCATGGCCCGTGGCTCCCTTTACACCTACGAGGACGAGATCCGCCAGGGCTACGTGACCCTGCGCGGCGGCCACAGGGTGGGCCTGGCGGGCCGGGCGGTGCTGGATGATGGGGCCGTGAAGACACTGAAGGACATCTCCGGGTTCTGCATCCGGGTGTCCCGTGAGGTGATCGGGGCGGCGGACCAGGTCATGCCGCACCTCGCAAAGTCCCGCGACCGCCTTTTCCATACGCTCATCATCTCGCCTCCGCGCTGCGGCAAGACGACGCTGCTGCGCGACATAACCCGGCAGGCCAGCGACGGCGTTCCATCTCTCGGGATCCCCGGGATGCGGGTGGGGGTGGCTGACGAGCGGTCCGAGATCGCCGCCTGCTACATGGGCATCCCCCAGAACACCGTGGGCCTGCGCACCGACGTCCTGGACGCCTGCCCCAAGGCCGCGGGCATGATAATGCTCGTCCGGTCCATGTCGCCAGACCTCGTGGTCACCGACGAGATCGGCAGGGAGGAGGACGCCGTCGCGGTGCGGGAGGTCATGAACGCCGGGGTCAGCATGGTGACGACGGCTCACGGCGAGTCCCTGGACGACGTCGCCAGGCGGCCTGCGCTGCGGTGCCTCTTTGAGGGGACCATGTTCGAGAGGGTCGTCACCCTGAGCCACGCCGACGGGCCTGGCACGCTCGAGGCCGTGCTCGACCTGAAGACGCGAAAAACCCTGGTGGCGCGCTCACCCAGGTAGGGCCGGGTCATGGCCCGAGGGCGGGCCGGAGGCAGGAAGGAGAGGGCACCTGTGATGAAGCTCCTCGGCGCGGCCCTGGTGGTGGGCTCCGCCGCTCTCATCGGAAACACGGTGGCGAGGAACTACTCCGAGCGCCCTCGCCAGCTTGCTGAGATGGCGTCGGCTTTCGCCGTGCTCGAGACGGAGATATCCTACGCCCGGACGCCTCTTTCCGACGCGCTTGCCCGCGCGTGCGGCGCCCGAAGGGGCGTGGCAGCGCACATGTTTCGGCAGGCTGCCCGCCTCATCGGGTCGGGCGAGCTTGTGCCGGGCGACGCCTGGGAGACGGCGGTGCGCCGCGCCTACGCGTCGTCGGCCCTCGCCCCCGAGGACCGCGACGTGCTGCTGGCATTCGGGGCGAACCTCGGGTCGTGCGGGGCCGAGGACCAGCTCAGGCACGTCGCCCTCGCGCGAGAGCGCCTGCGCGCAAACGAGGCCGCGGCCCGCGACGAGGCCAGCCGCATGGCCAGGATGTGGCGGTACCTCGGGGTGACCGTGGGCGCCATGGTCGCCATCCTGCTGTACTGAGGCCGGGGCACTGCCGCCTGCCTCTGACACGTGAAGGGGGATGACGAAATGCCGGGCATAGACGTGGTCTTCAAGGTCGCCGGGATAGGCATCATCTCCATCGTCATTGCCCTCATCTTCGAGCAGGTGGGCAGGAAGGACTTCGCGTGGGCGGCGACGGTCATCGGGGCAGCCCTGGTCTTCGGCGTGGCGCTCGTCCAGTTCAAGGACCTTCTGGACGATATCCTCACCGTGTTCAGACTGTGGTAGTGCGGGGTGCAGGCCTTGGACATTGCGAAGGTGCTTGCCGTGTGTGTGGTGGCGACGGTGCTCGTGGTGCTTCTGCGGTCTCAGCGGCCGGAGATAGCCATCTGGCTCAGCATTACAACCGGCGTGATAGTGTTCGCGGCAATGCTCGGGCACATCAGTTACCTGGTGAAAGCCCTTACGGACCTTGCGTCCAGGACGAAATCGGGGAACGTCTACTTCACCACGGTGCTCAAGGTGATCGGCGTCGCCTATCTCGCCGGCTTCGGCGCGGAGGTGTGCAGGGACGCAGGCGAAGGCGCCATAGCCACGAAGCTTGAGTTCGCGGGCAAGGTGATAATCCTCGTCATGGCGCTCCCGGTGCTCGTGGCCGTGCTGGAGACCATCACGCGGTTTCTCAGGTGACCGGGCCACAGGGGTGTCAGGGCTCGAGAGGGTGGGACCGGGGGGTCGTGCGGTAGTGCCTGTCATGCGCGCGAGGATCCTCACGATACTGGCTGTTGCCGTGGTGGCCCTGTCCGCCGCCGGAGAGCAGGCGGCAGCGGCGGCCCCGGTACAGCCGGCCGGGCCGCCTGCAGGGCTTTCGGATGGAGCCGGGCGCGCCGCGCAGCCGGGCGGGTCACCGGGCGCGCCGTCCGAGGCTGAGATAATGCAGGCGCAGATCGACGCGATGGACACGGCCGAACTGGAAAGCTTCCTGCGTGACGTGGACGCGAGCGTGCAGGAGTTCTTCCCCGGGCTCGACCTCGCTGGAATGCTGAGGGCGCCGCGCAGCGCTGCCGGTCGGCTTGATGCCGGCAAGATCGCGCAGGGCACCGCAAGGCTCGTTGTGGGCGAGGTGCGGGCGAGCCTTGCGCTCCTGGGGCAGCTCATAGTGCTTGCGGTGATGTGCTCGGTGCTGTCGGAGTTCGCATCGGGCTTAGGGGCCGAGCAGGCCACGGGGATCGCGCGGGCGGCGTGTTTCATGGTGCTTGCGGTCATGGCAATCAACAGCTTCCTCGTGACAACGAGGGTGGCCATCGCGGCCGTTGACAGGATGACCTCGTTCGTGCACTCTGCCACACCCCTGCTGTTCGCCCTGCTTGCGGCGGCAGGCGGGGTCACGTCGGCCGCGGTGATGAGCCCGGCCGTGGTGGCGGCGGCCGGGGCCACCAGCGGTTTCGTGAACAACCTCGTGTTTCCGCTGATCTTCCTCTCGGCGGTGCTCGAGGTGACCAGCATGATCACCGAGCGCGTGCAGCTCACGCGGCTGTCGGCGCTCCTACGCGACGCGGCGATGACGGCGCTGGGTGGGTTCATGACCCTGTTCGTGGGCGTGATGGCTGTGCGCGGCGTCGGGGCGGCCGTGGCGGACACCCTGTCCATCAGGGCCGCGAAGTTCGTGTCCGGGACGTTCATCCCCGTGGTGGGCAAGATGTTTTCCGACGCCGTAGCCATGGTTGCAAGCTGCTCGGTGCTGATCCAGAGCGGCCTTACAGTCGCAGGGCTCCTCGGGGTGTTCATGATATGCCTGGTGCCGGCGGCAAAGATCTTCGCGGTGGCGGCCATGTACAAGATAGCCGGGGCGGTGGTGCAGCCCATGGGCGACGAGCAGCTCGCGAGGTGCCTCGGCGCCCTCGGCAACACGCTCGTCATGGTCCTGGTCTCGCTCGGCGTGTCGGCGTTCGCGTTCATCGCCGCGATGACCGTCGTGGCGGGCCTTGCGAACCTCACGGCCGCCATGAGGTAGGTGGCAGAGGGTGATCCGCGCCATATCAGAATGGGTCAGAGACCTTGCCGTCATGGCGCTTCTCCTGGCGTTCGCGGAGATGCTGCTCCCCCGGAACGACCTCCGCAAGTTCGCCAGGGTCGTCATCGGTCTCGTGCTGGTGGCCATCATCCTGGGATCCCTCGTGGACCTCGCCTCGGTGGAGGACGCCCTTGCGACGACGGAGGCTCCGCTACAGCCCGCAGGAAGGGGCCCCGGGAGCCCGGCTTCGGGCTATGCGGAGGCCGGGAGGAGAATAGCCCGGGCCGGGCTCGATGTGGCGGGCGCCGACGTCACGGAGCGCCTCGAGAGGCAGGTCGAGTCGCTGGCGCGTCTGTCCTCCGGGGCAGATGTCGCCGAAGCCCGGGTGGCTCTGGGGCCCTCGGGTGAGCTATCGAGCGTCCGGGTGGTCGTGCAGGCGCCCGGGGCAGTTGGGTCGGGCGGGACGTCCGGCAAGGCCCGGGGAGGCGATCCACGCCAGGACCAGGTTCGCGGCCAGCACCCGGGCGAAGACGAGAAAGCCTCCCGGGTGGACGATATGGGGGCCGCAGAGCTCGCGGCGCGGGTCGAGCGCGCCATACGGGATTTCTACGGCCTTGCCGGGGACACCCCTATCACGGTGGAGGTCCGCGACCGGGTGTGAACCCCGGAGCCGGGGGGGCCCGGGGCGCGTGCGCCCCTGCTGGTGAGGCCGGTGGGCATGCGAGGTGACGTGACGTGGCGCAAGGCTTCATGGATCTCATCACTAAACTCCTGGATGGTAAGGGCGAGGCGGGCCAAGACCTCAAGGCCCCCCAGATCCGCAAGATCGGGTGGCTAGTGCTCGCCGGCCTCGTGGGCATCCTCCTTCTTGTCATCGGGTTCTCGCCCAGGCTGCAGAGCCCGTCGCAGGCTCCGGGCACCCCACGCCCGGGGGCTACGGGCGGGGCGGCGCCCGTCGCGGCTGGGGCGACGCCCGGGGCGGGCAGCGAGTCGGGCGAATCGCACCTCGAGCACAGGCTCGAGGAGATATTGAGGCAGGTGGAGGGGGCCGGCAGGGTGAGCGTCAAGGTCACCTTCGCGACCGGGCGCATGTATGATTACGCGGAGAACGCAAGCCGCGAGGAGAGCACCACGCGGGAGCATGACGGAGAGGGGGTGAGGCGCGAGACGACGGAGGTGCGAACGACCGGGGAGGTGGTGACCACGCAGGATCGCGGAAGCGGGTATGCGGTGCCCGTTGTCCGGAACGTGTTGGAACCGAGGGTCCAGGGAGTGCTCGTGGTCTCAGACGGCGCCAGGGACGCCCGGGTGAGGAGCGCCCTGAGCGACGCCGTCGCGACGCTCCTTGACATACCGCCGCACAGGGTTGCGGTATTGCCGAGACAAAGGTAGGTGACGCTCATGAAGGACAGGGCAAGGTCAGGCTTTTCGTTGATGGTCGTCATCGCGGTGGTGCTCGGGGTGCTCATAGGCACGAGGAACGTCAAGACCCCGCCAGAGGGCAGGATCGATCTTGCGACGGGAGGCGAAAGGCCTGCGGCCAGCGCCGGAAGCGTTGCACCTGCGACGGCGGCCCAGGCGACAGCCGGGCCTGGTGCGACCGCGACGACCGGGACGACCCTAGCGGGCGGGGCCGGCGAGGCGGGCGCAACGCCCGGGAAGGCCGACGTCTCTGGCGAGGGCTTCTTCCCCGAGTACAGGCTCGAGCGCGACCGCGCGCGGTCAAGGAATATCGAGATCCTCAGGCAGGTGATGGCCGACGAGAAGGCATCGGAGGAGGCACGAACCGTCGCTGGCATGCAGCTCGTAGACCTCTCGAAGAAGACGGAGGCCGAGGCAGAGGCGGAGGCGCTCATTCGGGCGAGGGGGTACAAAGATGCCCTCGTGTTCGTGAGAGGTGACGCCTGTGATGTGGTGGTGTCAGGCCCGGAGCTATCCCGCGCCGACGCCGAGCAGATCGGGGATATCGTCGCAAGATGCCTCGGGGTGGACCTGGCCAACATAACGATAGTCGAGCGGGGGGACTGACACGTAACTTTGGACGTGCTTGCCACGACGTGAGGGCAGCGCCCCGAACGACGCGTCTGGCTGCCCGCACCTGACGAGAGATCGTCGAAGCAGGAAATAGGGCAGTTGTGGTGAATATACCAAGGCATGGCCCGGAGCCCCGGCACGCGCTGGCGTGGTTAATGGCTTCATTTGCCGGGAAGGCTATAGATGCGGATATTCATCCACTTTCAGGGAAGGCAGGCTACAGACTTGGGACTGAAGGAGCTCCGCCGCGAGATCGCGGGTCTTGCCAGGATAATGAACGCCCATGACATCGCCGAGATCGAGGTCTCTGCGGACGGGGTGTCTGTCAGGCTGAGACGGGCAGGCGCCCACGATCGGCCTGAGGGGAGCGGTGAGGTCGCCCGGCCTGGCGCCGCGGTGCCCGCCGACATCTCGTCGTTCGAGGCGGCGAGGCAAGCCAGGGCTGAGGTGACAGCCCGCGACAACCACATCACGATACCCGCTCCGATGGTGGGCACGTTTTACCGGGCGCCGTCTCCAGACGCCGACCCCTACGTTGAGATCGGCGACGTGGTCTCACCTGGGCAGGTAGTGTGCATCATCGAGGCCATGAAGATCATGAACGAGATACAGGCCGAGGTGCACGGCAAGATCGTGGAGATCCTGGTGGACAACGCCGAGCCCGTCGAGTACGGCCAGCCCATCTTCGTCCTCGAAGCCGTCTAGGCCGCCCCAGGTCACAGGAGCTACATCGCAGGAGGTATGGCGTGGCAGATCTCTCCATTCGTAAGGTCCTCGTGGCGAACAGGGGCGAGGTCGCGGTCCGGGTCATCAGGGCGGCGAGGGAGCTCGGCATAAAGACGGTTGCGGTATGCTCCGAGGCTGATCGCACGTCTCTCGCGGTCAGGCTGGCCGACGAAGCGTACTGCATCGGCCCGGGGCCGAGCACGCAGAGCTACCTGAACGTGCCCAACATAATCAGCGCGGCGATGCTGTCCGGGGCCGACGCGATCCATCCTGGGTACGGTTTCCTGGCCGAGAACCCCTATTTCGTGGAGATATGCGAGTCACACGATATCAAGTTCGTAGGCCCGGGCGCACGCGTCATGGGCGTCATGGGGGACAAGGCCGAAGCGAAGCGGGCCATGGCCGCAGCCGGGCTCCCCGTCATCCCGGGCACGCCCGGGGTGATACAGGACGAGAAAGAGGCCGTCGCGTTCGCGGAGGAGCACGGGTTCCCGATCATGGTGAAGGCGGCGGCTGGAGGCGGGGGCAAGGGCATGCGCGCCGCCTCGAGCAGGCAGGAACTCGTGGCCGCCATCAGGTTCGCCCAGGCCGAGGCCGAAGCCGCTTTCGGCGTGGCAGGCGTGTATATCGAGAAGATCCTCGACCGCCCGAGGCACGTCGAGGTACAGGTGCTCGCAGACGAGGAGGGGCAGGCTATCCATCTCGGCGAACGCGACTGCTCGGTGCAGAGGAGGCACCAGAAGCTCATCGAGGAGTCGCCCTCACCCGCCGTGGACGAGCGGCTGCGGAAGGCCATCGGGGCCGCGGCGGTGCGGGGCGCTCTCGCGGTGGGTTACACGAACGCAGGCACGATGGAGTTCCTCGTCGATGGGGCCGGGTCGTTCTATTTCATGGAGATGAACACGAGGGTGCAGGTGGAGCACCCCGTCACGGAGCTCGTCACCGGTATCGACATCGTAAAGGCTCAGTTCCTGATAGCGTCGGGCGAATCCATCGCTGTAACGCAACGCGACGTGACGATCTCAGGCCATGCCATAGAGTGCAGGATCAACGCGGAGGACCCCGAAAGAAACTTCATGCCCTCGCCCGGGCAGGTCCGGTCTGTGGTCTTTCCGGGAGGCCCCGGGGTGCGCGTTGACAGTGCGCTTTTCCCGGGTTGTGATGTGCCACCGTATTATGACTCCCTCGTCGCCAAGGTGGCGGTGTGGGGCCGCGACCGCGCCGAGGCCATCCGGCGGATGGCGAGGGCTCTTGCGGAGGTTGAGATCGTCGGGGTTACCACCAACGTGGAGTTCCAGCGGAAGGTCATAGGCAGTTCCCGGTTTTACGATGCGTCGATCTACTGTAACGACGACGTTCTGGCGCTCGTCGGCGGGAACGAGCCTTAATTTGCCAAGGCATACGCGAACTGGTATAATACAGCCGGAAGGAGGGTCAGGACGCCATGCAGCCAGGAGATCTGGGCTATGATGACGCTCCCTCGCGCGGAACCCACGAGACCATGGGAGACGTCAAGATCGCCAGCGAGGTCGTGGGTGTGATCGCAGGTCTCGCGGCGACTGAGGTAGAGGGCATAGCCGGCATGAGCGGCGGCATCACCGGGGGCATAGCTGAGCTGCTCGGGCGCCGGAACCTGTCCAAGGGAGTCAAGGTGGAGGTCGGCGAGAAGGAGGCGGCCGTCGATCTTTTCGTCGTTGTCAACTACGGGGTGCGTATTCCCGATGTCACCTGGAAGGTGCAGCAGAACGTGAAGAGAGCCATCGAGAGCATGACCGGGCGCGAAGTGGTGGAAGTAAACGTCCACGTGCAGGGAGTGAGCTTCCCGCACGAGGAGAAGCAGGAGACCCCGAGGGTGCGCTGACCAGGAAGGTGAAAGGAGCAACCTCTGTAATGAGAGCCTACGACCGGGTCGTCGTGTTTATCTCGTCCCTCGCGATGCTTGGGACGGGCATACTGTTTCTCGTGATGGCCTTCGGCCCGAACCCCACCAGGTTGTTCACCGACGTCTTCCTCACCGGTCCTTTCGGAAACCTGCGGTCGGCGACAATCGGAGGCGCTGTCGTCGCCGCGGCGCTCGGGTTGTACCTCATGTGGCTCGCCACCCGCGGGCGCGGGCGGCGGCGGCCTATCGTGCGCGGGACAAGCCTCGGCGAGGTGCGGATCTCGCAGGCCGCGGTGGAGTCGCTGGTCCGGCGGGCGGCAAGGGAGGTTCCCGGGATCCAGGACGTTGACACGGTGGTGGATACCTCCGGTGAGGAACTGGAGGTACTCGTGTCGGTGGTGGTGGGCCCCGATATCTCCATCCCGTCGGTGGCCGAGCAGATCCAGACGAAGCTTGCGCGCTACATAAGCGACACGGTCGGGGTGGATGTGTCAAGGGTATCGGTGAACGTCAGAAACATCGGCCACGAGCAGAAAACCCCCAGAGTGGTGTAGTCCGAAAAGGGGTGCAGGTGCATGCGACCCGAGGTACGGGAGTTGTTGCGCATAGCCCTCGAACACCCTGGGAAGGTGTTCGGGTCGATATTCGGGTTCATAGTCGGCTGGGTGATGATCCTCTTCAGCCCCATCGCCGGCCTTTACCTGGCCGGGTGTGTGGCCGTCGGCTACCTCGTCGGGCGCCACGTCGATAGCCACAGGAGCATCAAGGACGTGCTCGAGGATTTTCTCCCGCCTCAGGAACGCTAGACGCGGCGCGGGTTTGCGCGAGGTGAGTGGTTTGACGAGGAGGGAAGCGCGCGAGGCCGCATTCGTCGCGCTCTTTCAGATAGACGTGGGGCGGGCCGCGATGGAGTCCGCCATCAAGGCTGCCGTTGGAAGCAGGCGTATCGACGAGCGAAGCCTCGACTACCTCCGGAAGGTGGTGCCCGGGGTCATCGAGCACCGGCCGGACATCGACCAGGCCATATCGAAGCTGGCCATCGGGTGGTCGCTGGACCGCATGGGCGCGGTCGACCGCAACCTCCTGCGGCTTGCGGTCTATGAGATCTCGCATCTCGATGACGTCCCTGTCGGCGCGGCCATCAACGAGGCCGTGTCGCTCGCGAAGAAATTCGGCGACGAGGACTCCGGGAAGTTCATCAACGGCATACTGGGCAGGCTCGCGCGCATGGCCGGCGCAGGGCGTGGCGACGCCGGCGAGTAGCCCTCCTTCCTCTGGTGTTCCCGCAACAAGGCCTCGGCTGAAGGTGCTGCAATGCTTGCTGTTTATTCGGTCTCAGACGTCAACAGGTACATAAAGCACGTCATCGAGGGCGATGAGGCCCTCTCCGGCCTGTGGGTGCGCGGCGAGATCTCCAACTTCACCCGTCACTCGTCCGGGCACATGTACTTCAGCCTCAAGGATGCGCAGGCCAGGCTGAAGTGCGTGATGTTCCGCGGGAATAACCTGCGCCTCAGGTTCGTGCCTGCCGACGGAATGCTGGTGTTCGTTTACGGTTCCGTGGGCATGTATGAGAAAGGCGGCGACGTGCAGCTTTACGCGGAGGACATGATGCCCGCCGGCACCGGGTCGCTGTACCTCGCGTTTCTGCAGCTCCGCGAGAAGCTGGCCGCGGAGGGCCTCTTTGACGCCGCGCGCAAGAGGGCGCTCCCGGGATTCCCGTCGGTGGTGGCCGTCGTGACCTCGCCGACCGGAGCGGCGGTGCGCGACATCATCAACGTGATAAGCCGAAGATCGCCAGGCACGACCATCCTCGTCGTTCCCGCTCAGGTGCAGGGGGATGAGGCGCCGGAGAGCATCGTGAGGGCCCTCGGCCTCGTGAACCGGGCGGGAGCCCTCGTGGACGTGGTCATCGTGGGGCGGGGCGGCGGCTCGATAGAAGACCTGTGGGCATTCAACGACGAGAGGGTGGCCCGCGCCATCGCTGCGTGCAAGGTGCCGGTGATATCGGCCGTCGGACACGAGACCGACTTCACCATCGCCGACTTTGTGGCAGACCGGCGGGCGCCGACCCCGTCGGCCGCCGCGGAGCTGGCCGTGCCTGACATGGCGGAGACGAGGCGAGCCATCCTTCAACTCTCGCTGCGCCTCGAGAGCGCCGCCAGGGCGGAGGTCCGCAGACACAGCGAGCAGCTGGAACGCGTGGCGCGGTCGCACGTGTTCAGGTTCCCCCAGGAGATAACAAGGGAGCATCGGCAGCGCCTTGCCGACGCATATCAGAGGATGTCAACGGTCATGACGGATAGACTATCAGAGAAACGCGAGGCGTTCGGGGCGCTGGCGGCCAGGCTCGATGTCCTGAGCCCGCTGGGGACTCTCGCACGAGGCTACGGGATAGTGAGGACCCTGCCCGGAAGGCGCATCGTGCGCAGCGTGCGCATGGTCGCCCCGGGCGACAACATAGAAGTGGTCCTTCCGGACGGGGGTTGCGAATGCGTTGTGACGACGGTCGAGGAGGGAAGCCTTGATGCAGGGAGAGGAGACGAAACTCGACTTCGAAAAGGCCATGAATGAGCTCGAGGAGACGGTATCGCGTCTCGAGGCCGGCGAACTCGGCCTCGAAGAGTCCCTGGCGGCGTTCGAGAGGGGCATGTCGCTGGTGAGGATATGCCGGAAGAAGCTGGACGAGGCCGAGACGAAAATCGCGAAGCTGGTCGAGACAAAGAGCGGGGAGCTTGTCACCGAGCCCTCCAGCCTGGAGGAAGACGCCGGATGACCGACTGGGCTACGAGGCTCAGGGGGCTTGTCGACGGGGCCCTTGACGCCGTGTTGCCTCCGGAGTCTATCCCGCCCCAGGCGCTCCACGGCGCGATGAGGTATGCGGTCTTTCCCGGCGGCAAGCGCGTCCGACCTCTTCTTGCGCTCGCGGCGGCCCTTGCCGCCAGCCGCCGGATGAACGGCCCCGGCCATGACGGGGAGGCCACGGTGCGGCGGACCATGCCATGCGCAGTCGCTGTCGAACTCGTGCATTCGTACTCCCTCATTCATGACGACCTCCCCGCGATGGATAACGATGATCTTCGACGCGGCCGGCCCACGGTGCACAGGGCGTTCGGGGAGGCGCTGGCGCTCCTCGCAGGTGATGCGCTGCTGCCGCTGGCCTTCGAGGTGCTGTCCGCCGAGGAGGCGCGGCGGCTGATGGGCCCGGAAGCGGCGGCGGCCACCGTGCACGAGCTGGCACATGCGGCGGGAAGCCTGGGAATGGCCGGGGGGCAGGCCGTGGATATCGCAGGCGCCACGAGCGGCGCTCGGGCGCCTCGCCCGGAGGAGGTGGAAGGCCTCGCCGACCTCAAGACAGGCGCGCTCATACGGGCGGCGGTAAGGTGCGGGGCCATCGCCGCCGGGGCGGGCCAGCGAGAGTTCTACGCTCTGACGCGCTACGCAGAGCTTTTCGGGCGGGCCTTTCAGGTGTTCGATGACCTCAGGGATATGGCCGAGGACGGCGCTGCGACGTTCCCGCGCGCCATGGGAACCGACGAGGCGAGGCGGTATGGCGACGGGCTTCTTGCCGGGGCTGAAGACGCGCTCTCCCTGTTCGCAGGCGACGCCGCGGAGCTTTCGGACCTTGCCGCGTCGCTTGCTTTGGGCCTTGCTTGAAGGCCGGGGGCGCATATGTTATAATCAGTGCTGCCAGGGCAGGTGGTGCAGTATTCTAGTCAGCACCGCCATCTTTGAAGACGGGCCCAAAAATCCGTCAAGGGCACATCGATGAAGTCCCTGGTGCTGGCCGCCGACGCCCAGTCGGGGGCTGGTGCTGGGGGTTAAGAGGCGAGGGCGATCTACAATGGCATGTGGGCGTTGACCCTCTCCTCGCGGAGACCCGACCCCGTGGCGAGACGACACCGATCGGCTGCCACGGCCGGGGGGTAAACCTGCACCTAGGTGCGGGCAGGTGCAAGACACACCGTGCTTGGTGCAGTGTAGCCTGCCTTGAGTGGTGGGAGCGGGATTGCGGGTATCAGGGTGATTGGCTCCTGGCCGGGAGCGGCACCCCCTGCCGCATGAAACCCCAACTGCAAAAGAGGCTAGAAGATGGTGGGTGTTGCCGAGGAAAACTCCTAGACTGTCCCAACATGTGGGGCACTCCGGGGATTGCAGTGTGCGCTAAGTGGTAATCCGGCCGCCCGCAGGGGCGACCCCGGGAGGCGGTCGTAAACGGGAAACCGCCCGAGCGGCAACGCGAGGGAGCACCGCAGGGAAAACCAGCCGGACCTCAAGCCACAATATTTACCCGGAATGCCACCACCTGCCTGGAGCTTTTCGAGGTGATGCTGTTCTTGGACCAACGTCTCGCAAGAGCTGTGTCCGTTGGTTTCACAACTTTCGTGCTTGCAATAGTGGTCAACTTTGTGTCCAAGATACTCCTGGGTCGCGTCGGGCTGGTTCTTGGGCTTTTTGTTCTGCTGGGCATAGTCCTCATTGGCGTCGTATTTGACGTCATCGGCACTGCCTCGACCGCCGCGAAGAAGCAGCCGTTTCACGCCATGGCTGCGAAAAAGGTCTACGGCTCGCGCCAGGCGCTCCGGATCGTGAGGTCGGCCGACCGTGTGGCGAATTTCTGCAACGATGTGGTGGGCGACATGGCGGGCACCGTGAGCGGCGCCATCGGTGCGAGCATAGTCATCCGGCTGATGGCGACGATGCCGGACCGCGTGAGCGAGACCGTCCTGAGCACCATCGTCATCGGCATAATCGCCGGGCTGACGGTCGGAGGCAAGGCGTGGAGCAAGAATATCGCCGTAAACGACGCCGAGAGGATCGTGCTCGCCGCCGCCAGGGTGATAGCCGGGATCGAGAGCGTGACAGGGCTGACGTTCCTTCGTCACGCGAGACCCAATCATCGCAAGCGGAACCGGTCCGGTCGGAGCCGTCGGCGGCAAAACCGCGCTCTGGAACGGAGAGAGGACGAAAGTGGCAAGGCTCCTTGACTCGCTGAACCTGCCGGGAGATCTCAGAAAGCTCTCAGCACAGGATCTCCAGATGCTTGCGGCCGAGATCCGGGAAGAGATCATACACACAGTGTCGAAGACCGGCGGGCACCTTGCCCCGAGCCTCGGGGCGGTGGACCTCGCCGTTGCCCTGCATGCGGTGCTGGATAGCCCCAGGGACAAGATCATCTGGGACGTGGGCCACCAGGCCTATGCCCACAAGCTGCTCACCGGGCGCCGCGAGTCCTTCGCGACCCTCAGGCAGTTCGGAGGCGTGGCCGGCTTTCCCAGGCGCGACGAGAGCCCCCATGACGCGTTCAACACCGGCCACTCGAGCACGTCCATCTCTGCGGCGCTCGGGATGGCGAAAGCCCGCGACCTCAAGGGAGACGACTTCACGGTCGTTGCGGTCATCGGCGACGGCTCGCTCACAGGCGGCATGGCCTTTGAGGCGCTGAACCACGCCGGCCATGTGAAGGGCGACCTCATCGTCGTGCTCAACGACAACGAGATGTCTATATCCCCCAATGTCGGGGCGCTTGCATCGTACCTCGCAAGGCTCAGGACCGAGCCGCGCCTGCTCAAGCTCCGCCAGGATCTGGAACGCATCCTCGAGGGCATCCCGCGCATCGGCAAGGACCTTGCGGAAAGCGTGAGAAGGCTGAAAGGGAGCCTCAAGTACCTCGTCGTGCCCGGGATGCTCTTCGAGAGCCTCGGGTTCACCTACCTCGGCCCGCTGGACGGCCACGACATCCCGTCGGTCATGCGTACGGTCGAGGATGCGAGGGCCAAGGGTGGGCCGGTGCTCATTCACGTCATCACGAAGAAGGGCCGCGGCTACCGGCCGGCGGAGGCCGACCCGCGAAAGTTCCACGGGGTGGGCAAGTTCGACGTGGAGTCCGGGGAACTTGCTCGCTCGTCGGGGCCGCCCACATACACACAGGTGTTTGGCGAGACCATCGCCGACCTTGCCGCGCGCGACCCGCGGATCGTGGCGATCACCGCCGCCATGCCCGACGGCACCGGCCTGGATACCTTCGGGCGACGCCACCCCGACAGGTTCTTCGATGTGGGCATCGCCGAGCAGCACGCGGTGACCTTCGCCGCCGGCCTTGCGAGCCAGGGCCTCATGCCCGTCGCCGCCATTTACTCCACGTTCCTACAGAGAGCGTACGACCAGATCGTCCACGATGTTGCCCTCCAGGGGATCCACGTGGTCTTCGCCGTGGACAGGGCGGGGCTCGTCGGAGAGGACGGCCCGACGCACCATGGGGCGTTCGACCTTGCCTATCTGCGGAGCGTGCCTGGTATGACGGTGATGGCGCCTGCAGACGAGGGGGAGCTCGTCGCCATGCTCTCATACGCGTTGGCCCTGGATGGGCCGGTGGCCGTCCGGTACCCGAGATCCCAGGGATTGGGCGAGGCAGCCTTTCGGCCGTCGAAGCCCATCGATCTCGGCAAGGGCGTGGTCGTCCGCGAGGGAGATGACGTGGCCATCGTGGCCATCGGGAGCATGGTCCACCCGTCGCTTCAGGCGGCGGAGATCCTCCAGCGCAGGGGCGTGGCCGCGGCCGTGGTCAACGCAAGGTTCGCCAAACCCCTGGATGAGGACCTGCTTCTCGAGGCGGCCGGGCGCAGCGGCAGGGTGGTCGTGGTGGAGGAGGGGACCGCGGTCGGCGGCTTCGGGAGCGGTGTGGCGGCGGCGTTTGCCCGCCGGACAGGAGCGCCCGTGGCCATGCGCCATCTTGCCCTCCCTGACAGCTTCGTCGAGCACGGCGCCCGTGAGGTGCTTCTTGCGGCATGTGGGCTTACGCCGCATCACATCGCGGAGGTCGCCATCGACCTTTGCCAGACGGGGAGAGGCGCGCCGCCGAGGCGCGCGGGATCGTGTCGGGCCGGGCAGGAGAACGTGGCGGCAGGCGCGGAGGTGACCGGGTGGCAGGCCCAGACGATGCTGCTCAGAAAGTGAGCCGCGCCGATGCGCGCAGTCGCCTGGACGTGCTGCTCGTCGAACGAGGTCTCTTCGAGACGAGAGAGAAGGCACGGCGCGCCATCATGGCCGGCGAAGTGTTCGTTGACGGCGTTCGCCAGGACAAGCCAGGCACGAAGGTGGCTGCCTCTGCCGGGATCGAGGTTCGACCGTCGAGGGAAACCTATGTCAGCAGAGGTGGCGAAAAGCTCGAGAAAGCCCTTGGCGAATTCGGTGTCGAGGTGGCCGGCAAGGTCGCCATCGACGTGGGGGCGTCCACGGGGGGCTTCACGGATTGCCTGCTCCGCCACGGAGCGAAACGGGTCTATGCCATCGATGTGGGGTATGGACAGCTTGCCTGGGAGCTTCGCCAGGACCCCAGGGTGGCGGTGCTCGAGCGCACCAACGTGAGGTACCTCGAGCCCGAGGCCGTTCCCGAGAAAGCCGATATCTGCACCATCGACGTGTCGTTCATATCCATAACGAAGTTCCTCGAGCACCTCCTCGATTTCCTCTCCCGCGGTGCCAGCCTCATGGCCCTGGTCAAACCCCAGTTCGAGGCGGGCAGAGAAAAGGTGGGGAGGGGCGGAGTGGTGCGCGATCCCGGGGTGCACGTGGAGACGCTCGCCCGGGTGATAGAGTTCATGCAACGGTGCGACCTGGAAATCCGCGGGATCACGTATTCCCCGATAAAGGGACCAGCAGGAAACATCGAGTTTTTGGTGTATGCAGTAAAGGGACGACAGGAAAGGGCGACCGGCGTCCTGGAGCGCGACATAACGCAGGTTGTGCGCGCCGCCCACGGCGATCTCGCGTGAGCCGCAGGGAACACGAGCCGTAGCAGGCCGTACCGTCCACATGGCGCCCGGGAGAGTGCTCCGCAACAATGAGGATCGGCGTGATAACACATCTAGGAAAGCGCGCCGCGGTGGACGCGGCGAAGGACCTCCTGAGGTTCCTTCCAACGCGCGGGGCGAAGGTGCTTCTCGACCCCGATTCAGCCGGCGCGTTCGGCCTCGACGGCCTGTCTTTCGGGGACGAGAACGTGTTTGACAGAATCGACGTGGCCGTGGTGCTGGGCGGGGATGGCGCCCTGCTCAACGCCGCACGGCGTCTTGCCGGCACCGAGATCCCGATTCTCGGCGTAAACGTCGGTCATCTTGGCTTCCTCACCGAGGTGGAGCTGCCCGACATGCACGACGCCCTCGACCGGGTGCTCGCAGGGCGCTACACGGTGGAAGAAAGGACGATGCTCCGGGCGCGGGTGACCCGCGTGTCGAAAGAGGTCGTAGGGGATTTCATCGGGCTGAACGACGTCGTGGTCACGAAGGGCGCGTTCGCCAGGATGATACGGCTCGAGGCGTACATCGGATCGAACTTCATAGGCACATATCCCGCGGACGGCGCAATTGTGGCGAGCCCCACCGGATCCACGGGCTACTCTCTGTCTGCAGGGGGCCCCATCGTGGACCCCGTGATCGATACGCTGATACTTACGTTCATCTGTCCGCACACACTGGCGGCGAGATCGTTCGTTGCCTCGCGGAAGGACGCGGTGAGGGTCATCGTGTCAGCCCCGAGCGAGGAAGTGATGCTGACCGTCGACGGTCAGGTTGGCTTTCGGCTGCAGAACCGCGACGAGGTCCTGGTGGAAGCGGCGGCGACCAGGACCGTCCTCGTGAAGCTCGGGCGCCGCAGTTTCTACGAGGTCCTCAGGACGCGCCTTGCTGAGGGGAACGTGTAGAAGAGGTGAAATCCTTGAAGGCCAAGCGCCATGCCAGGGTGCTCAAGATCATCAGGGACAAGGTGGTCGAGACTCAGGAGGATCTCGCGCGGGAGCTTCGCAGGGAAGGCTTCAAGGTCACGCAGGCGACGGTATCGCGCGACATAAAGGAACTGCGCATCACGAAGCTGCCGATGAGCGACGGGAGGTACCGGTATGGCCTTCCGCGCGAGCGGTCGCAGGAGGAAGCCCATCGGCGCCTGGCGAGGCTCTTCGCCGACTCCGTCATCGCCGTCGACTATAGCGAGAACCTCCTGGTCGTGAAGACCCTCACCGGCAACGCCCACGCTGTGGCCGCAGCCATCGACGAGGCCGATTTCAAGGAGGTCGTGGGCACCATCGCCGGGGACGACACCATTCTCGTGGTGGTGAGGCCGAAGTCGGCCGTGCCCGCGGTGCTCGAGAGATTCAACAGGCTGCGAAAGCCGTCCTCCGGCGAGGAGCCCGAAGCCTGAGGGCCAGGAGGCCCGGATCTGGTGGTGACCGTCTGTGCTTCTGGAGCTTCAAATCAAGGACTTCGCCCTCATCGAGGATGTCGATCTCGCGTTCGAGGAAGGACTCAACGTCCTCTCGGGCGAGACAGGCGCGGGGAAATCCATCATCATCGGCGCCATGACCCTGCTGCTCGGCGGGCGCGCGTCATCTGAGCACATCCGAACGGGCGCTGATGAGGCCGTCATATGTGGCGCCTTCGACGTCCCGGCAGGCTCCCGGGCGCGCATTGCCATCGAGGGCCTCGGCATCGAGGTCGGCGACGACGATCTCGTGGTGATCTCGCGGACGATATCCCGGTCTGGAAGGAACCAGTGCAGGGTGAACGGGCGCCCTGTGACGCAGGCGATGCTCGCGGCCGTCGGAGAGCACCTCGTGGACATCCACGGGCAGCACGAGCACCAGTCGCTCCTGCGCGTGGGCCGGCACATCGAGTTCCTCGACGAGTTCGCCGGGGATGAGGCCTTGCGCCTCCGGGCGGATGTGCGGTCGCAGTACGAGCGCCTGGTCGAGCTCCACTCCACCCTCGCGTCCCTTCGCTCCGGCGAGCGGGAGAGGGCGCAGCGCCTGGACCTTCTCGAGTTCCAGGCCCGCGATATCGATGCCGCACGGCTCTCGCCGGGCGAGGATGTCCAGCTTGCCAGGGAGCGGGCGGTGCTGGCCGCGGCGGACCAGATTTATGCAAACGCGAGCGCGGCGTACACCGGGCTTCGCGGGAGCGAGGCCGGCACTCCGGGAGCAGCCGACGCGATAGCGGCAGCCCTCTCGGAGATCGAGGCCATCCTCAGGGTGGACGACTCGCTCAAGGGCGCAGGCGACCTCCTGCAAACCGCGCTCGCCTCGTGCGAGGAGGCGGCGAGGGCGGTGCGCGTATATAGAGACGGCATCGAGGTGGACCCATCTCGCCTCGCGCAGGTGGAGGAGCGGCTCGCCGCGGTACAGCGCCTCACGAGGAAGTACGGCGACACCGTGGACGAGATCCTGGAGTACCGCCGAAAGATCGACGAGGAACTCGAGAAGGCCGCGTCCTCGGAGGAGGACATCGCCAGGGTCGAGGAGGAGATCGCCGAGGTCAGGTCCTCGCTGGGCGCTCTCTCGACATCCCTCCATGAGGTGCGGGCGCGCGCTGCCCGCGCGCTTGAGGAGCGTGTTGCCGAGGAGCTCGCCGACCTCAACATGGGGTCGTCGGTATTTGGCGCGAGCTTTTCCGCAAAGGATGACCCGCAAGGGGTGCCTGTGGGGGACAGACTGCTCGCCATAGATCCCAACGGCACGGACTCGGTGGAGTTTCTCCTGTCCGCCAACCCCGGCGAGCCTGCGAAACCTCTCGCCAGGATAGCGAGCGGCGGCGAGATATCCAGGGTCATGCTGGCGCTCAAATCGATCCTCGCCTCGGTGGACGAGGTGGGGACGCTCATATTCGACGAGATCGACGCCGGCATCGGCGGCCGCACCGCGACCGCCGTCGGCGAGAAGCTGGTTGCCACGAGCCGCATGCGCCAGGTGGTGTGCGTCACGCACCTCGCCCAGATCGCAAGCATGTCCGACGTCCATTACGTCATCAGCAAGGAAGAGAAGAATGGTCGCACCTGCACGGTTGTGGAAAGGCTCGCCGGAGACGCGCGCGTAGCCGAGATCGCCAGGATGCTCGGAGGCGCCGAGCTTACGCCCACCACCTTCAAACACGCCAGGGAGATGCTGCAGATCGCCGCCAGCATGAAGGGCGGCGGGGCGCGTCGCCGGGCGCTCGCCAACTGACGCACCGCTGCCCGCCCGCCTGCCCGCCAACCGCCCCAATTATCCTGCTTTACGAAGGAAATCCTGCGAGGGCGGCGAATACATTGTATGGTACGTCCCGATGAGACCCCTGCTGCGCCAGGTGGCAGAGGGCGACGGGGCCCTGGTTTTTGCGCTCATCGTGGGCGAGTCTGTTTTGCGAGAGGACGGCGCAAGCGCAGATGACGGACGCCAGGATCACGACGCACCCGATACTCGAGTTCAAGGAGGGCAGAAAGGTCAGGTTCACGTTCGACGGTCGGGAGCTCGACGGGTACGAGGGAGAACCTATAGCGGCAGCGCTGCACGCAGCGGGCGTGCGGGTGCTTGGAGAAAGCCCCAAGCTCAAAAGGCCCAGGGGCTTTTTCTGTGCCATAGGCAACTGCTCCTCCTGCCTCATGACGGTGGACGGCCGCCCCAACGTGAGGGTGTGCACTGAGAAGCTCCGGGAAGGAATGTGCGTAACAACTCAACGGGGGAAGGGTGTGCTCTTTGCGAACGACTGAGATTTGCGTGATCGGTGCGGGGCCCGCGGGCCTGTGCGCTGCGATCGCCGCTCGCGACATGGGAGCCCGCGTGACGTGCGTCGACTCCGGGGACAGGCCCGGCGGGCAGCTCGTCAAGCAGACCCACAAGTTTTTCGGCTCGAGGGCCGAGTTCGCCGGCAAGAGGGGCATAGACATAGCTCGTATCCTTGCCGAGCAGATCGAGAACGACCCCCTGGTGGAGCTCATGCTGGAGAGCACGGTCATCGGGTTCTACGACGACGGTGCTATCGGCATCGAGAGGGACGATGCCCTCACGTTCCTCAAACCTGCGCGCATCGTGTGCGCGACGGGGGCCTCCGAGAGAATGCTCGCGTTCCCCAACAACGATCTTCCGGGCGTCTACGGAGCCGGCGCCGTGCAGACGCTCATGAACGTATACGGTGTGAGGCCTGGAAAGGCCGTTCTGATGGTCGGGGCCGGCAACATAGGCCTCATCGTCAGCTACCAGTTGCTCCAGGCGGGGGTCGAGGTGGCAGCCGTGGTGGAGGCCATGCCCCAGGTCGGCGGGTATGACGTGCACGCCCGCAAGATCCAGAGGGCGGGCGTGCCGATCCTGACATCGCACACCGTCAAGGCAGTCCACGGCACGAGAACGGTCGAGGGCGCCACGGTATGGGCCCTCGGAGGCGACTTCCGGCCGATCCCTGGCACAGAGCAGCATTTCCAGGTCGATACGGTATGCCTCGCAGTCGGTCTCACCCCGCTCGCAGACATCCTCTGGCAGGCGGGGTGCAGGATGGCGTACGTCCCGGAGCTAGGCGGCCATGTGGCCTTGCGGGACGAAGACTACGAAACATCGCGCCCGAGCGTCTACGTGGCAGGCGACCTCGCAGGCATAGAGGAAGCCTCGTCCGCCATGCTGGAGGGGACGATCGCCGGGCTCGCGGCAGCCCGCTCGCTGGGGCATTCGACGCCCGACTTCGACGAGAGGCTTGCGGCGGCAAGGGCGGACCTCGCGGCGCTACGAGGCGGGCCCAAAGGCGAGAAGGTGCGGCGGGGGCTGGACCGTCTCATGCGCCTCGGAAGGGAGGTAGGGGTCGTTGCGTGATAAGCCGTGTCAAGAATCCAGAACGCACGGGCGTATCCCAGGCGCCGAGAGGCGCGCCCGGGGGCCCTGCGTGGTCATGGAGTGCTTCGAGGATATCCCGTGCGATCCGTGCCACGATGCGTGCCGCCAGGGGGCGATCCGCCCATTCGACGACCTAAACCACCTCCCGGAGGTGGATTTCGATAAGTGCAACGGCTGTGGGGCCTGCATCTCGGTGTGCCCGGGCCTCGCCATATTCGTGGTGGACGAGACATGGAAGGATGATCTCGCAGTGGTGAGGCTGCCGTACGAGTTCCTGCCGCTGCCCGCGCCGGGGGACGTCGTGGCCGGGCTCGACAGATCCGGCCGACGGTGCTGCACAGCAAAGGTCATCCGGGTGGAGAAGACCAAGAGGCATGACAGAACCGCCGTCGTGTGGATAGAGGTGCCGAAAGCCCTTTCTATGGAGGTAAGACACATCCGCGTGGGAGGGAGCGCTCGTGGCTTGCACGAAGGCTGAGGAGGCGCCCGGTGGCGGGGCAGCGGCCCGCAACCCTGTGGTGATCTGCCGTTGCGAGGACATCACGCTCGATGAGGTCCGCGACCTCATCGCCAGCGGCTACACGACGATGGATGAGATCAAGCGGATAACGAGGTGCGGCATGGGACCATGCCAGGGCAGGACGTGCAGGCAGCTTGTGCTGGCAGAGATAGCGAAGGCCACGGGAAAGGACATGGCGAACATCTCCCCGCCCAGGTTCAGGCCGCCGGCGAAGCCCGTTCGCCTCGGCGGCGCCGTCGCGGCCGCCGCCCCGGATGTCGAGAGGGGCGAAGGTGATGGCCGTGAATAGGCGCGCTGATGCTGTGGTCATCGGCGGGGGGGTCGTGGGCGCGTCCATCGCGTACCATCTGGCGAGGCGTGGGTTCGGCCGGATAGCGCTCGTCGAGCGCTCCTACCTTGCCAGCGGGTCCACAGGCCGCTGCGGGGCCGGAGTGAGGCAGCAATGGGGCACGAGGCTCAACTGCCTCCTCGCGCGCGAGAGCGTGCGGATGTTTGAGCGCATGGAGGACGAGCTCGGGTACGACCGGAGCATCGAGTTCAAGCAGGGCGGCTACCTTCTCCTTGCCTACACCGACCGGGAGATGAACCAGTTCGTAAAGAACGTCGAGCTCGAGCAGAGCCTCGGCATCCCAGCGAGCCTGCTGACGCCGGCTGAGGCCAGGGCCATCGTGCCCATGCTGAACGCAGGCGATGTGCTGTGCGCAACATACTGCCCGACCGACGGGCACGCGAACCCGTTTCACGTTACGTATGCTTACGTAGGCGCCGCGCGCAGGCTCGGCGTGGAGGTCATGACCTTCACGGAGGTCAAGGGCATCGTGGTGGAGAACGGAAGGGTCGCACGGGTGGTCTGCGACAGGGGCGTCATCGACACGGGGGTCGTGGTGAACGCCGCCGGGCCTTATTCGGGTCTTGTGGCGCGCATGGCGGGCGTTGAGATCCCGTTCTGGGCCGAGCGTCACCAGATCCTCGTGACCGAGCCGGTGGAGCCGGTGTTGCGGCCCATGGTGATGTCGTTTTCGAGGCGCATCTACTGCCAGCAAACGCCGCATGGCAGTTTCATCATGGGCATGGCCGACCCGAACGAGCAGCCCGGCTTCAGCACGGAGAGCAGTTGGAAGTTCCTCGTGGAGATGGCGCGCGAGATAACGAGGGTGTTGCCCCCCGTGGGCGACCTCAAGGTGGTAAGACAGTGGGCGGGGCTGTATGACATGACGCCCGACGCCCACCCGATACTGGGAGCCACGCCAGTTGAAGGCTTCTACCTTGCGTGCGGGTTCTCGGGGCACGGGTTCATGCTGGCGCCGGTGACCGGGCGGCTCATCTCCGAGATCATCTGCGATGAGAAACCGTCCATAGACATAACCGGCCTTGACCTCGGCCGGTTCGAGCGGGGCGAGCTTGTGGTCGAGCCGTCGGTCGTGTGATCACTAAGTGAGGCTGCAAAAATGCTCTCGACTTTTGGG
>DKEX01000022.1:0-15964 GCA_002452295.1 Firmicutes bacterium UBA6811 | reverse complement strand
GAACTAACGCACCCTCACTTAGCAACATCGCGTGGGAGGGAAGAAAGAGTGAAGCTAGACCTCGATCGGTGTACGGGGTGTAAGCTCTGCCAGCTTGTGTGCTCCGTGGTGAGCTTCGGCGAGAATAACCCCAAGAAGGCCGGGATCCGCGTGGTCTCCAGGCTCTTCACCGACGCCAGGTACGACGTGGTGGTGTGCGACCAGTGTGGACTGTGCATCGAGTCGTGCCCGGTGGGGGCCATCAGCATGGAGGACGGGGTCGTGAGGATCGATGCCGACACGTGCACGAACTGCGGGATCTGCGTGGAGACGTGCCCGAACGGCGCGATGTTCGTGCACCCTGATGTGGACCACCCGATAAAGTGCATTGCGTGCGGGGAGTGCGCGAGGCTCTGCCCGAGGGGAGTCCTCGATGCCCTTGCCGGCGTGGGAAAGGTGGCGAGCTAGATGCACGGGTATGCCGGCGCTATCCTGAGAGTCAACCTGTCCACGGGGGCGGTCTCGCGGGAGCCGCTTACGGAGGACCTCGCAAGCAACTACATCGGCGGGCGTGGCTTCGGCGCCCATTTCGTCTACCGCGAGGTGCCTGCAGGCACCGACCCCCTTGGCCCTGGCAACAAGCTGGTGGTGGCCGCCGGGCCGTTCTCCGGCGTGTTCCTCCCGAGCGGCGCCAAGACCAGCCTGTCGGCGAAGAGCCCGGCGACCGGCCTGTACGGCGACAGCAACATAGGTGGCCACCTCGCAGCCGAGCTCAAGTACGCGGGGTATGACGCCCTCGTCATAGAAGGCAAGGCCGGAGAGCCTTCGTACCTCTTCATCGAGGACGACAGGGTGGAGGTGCGCCCGTGCGCGAAGCTCTGGGGCATGGGCTCGATAAAGACGGAGAAGGCCCTCAAGGACGAGCTCGGCGACGAGTTCCAGATTGCTGCCATCGGCCCTGCTGGCGAGAACATGGTGGTCTTCGCCTCCGTGAACCACGACATCGGGCGGCAGGCCGGAAGGTGCGGCATGGGGGCGGTCATGGGATCGAAGAACCTCAAGGCCATCGCGGTGCGCGGCACCAGGACCGTGCATGTGGCTGACATGGCGGGCCTCCGGAAGGTCGCGAACGAGATGTTCGCCGTGCTCGCGGCAAACCCCGCGCTCAAGGTGTGGCAGGACCAGGGCCTGGCCCAGGTCACCACGTGGTCAAACTCCATCGGTGCCCTGCCCACGCGGAATTTCAGGCAGAACTTCTATGAGAACGCCGAGGCGCTGAGCGGGGAGCGCATGCGCAGCGACATTCACGTGCGCGACAAGGCCTGCTTCGCGTGCCCCATGGCCACAGGCAAGTACTGCCGGGCGCGTCACCGGGGCGAGACCGTATACGTTGAAGGCCCCGAGTACGAGACCACGGCCCTCATCGGGAGCAACTGCGCCCTGGGGTCCATCGAGGAAGTGGCGTACGCCAACTACATGTGTGACGAACTCGGCCTCGATACCATCTCAGGGGGCAGCGCCGTGGCGTTCACCATGGAATGCTTCGAGCGAGGCATAATCACGAAGGAGGATACCGGCGGCATCGAGGCGCGCTTCGGGAGCCTCGACGCATTCGTCGAGATCGTGAAGCTGATAGCGGCCCGCCAAGGCATCGGCGAGCCACTCTCGAGGGGCGTGAGGGCGGCGGCTGAGGCCTGGGGCGGGGGGAGCGAGGACTTCGCCATCCAGGTCAAAGGGCTCGAATGGAGCGGATACGAGTCGCGCGGGGCGCCGTCGATGATGCTCGCCTACATGACGTGCGACATCGGCGCGCATCACAACAGGGCGTGGGCGATCACCCACGACATCGCCGTCGGCCGCAACATCATCAAGGGCAAGGCGGCGAAGGTCATCGAGCTGCAGCACACAAGGCCCCTCTTCGACTGCCTGGGCGTGTGCCGGCTCCAGTGGGTCGAGCTGGGCCTGCCACTGGAGTACTACGCCAGGCTTTACCCGGCGGTCACGGGGCGCCAGGACTCGTGGGACGACCTTCTCGACAAGTCCGAGCGGATCTGGAACCTCGTCCGGGCCTTCGGCGTGCGGGAGAGGGCCGACTTCGGCAGGGCCGACGACCAGCCGCCGAGAAGGTTCTACACGGAGCCGGTGCCTGACGGGCCTCTTGCGGGTTCTCGCATAACCCGCGAGGACCTCGACAGGCTGCTTGATGAGTACTATGACCTGCGCGGCTGGGACAGGAACGGACGGCCCACGGCGAAGACCCTCGAGAGGCTTGGCCTCAGGGATGTCGCGGCGGAGCTTCAGGCGCTGGGGAGGATATCATGAGGGTCACGGTGGAGATATCGAAAGTGCTGGCGTCAATACGCCCTGGGCTCGCTGAGAGGACGGATCTCGACATCCCCGACGGGGCCGTGGTGAGCGACGCACTGGCGGCAGCAGGCCTCGAGCAAGGTCTCTGGGGCATCGTCCTCGTCGGCGACAGGGTGGCAGGCGCGACAGCGACGCTATCCCCGGGGGATAAAATCACAGTGCTCCCACCGGTCTCGGGAGGGTAAGGCGCGGCCGCGAACAGGGCGGCAAACGGACACAAAGAAGAGTGCAGCGAACAACCTGCCCGTGCATAGCATGTAATGTGTCACCGTTTCGAGGCGATGCGAGAATTGCGCCGGGCGGGGTTGGTGCATTTGGGAAATCCCAGGATTACCAATGTGTGGGCGACAGGGCACTCGGACGCGACGTGCCGGCGTCTCACCTCACGCCTCGTCATCGAGGCGACGCCACTGCCTTTCCACCGTGTCCGCGCCCCGTCACCCGGCGAGATCCGGGTGGACCTTCCGGGATCCCAGCTTACGATGGCCCCCGCGGTTATCGCTGTGAACGATGGGCTCCTGGTGGATGTCAGAGTCAAGGACGGCCCGCCCCATCCGTCGGTCGTCGCCAGGCTGGAGCACTCACCATCGTGGACCGTGACAGAGGCCGCCGGGATTCCGGCGCGCCTCGTCGTGGATATCGACCGGAGCCCCATCAAGGCCGTCTTCGAGAGCAAGGTTGTGGCAGTGGACCCGGGGCACGGCGGAAGCGACACAGGGGAGCGCGGCCCCGTGAACCTGGTCGAAAAGAAGGTCGTGCTCGAGATTGCCCGCCTGCTTTCCACCCACCTTACCCTGGCCGGGGCGGCGGTCGTGATGACCCGCACCTCCGATGACGGGGTCCCCGCGGCGAAGCGATTCGCGACGGCGAGGGACGCGGACGCCGACGCGTTCGTAAGCATCCATACTTTCGGGGCGCCGGATCGGGCGGTCGCCGGGTCACGAACGCTCCACCTTCCAGATCCCGAGAGCGAATCGCTCGCAAGGTATGTGCAGTCGTCCCTCGTCGAGAAGCTACCCCTGATAACGAGGGGCGTGGCGAGGTACCCCGGCAAGCCGGCGGTGGGCCCTGGTGCCCCGTGTGTGTTCGTGGAGGTGGCGACCATCACCAACTGGGCGGAGGAGGGATGGCTCCGCAGCAGCACCTTCAAGGAGCGGGCCGCATCTGCCATCGTGACCGGCCTGAAGCGCTACTTTGTGGACCGTGCCCCGCTTGCTTTCGGGGGCGCGCCGGCGGGGGCGAAGGAGCGGGAGGTCCCCGTGAAGGTTGACGTGATTCCCATCAGGACCCATCTGGTGAAGGAGGACGAGAACATCGCGGACGTGGTGCGTCGGTACGTCCAGGGGATCGCGTCGTCCGGAGACGTCATAGCCGTGGCGGAAAGCGTCGTGTCCATCGCGCAAGGCAGGGCCGTGCTCCCCGGATCGGTTCGCCCAGGGCCTCTCGCACGGGCCCTCTGCAAACTCCCTGGTAAGGACGGCAGTCTCGCCACGCCCCCGGCGATGCAGCTTGCCATCGACGAGGCGGGCGCAGGGAAGGTGCTCCTTGGCACGGTGGCCGCAGGCCTCGGGCGGGTCGTCGGGCGCCGGGGTGACTTCTTCAGGGTTGCGGGCCGCTCCCTCGCCCAGATCGACGACATCGCCGGCACCATGCCCCCGTATGACAAGCACGTCATCCTGGGGCCCGCAAACCCTGATGAGGTGGCGCGCGACATCAGGGCGGCCACAGGGGTGGATGCGGTGGTTGTTGACGTGAACGACATCGGGTGCGTGGATGTGCTCGGCTCGAGCCTGCAGGGCAAGCTGGACTGGGTGATCCGCGCCCTCGCCCACAACCCCTTCGGCAACGACGACCAGCAGACGCCCATAGCTGTCCTGAAGCCACACAGGGCATAGCGCCTCGTCTCGCATATCGCGCATCGCGCACCGCGTATGGCTCAAGCCCCCTTTGCGCGGGGGAGGAAAGGGGTGTCCGCGTCCGCCAGGACGCGCCCAAACTCAAGGCATCATCGCGGGTGCCCTCTAATAGATAGGGTACCGCCATGAAATCACAGTCGTTTCTCAGGGGCACCGCTATCCTGGTGGTCGCGGGGATCGTAACAAAGGCCCTCGGGGCCCTCTTCACCATTCCGCTGACCCGCCTCATTGGCGCCGAGGGTGTGGGCCTCCTCCACATGGCATCGCCGGTGTTCGCCATTGCGCTGGTGCTCTGCGTCTCCGGGATCCCTGTCGCCACGTCCAAGCTCGTGGCCGAGCGCCAGGCGCTTGCCGACGCCCAGGGCGCAAGGCAGGTCCTCCTGGTGTGCCTCGGGTTCATCATCCCGGTCGCGGTGGCGCTCTCGGCGGCCCTACATGCCGGGGCGGGGATCATAAGCACGTTCGTCGTCAAGGACCCGCGAGCATATTTCGCCCTAAAGTACCTCTCACCCGCACTCGCGGCAACCGCTGTATCGAGCGTCCTTCGCGGCTATTTCCAGGGCTGTCGGACCATGACCCCGACGGCCGTGTCGCACGTGGCTGAGCAGGTCGCCCGGGTCATTGTGGGCCTTGCGCTCGCGTATGCGCTCATGCCAAGAGGCGTGCAGTGGGCGGCGGCCGGGGCCGCCATGGGCACCTGTGTGGGTTCGGCCGTTGGCCTCGTTTTGCTGGTAGCGTTCTATCTGGCAACAGGCAGGGAACCCCCTGCCGGGCGCACACGGCGCCGTCCTTTCGGCGGTCGAACGGGTGCGCGATTGCCCGGCGCCGGCGGCCGCGCGCGCGCCACGGCGGGGGGTACCCTCAGGCAGCTTCTGCTGCTTGCAGGCCCCGCCACGGTGGCTGCGCTCGCCGTTCCCCTGCTGGACGCCATCAACGCCATAATCGTGCCCGCGCGGCTCCAGCAGGCGGGCTTGTCTGTGACCGAGTCCACCAGGCTGTTCGGGCATCTCTCTGTGATGGCCGTGGGCCTTGTGGCGCTGCCGGGCGTCGTCACCTCGGCCGTCGCCGCCAATCTTGTGCCTCAGGTGGCCGCGGCGGATGCGGCGGGGCAGAGACAACGGGCGAGGGGGCTCGCCAGGCAGGCCGTGAGGAGCGCCCTGGTGATAGGCCTCCCGGCTGCCGCAGGCCTCGCCGTGCTTCCGACCCAGATATGCGCGCTGCTGTTCAAGGACCCGGCGGGCGGGGCGCCGCTCTCGGTGATGGCCTTCGCATCGGTGTTCTTCTGCCTGCAACAGACCACCGCGGGGGTGCTCAACGGCCTGGGCAGGGTGCTGGTGCCCGCGAGAAACGGCCTGGTTGGCGCCGTTGTGGCGGGAGCGGTTAACTTCGTCCTTACGGCCATGCCCGGAGTAGGGGTGAGGGGGGCTGCCCTCGGCACGGGCCTCGCGTTCCTCGTAACAGGCATGCTCAACACCCTCGCCGTCGGCGGCCTCACCGGCGATGGCCTGCGGCTTCTCGGCGTCGGGTGGCGGGCCCTCGCGAGCTGCCTCGTCATGGTCACGGCGGTGGATGGCGTGTTTCGCCTGCTGATGGGGCGCACGTATAGCAACCTCATCTCTACCGTTACGGCCATCCTCGCAGGCGCCGCGGTATACGGCCTCGGCCTCCTCATCCTTGGAGAGCTGAGCTTCCGTGAGGTCTCCCTCGTTCCCTTCGTCGGCCAGCCCCTCGCACGCCTCCTGCGCAGGGCAGGCGTCCTGCGCAGGTGACCGGCAGTCGACGCCTCTCACGCACCACGCAAGCAGCAGGTTCTCGTTGCCAAGAATATGTGTTAGAATTGGATTGGCCATGGCATGGGCCCATGTAGATTCGGCGTTGTAAGGAATGCGCCATTCGGCAAGAGGACGGGACGATGCGGAAGTACTTCATTCAAACCTTCGGATGCCAGATGAACGAGCACGACTCGGAGATAATCGCCGGAATGCTGGAGGGACGTGGATACGTCGCGGCGAGCGCGCCGGAGGAGGCCGACCTCATCATCTTCAATACCTGCTGCGTGCGGGAGAACCCCGAGCGGAAGGTGTACGGGCGGGTCGGCGACCTGAAGCGGCTCAAGCGGGCGAGGCCCGACCTCATCATCGGCATCTCGGGGTGCATGGTGCAGCAGGAGGGCGAGGCCCGGCGCATCGAGCAGAAGCTGCCCCACGTGGACCTCGTGTTCGGCACGATGAACCTCCACCGCCTCCCCGAGCTTCTCGACAGGGTTGAGGCGGGCCAGAAGGCCGTCGAGGTCTGGGATGATGAAGGCGGCATCGTCGAGCACCTCCCCGTGCGCCGCGCCGAGGGCGTGTCCGCGTGGGCCACCATAATACACGGCTGCAACAACTTCTGCTCTTACTGCATCGTCCCCTACGTGCGGGGCCGAGAGAGGAGCCGCAGGTTCGAGGAGATCGTCGAGGAGGTGCGGGGTCTCGGCGAGGCCGGGTTTCGCGAGGTCGTGCTCCTCGGGCAGAACGTGAACTCCTACGGGCACGATCTCGAGGACGGCCGCGACTTCGCCGACCTCCTGCAGGCGCTCGACGGGACACCTGGCATGTACAGGATCCGATACACGACGAGCCATCCCAGGGGTTTCTCGCAGAAGCTGATCGACACCATCGCCGCATCGCGCACAGTCTGTGAGCACTTTCACCTTCCGCTCCAGGCCGGGTCAGACAGGGTGCTCCGGCGCATGAACCGCGGCTACACGCAAAGCGAATACCTCGACCTCGTGCGCCGCATCCGCGGAGCCGTCCCTGACTCCTCCGTCACCACAGACCTCATCGTGGGCTTCCCGGGTGAGACCGAGGAGGACTTCCTCGAGACGCTGAAGGTGGTCAGGGAGGTGCGATTCGACTCGGCGTTCACGTTCGTGTTCTCCCCGCGCCGGGGCACCGCAGCCGCCCGCATGAAGGATCAGGTTCCGGACGACGTGAAGAGCCACAGGATACAGCGGCTCATCGACGTGCAGGAGGCCATCACAGTCGAGATCAACAGCAGCCTTGCGGGCAACGTAGTCGAGGTCCTGGTGGAGGGGGAGAGCAAAACCAACCCCGCCATGCTTGCGGGGCGCACGCGCACGAACAAGCTCGTGGTATTCCCCCGCGACGACCGGGCCGCGACAGGGCGCCTCGTCAATGTCAGGATCACGAAGCCGCAGGCATGGACGCAGATCGGCGAGGTGGTGGAGGTGGCCGGCGTTTGACCACTCCGATGCTTCAGCAGTACCAGGCGATAAAGGACAGGCACCCCGACGCCATACTCATGTTCAGGCTGGGCGACTTCTACGAGATGTTCAACGAGGACGCCGAGGTGGCGTCGCGGGTGCTCGAGATCACGCTGACCTCGCGCGAGACGGGCAAGGGTAGCAGGATGCCCATGTGCGGCGTTCCATACCACGCCGCCCAGGCTTACATAGCGCGGCTCGTGGATAGCGGCTACAAGGTCGCCGTGTGCGACCAGATGGAGGCGCCAGGGCCGGGCAAACAGCTGGTGAGGCGCGATGTGACGCGGGTCGTCACCCCGGGCACCGTCACCGAGCCCGAGTTCCTCGATGCAAGGTCCAACAACTACCTCGCGGCGCTTGCCCTGCGCGGGCGGGCCATCGGCCTTGCGGTAGCCGATGTGTCCACAGGGGAGTTCTCCATCACCGAGGCGGCGGGGCAGCGGGCGCACGATGCTGTCCTGGCCGAGATGGCGCGGCTCGGGCCGAGGGAATGCCTCATCCCGCCCGATGCGGCAAGGGATGCTCGCCTGGTGGAGGCGCTGCGCGGGATCGAGGGCCTCACGCTCACCCCGTGCGACGGCATCGGCGCGTCGCCCGCCGCCGCGTCCAGGGCGGTGGAGGAGCACTTCGGTGCGGCGGCGCTCGAGTCGTCCGGGGCTCTCGAGTACCCCGGCGGCATCCAGGCAGCGGGCGTGGTCCTCATTTACCTGCAGAGGACGCAGATGACCTCGCTTGCGCACATGAGCGCAGTCAGGGCTTACTCGTGCGGAGACGCCATGGGCCTCGACCCCGAGACCAGGCGGAGCCTGGAGATATCCGACCCCATCCGCCGGCGCTCGGGCGGCCACACCCTGCTTGGCGTCCTCGACCGCACGATCACGTCCATGGGGGCAAGGCTCCTCCGGAGGTGGCTGGACAGGCCCTCGCAGCACATCGCCGAGATCGACCGGAGGCTGGACGCGGTCGAGCTGTTTGCGAAGGACGTCGTGACGCGGGACGAGCTTCGAAAGGCTCTTTCGGCGGTGCGCGACATGGAGAGGCTCGCCACGAGGGTCTCGACGGGCGCATCCGGCGCGCGCGACCTCGTGGCGCTCGCCGAGTCCTTCGCCGCCGTCCCGCAGGTGCGGGAGGTCCTCGGCCAGGCGCGGTGCGAGGCGTTGCGGGAGCTCGCGACGAGGCTCGGTGACCTTTCGGATGTGCGCGAGCTTATTGCCGGCGCCATCTGCGACGACCCGCCGCCTGTCCTCACGGAGGGCGGCATCATCCGCGACGGCTACTCGGCCGACCTCGACGAGATGCGCCGGACGAGCGCAAGGAGCCGCGAGTTCCTTGCCTCGCTGGAGGCGGCCGAAAGGGAGCGGACGGGCATCAAGTCCCTCAAGGTCGGGTATAACCAGATATTCGGGTATTACATCGAAGTGACGCGCCCGAACCTGGCCCTCGTGCCCGAGGGCTGGACCCGGAAGCAGACCCTTTCGGGGGCGGAGCGGTTCATCACGCCCGAGCTGAAGGAGCACGAGGCCATCATCCTGAAGGCGAAGGAGCACATGTCGCGCCTGGAGTATGAGCTGTTCTGCGAGGTGCGGGCGCGCGTGGCGCAGGAGACGGCGAGGATCCAGGAGGCGGCGAGGGCGCTCGCCGAGGCCGACGTGTTCGCAAGCCTTGCCGAGGTGGCGGCGTCTTACGGGTATGTGAGGCCGGTGATCCACGGGGGCGGGGAGCTGGAGATCGTGGGCGCTCGCCATCCCGTGGTGGAGGCGACCCTGCCGGCCGGGGCGTTCGTCCCCAACGACATCCGGCTGGGGCCCGATGGCTGCCAGGTCATGGTCCTCACCGGTCCGAACATGGCAGGCAAGAGCACGCTCGGGAAGTCTGCGCTCCTCATCACGCTGATGGCGCACGTGGGCAGCTTCGTGCCGGCGACGTCCGCGCGCATCCCGCTCACCGACAGGATCGCGGTGAGGGCGGGGTCCAGCGAGGAGATCGCCTCGGGCAAGTCCACGTTCATGGTGGAGCTCCTGCAGACCGCGGCCATCCTCGCCCAGGCGACGGAGAGGACCCTCATATTCATCGACGAGCTCGGCAGGGGAACGAGCACGTACGACGGGATGGCCATCGCCCAGGCGGTCATTGAATACCTGCACAACAGGGTGCGAGCCAAGACCATATTCACGACGCACTTCCACGAGCTGACCGCGCTCGAGGACAAGCTCCCGCGCGTGAGGAACTTCCGGGTGGAAGCCGAGGAGCGCGGCGGGGAGGTGGTGTTCCTCTTCAGGCTCGTCCCGGGAGGGTGCGACAGGAGCTACGGGATAAACGTGGCGAGGATGGCGGGCATGCCGGGGGAGATCGTGAGGCGGGCCGGCACCATCCTGCGCGAGCTCGAGATGCTTAGCCCTTCGCGGCCGCAGCAGATAAGCCTGCTCGCCATGCTGATGGATGGGGGCGAGGCCGGCGCGAGCAGGGAGGGGAGTGCCGAAGGGGACGAGCGTCCGGCGCTCCTTTCGGGCAGCGCTGCCGGCAGGTATGAGGACATCGCCGCGGAGATCCGGGCGCTCGACATAAACCGGATCACGCCTCTGGAGGCTCTGGAGAAACTCGCCGAGCTCAAGGCGAGGGCCGAGGGGAACGAGAACGGGTGAGCGAGAGGGCGGAGGAGACCATCGTCGTCCTGGACGACGAGACCATCAACAAGGTCGCCGCCGGCGAGGTGATAGAGCGGCCGGCGTCTGTAGTCAAGGAGCTCGTCGAGAACGCCATCGATGCGGGGGCGTCTGGCGTGACTGTGGAGCTCCGAGGCGCCCCGGGCGAGTTCATCAGGGTGAGCGATAACGGCTCCGGCATGAGCAGGCGCGATGCGAAGATGGCGTTCCTGCGTCATGCCACGAGCAAGATCAGGCGGGCTGCCGACCTTGCGACCGTCCTCACCATGGGATTCAGAGGGGAGGCCCTCGCGAGCATCGGGGCGGTCGCCCGGGTGGAGCTTGTGACGCGCCGGGCCGGGGACGCAGCGGGCACGCGCATCGTGTACGAGGGAGGCGCACTCGTCCTGGAGGAGGACGCGGCTTCGCCCGTTGGCACAGCCGTGACGTGCCGTGACCTTTTCTTCAACACACCTGCCAGGCGCAAGTTCCAGAGGCGCCCCGCAACCGAGCTGGACCACGTGCACGAAGTGGTGGCCAGGCTGGCCCTGGCATGGCCGAAGGTGAGGTTTCGCCTCATCCAGGGCGGCCGGGAGGCCCTGCTCGCCCAGGGGGACGCTGAGGGCGACAGGCGCCTGGCCATCGCCTCGGTGTACGGCGCGGGCCTTGCGAAGGTGCTGTTACCCGTGGTGGCGGGGACGGCGCGCACGCGCATCGAGGGGTTCATATCGGCGCCGGACGCGTCCAGGCCGGGCCGCGACGCCCAGTGCGTCTTCGTGAACGCCAGGCCCGTGGTGGCGCCGGCGGTCGTTCGGGTGATCGAGAACGCTTACGGCAGGAGGCTCCCTGCGGGGCGTCACCCGGCGGTGTTCCTGTGGATATCGACGGACCCCACGTCGATCGACGTCAATGTCCACCCGGCGAAGCGGGAGGTGAGGTTCTCCGGCGGCCACGAGGTGTTCGGCCTCGCCGCGCAGGCGGCTGCGTCTGCGCTGCGGTCGGTGGGGGCGGCGCCAGACCTCGGCCGGAAGCTCGGAAGTGACAGCTTCGGTGGCAACGCTCAGGCGGTTCCTGGCCCCGGCCCTGGTCCTCGCTGGGTGACGACGTGGCAGCGTTGGCCGGGCGGCGCGGGGCGAGGCGCGACCGGCGTCCAGCAGGACACGATCCCGGAGGCGGTGCAGGACGGAGCCGGCACCTATTCCGTAGCGCCCCACGGCGCCGCAGCGCCTGTCCACCCGGGCAAACCGGAGGCCGACGTCCGCGGCGGTGGCGCTGACCCGGCAGACCTCCAGGCAGCTGGCTTCGCCGGGGCGCCCATGCATGGGGACATTACGGACGTCACCTCTCGGGTGGGCTTTGTCCCGCTCGGCGTGTTCCTCGGCACATATATCCTCGCCACCGACGGCGACGACCTTGTCATAGTCGACCAGCACGCGGCCCACGAGCGCGTCATGTACGAGGAGGTGCTCGAGGGGCTTGGAAGCGGCAGAGCGCGGGTACAAACCCTCATCCCCACGACGCTGGAGATATCGCCCCGGGCGGCTGCGCGTGTCGAGGCCATCCTGGGGGAGCTTGCGAAGCTCGGCTTTCTCATCGAACCGTTCGGGCCGTCGTCGCTGCTTCTTCGGGGCATCCCGGCTGCGCTTGCCGCGCTCCGGGGGACCGGCGATGTGGTCGAGGTGGTGCAGGCCGCCCTCGAGGCTTCCCTCGATGATGCGGAGGGCGGTGGCAGCAGCGGCAGTAGCGGTACCAGCGACGGCAGCGACGGTAGTGGTGGTGGTATCGGTGGCGTCGATGGCGGCGCGGACAGCGCTGGCTGCCCAGGCGGCAGCGGTGGCCGTGACCCCGGGGAGGTGCTCGAGCGCGTCGCGGCGCAGGTCGCCTGCAAGGCAGCGGTGAAGGCCCGGCGCGCGCTGGAGCCGGCGGAGATCGAGAGGCTCCTCGCGGACCTTGCGCGTGCGAAAGACCCGTACTCCTGTCCGCACGGTCGGCCCACCGTGCTCAGGATCAGTCGGGCGGAGATCGAGCGCGCGTTCCGCCGTGGGTGAGGTCCTGGTCTCGCTCGATCCGGCTCAGGGGCCCTTCATCCCCGGGCCAACTGGCCGCCCGATTCCGGCCTCACCTCCAGCGAAGCGGCAGCGATTTGTGGTTCACCTGGGCTGGGCAAGAAGGCGTGGGAAAAGCATGGGCAAGAAGAGGGCGCGGGAGATGACAAGGTCCTCAGGCCGGAGCCGTGGCGGGCACGCGGCCCCTGACCTCCTCGTGGTGATAGTCGGTCCCACCGCGGTGGGCAAGACCGACGTTTCCGTCGAAGTCGCCGCCAGGCTGGGCGGGGAGGTCGTGTCTGCCGACTCCATGCAGGTGTATCGTCACATGGATATCGGCACGGCGAAGCCTTCTCCGGCCGAACGCGCCCGGGTGCCGCATCACCTCATCGACGTGGCTGACCCCGGCGAGACGTTCAACGTCGCGAGGTTCCAGGAGCTTGCGCAGGCGGCCATGGACGACATCATGGCGCGGGGCCGGTTCCCGCTCCTCGTAGGCGGCACCGGGCTTTACGTCAAGGCCGTCGTGGACGGGTTCCTCTTCCCGTGGGAGGGCGCCTCGCCAGAGCTACGCAAGGAGCTTCAGGAGGAGGCCGAGCGCCTTGGAGCGCCGGCGCTCCACGCGAGGCTCGAAGAGGTGGATCCGGTGGCGGCGCGGAGGATTCACCCCAACGACGCCCGCCGCATCATCCGCGCACTCGAGGTATATGCCACGACCGGGAGACCCATCTCCGAGATGTGGCGGATGGGCCGGAGAGGGGGATTTCGCATCGACAGGCTAGTGATGATCGGGCTCGTCCGGAACAGGGAGGCCCTCTACGAGCGCATAGATCGGCGATGCGACCTCATGATGGAGCAGGGCCTCGTGGATGAGACCCGGCGCCTTCTCGAACAGGGATACGAACGGGCCCTCACAGCCGGGCAGGCGCTGGGCTACAAGGAGATCGTCGAGCACCTGCAGGGCAGGTGCCCCCTCGACGAAGCCGTGGAGACCATCAAGCGAAACACAAGGCGCTACGCGAAGCGCCAGCTCACCTGGTTCCGCGCCGACCCGCGCATCAAGTGGGTCGATCTCGGGTCTCTGGCAACCGTGTCGGAGGCGGCCACTTGCCTCATAGCGCTTGTCAGAGGAAAACTCGCGGCCATGCAGAACGTAGAAGGGTAGCTGCACAGCGCCCAGAGCATCGGCGTTCCGAATCGCTCGCGCGAGTGGTCGTCCAGGGTCCGTCGCCCTGGTGACGCCGCGTCGCCGGGCAGGTGGACGAAAAGGCCCCTGGCTCGCGCGCAAGACGCCAGCGACGAGACGAAAGGATGGTTCACGGGATGAACAAGCCGTCACCCAACCTCCAGGACATGTTCCTGAACGCCGTGAGGCGCCAGGGGATCCCGGTCACCGTGTACCTCGTAAACGGCTACCAGATGAAAGGCCTCGTCAAGGGCTTCGACAGCTTCACCCTCATCCTATCCGATGGCAGCAAGCAGGATCTCATTTACAAGCATGCCATCTCCACCATCACCCCGTCCCGCCCCGTCGAACCTCTCTCCCAGGGCGAGCATGGCGAAAGCCAGGACGCGTGAGCAGGCTCGCACCTCGCGACCGGCCTCCCGGCGAGGGGGGTCGAGCATGGACCTGGCAATTCCATTGCGCCGGTATGCAAGGGGCGCGTCGAGTACGTAATGGTCGGTCACCGAGTGCGTCTCCCAGTAATCGGCCTTCTTCTCGGCATACCTGAATCCTGGAATCCCCCGGTTCACAGCTCTCACGTCGTATGTCACCTGCGCTTCATTCCACCGATATCCTCCAACAAAGTCGAGGATTCAGCGACACAACACCGCAGAAAATGCAACCCACGAGCAGGAGTTTCTAATGGCATCGTAGAATAGTGCATCTGCGATCGGAAGCAAACAGAAACGCACATCAGTCTTTGTGGCAGCCGGCGTCGTCCGAGACTATCCTCTCTGTGCCTGCGTCGGCGGTGGGGAGACTGGTGGGTGTCCACAAGCTCAGGCGGATTTGGGGGTACCAGGCGTGCTATCCAGCGAGAGACAGGTTCTGATTGCGGAGTATGTCAGTTCGCGCGGAGCCGTCGGCGTGGAGGAGATCGCAGGCAGGTTTGGCGTCTCCCAAATGACAGCGCGGCGCGACCTGAAGGCCCTCGAGGAAGCAGGGATGGTCGTCCGCGTTCACGGCGGGGCTATGCTGCGGAGCGGGATCACACGCGACGTGCCGTACTCCTCGAAGGCGGGCTCTCTACCGGCAGAGAAGGCCAGGATAGCCGAAACGGCGCTCCGGTTGATATCCGAAGGCGATGCGATCATCCTCGACGCAGGCTCTACCACGTTTGCGCTAGCGGAGAGGCTTCACGCGTTCCGGGATCTCACCGTAGTTACGAACGACCTAAAGATCGCAGCCGAGCTGGCCGACTGCCGGGGGATCAGGGTGATCTGCACTGGGGGCGAAGTCCAACCTGGTGTCTACAACATGATGGGACCCGTGGCGGAGGGCATGGTTGCTCCCCTTCATGTGGACGCTTCGTTCATTGGCTGTGATGCCATCGACCCGAGTAGCGGGGTTATGACGCGCAACATCAACAAGGTTCCGCTCAAGAGGGCCATGATCCTCGCAGCGTCAAAGCCGGTGGTCCTGGCGGACCACAGCAAGTTCGGCTTGAGAGTGTTTGCTCAGATCTGCACCTTCGCTGAACTATATGGGGTGATCACCGATGACGGGGCAGACACGACTCTCCTTCAGGCGTTGCAGGATTCCGGGGCGAGAGTCATCAGGGGAGAAGGTACACCTCAGGGGACCAGCACAATGAAGGACGACATCAAAACCGGGGTGAAAACGCGATGACGAGGCTTGTCGTGGTTGCCGATGACTTGACTGGTGCCAACGCCACCGGCGCGCTTCTCGCCGCTCAGGGTCTTCGCACAGCAACGCTCATACCAGAGCGGGCCGAAGCACTGTCGCCGACCCTCACCCAGGATGTTGTCATAATGTCAACCAATAGCCGCGCTCTTCCGGCTGATGAGGCCTACTTGCGTGTTCGCGCATGCCTGTCGCGATTCAAGGGGCGGGGCGCATCCAGGTTCAGCAAGAGAATAGACACCACTCTCCGCGGGAACGTATCCAGCGAGATCGACGCCGCCCTTGACGAACTGGGCCATCTCGAAATGGCCGTTGTAGTACCCGCGTATCCCCTTTCAGGGCGAATCACGGTCGGCGGATATCAGATAGTCAACGGTATTCCTCTCGAGAGGACCCCTGTGGCCAAGGATCCCCGCACGCCGGTTTCGAGGTCTCATGTCCCCTCGCTCATCCAGGATGGGACGCATCGGACGGTCGGCCACGTTCGGCTTGAAGACGTGCTGCAGGGATGGGAGACCATAAGCCGTCGCCTTGTCGAGGCGCGCGACTGCGGCGCGGAGATGGTCGTCGTTGATGCCGTGACCAACGATGACGTCCAGGCCATTGCTCAGGCCACAACGCATCTCCCTTTTCAGGTGCTTGCCGTCGACCCCGGCCCGTTTACAGCGTTCGTCGCAGCGGCTTCCGGGATCTCCCCGACAAACGACGTTCAGCAAGGCATACGCGGACGAGTAGTGCTGGCGCTGGTAGGTAGTGTGACTCCTCTTACGCACACCCAGATAAGATGGCTCAAGGATGCTTTGCCGAACGTAGCCATATCCATTGATGCTCGGGCTCTGGCCGCAGGAGGATCGGCTCATACAGAGGCGGTGACGGCAGAT
>DKEX01000005.1:2118-3606 GCA_002452295.1 Firmicutes bacterium UBA6811 | reverse complement strand
CTCTTAGGTCCGTGCGTCAGCGCTGGCGCCACCTGTCGCCCCACCGCGCTACCCTGCGTTGCCCGCGCGCTACCCCGCACACCGTCTGCGCCCCACCGGCCCGCCGTCACCGCCCGGGCGCCACCGCAGGCCTTGACGCCGGCATTGCCAGGTTCTGCCTGCCATCGCCCATCGGCCATCATCATCATTATTCCGCCCGTCACCCTTCGGCGATCCGGACGGCGTGGCCACTGAAAGCGCCGCAAGCCTGGCGGGCCTGCTGGATTTCGGGCAAACTCAACTGAAACAGGACGATCGCCTCGTCAAGCCTCTTGCTGAACGCAAGAACCTCCTCTGAAGTCAGAGCACCCCTGTTCGCCTCGATAACCTTGGAGAGGCCCTTGCGTAGGGCCTCGATCTCGTCCCGAAGCCTTCGGGTATCCGGGTCAGCCGCCACTCGATTCACTCCTGAAGATGGGCAGAAAGTCGGGCAAGAAAATGGTGGCCCCGACACGAGTCGAACGTGCGACACGCGGTTTAGGAAACCGCTGCTCTATCCACTGAGCTACGGGGCCACCTGATACTTACGCCGATACGCCACCAAGCCCGCCCTGGCGCTCGCGCAAATGATTTGGATTTCAAGCTGTGCAACGTCCCTGTGGCGGCGCTTACCACATCAAGGACTCTCGCTTCCACAACGTTTATACCACAGAGGCCAGGCCCCTGTCAAGAAGGCTGCAACCGGTTGCAGCGCTTTGCTTGCGGCCCTTGAATGTCGGGCAGACTTGTGGTATCATAGCTGTTGAAGCAAACGACACAACACGCGACAACACGCATGAGACCAGATTTCGCGCGCCTGTAGCTCAGAGGATCAGAGCATCTGACTACGGATCAGAGGGTCGGGGGTTCGAGTCCCTCCAGGCGCGCCAGATTTGACGGGGGTTTGCGGGCACAGTGGCATACGACAAAAGGCCGGTTGACGACAGTCTGACGACAGACAAGTCCGAGAAGCTGTCTCCTGGCCAGCGTAACCACTGTATCCAAAGACCCCCTTGTTTTCTATCCATGATGAAGCGTCAGTGTCGCCCCCAGCTTTGCACCGACCCACTGCCCTCTCGACTCCTTTCCCAGTGAAGTGTCTCAGCCGTGACGCCGTTGACGACCGGAACATTGCCGTCATGTAACGACAGATTCATTGTCACGCTGTGAGTTCTCTTATCCCTGTCCGCTTGCCACCCATCCGCCTGTCTGGCTCACTCACCGTAACCCTCGCGCAGGATTTCCAGAGCCTACTCACAATCTGAGCACCGACCCTTTCCGAGAGGTCAGCGCGGCTCAAGTTCGTGGTCACGATGATGGGCAGCTCGTGGTTGTACCTGGTGTCGATCAGGCCGCTTACCAGGGATATTTCTCAGTCGGAGAGGGGAGTCCTGCCGAGATCGTCAGGAATGCCCAAGATCTAGCCAGCCTCACCCGGATAATGCCCAGAAACTAGGCATCTCGCCTCTC